>JARLGM010000002.1 GCA_031292755.1 Candidatus Sulfopaludibacter sp.
GCTGGTGCCGCACGATGTGCAGGGTCTGATGAATCTGTTGGGCGGCCGCGACAAGTTCGACGCCAAACTGGACGAGTTTTTTAACACGCCTTACGCGCCCAAGGGGATTTGCCGCGACTGCACCGGCATGGTGGGGCAGTATGTGCAGGGCAATCAACCCGACCAGCAGGCGCCCTATTACTACGACTGGGGCGGTCAGCCGTGGAAGACGCAGGAACTGTCGCGCCGGATTCTCAAGGAAATGTACGGCAGCGATAAGTACGGATTGGCGTTTCCCGGCATGGATGACCAGGGCTCGACCTCTTCGTGGTATGTGATGAGCGCCATGGGCTTTTATACTGTGGACCCGGCGCGTCCCGAGTACATCATCGGCAGCCCCATTTTCGACGAGGTCACCATCCATCTCGGCAATGGCAAAGACTTCGTGATCGTCGCGAACAATAACTCGGATAAAAACATCTATATCCAATCGGCCACGTTGAACGGCAAGCCGCTGAACAAACCCTGGTTCAGCCACGCGGACATCGCCAGCGGCGGCAAACTCGTATTTCAGATGGGTCCTGCGCCCAATAAAAGCTGGGGTAGCGCCCCGGATGCCGCGCCGCCCTCGATGTCCAGTCCTATGTAAGGACGGCTACGCCTTGTAGCGCGGCAGTAACAGCATCAGCGATGCCGCCACCAGCGTTACCTCGGCGAGCCGTACCAGCAGCCCGCTATAAGATCCCGTGGCGTCGAAGGCGCGGCCCATGATGACGGGGCCAACCGCGCCGGCGATGGCGTAGGCGGTCCACGTGAATCCGTATAGGGTGGAGAACGATCTCAGTCCGAAATATCGGGAAAGCAAATACGGCGTAACATCGCCTTCTCCGCCCATCCCGAAGCCGATGAGCGCGGCGGCCTCGATGCCCACCGGGAGAGATTGTGCGCCGGCCAGCAGGTACGTGCCCACCGCGGAGATCGCGAAAAGACAGGCCGCGACGCGCGGTGCGAAGTAGCGGTCCAACAGCCAGCCCGTAATCAGCCTGCCCGCGAGGATTGCGCCCCCCATCGACGAAACTGCCAGGGCGGCCTTCCCGGCGGAAATCCCGCGATCGGTGAGCAGCGCCGAAAGATGCGTGATGGCGCCGTTCTGGCTCACGGAGATCAGAAACAGCTCGACGACGATGATCCAGAAAATCCGCGAGCGCAATCCCTCGCTCACCGAGGCGCCGGCAGCCGCCAGGGACGCGGAATGAGTAAAGCGGGAACGCGCACGGATGCGTGCGCCGCAGGGCAGACCGATGACCAGAACGGCGGCGCCGAGAATGGCGAACGAAGCCCGCCAACCCACGGTACGAATCAGGGCTTCCGCGACCGGAGGAAGAATCATTGCGCCCAGCGCGCCGCCGCCCAGCAGGATGGAAAAAGCTACGCCGCGGCGTTCCTGAAACCACGTGGTCAGTGCGCGGGAGTATGCCAGGTGCGCCGTTCCGTTGCCCACAATACCCAGAATCAGGAAGGTGGCGTAGAGTTGCCACAGATGGCGCGTCATCAGCGACAGCGATGCGAACGCGCATCCGAAGATAGTCAGGCAGGGCAGAATGATACGCCGTGCCGGATAGCGATCCAGCAGCCAGCCAAGCGGCGGCGAGCATGCCGCCACCGCCAGCGCCGCGATGCCGAACGCCGCCGAGACCGCCTCGCGCGACCAGCCGAATTCGGCGGCAAGGGGCTTGAGGAAAATGGCGAACGTATAAACCAGAAGCGATGCGAAGCTGACCAGCACGCAAATGGAGGACGCCACGGCCACGCGCCATCCCTCATAGCGAATACTGTGCTCATTCACGGCGAACGCCGTGGCAGGCTGCACGGATAAGTCCCCCCTCCCAAATGTTCTAACCGAGAATACACGAAACTCGCCGGGCCGGCACTAATCGAAACCGACTATCTCCTCGCGGACAATTTACTTCTCCTAGTAGTTTTCGGTTATTGTTCTGCTCGGACACTTCCGTTAGAATCGCTCCAATCTTCTATGCACTCAGGGAAATTTGGAACGTTGCTACTGCTCTCGCTGGCTTGGTTTGCGCGCGCGCAAGATCCGGTCGGCGTCCTCGAAGGCGAAATCAAAGACACGTCCGGAGGTGTTGTGTCCGCCGCCGCGGTCACGGTTACCAACCACCAGACCGGTTTCACGAGCAAACAGCTCTCTACCCGAGAGGGGACTTTCCACTTCTCGTCGTTGCCGGCGGGCGAATATGACTTGAGCGCGGGCGCGCCCGGCTTTGCGGTCTTTACGGCGTCGGCCATCCACATTGATATCGGCCGCACCGTGCGCGTACCCGTCCGGCTCGAAGTGGCAGCGGGACACACCGAAGTGAACGTCCGCGGCAACGGCGCCACGTTGGATCTCGCGCCGACTCTCGGCAACGTCGTCTCGGCCAGCCAGGCCGTGGATCTTCCCCTGAACGGTCGCGACCTCACGCAACTCGGCCTGCTGCAACCCGGAGTCGCCCCCATGACCGCGGGCCTTGCCCAGGCCGGTGGCATCGCGCGCAGCGGACAGGCCTATGCGGTCAACGGGCAACGGCCCGAATCCAACAACTATCTGCTCGATGGCGCCGGCAACGTGGACAGCGTGAATGGCGGATATGCCCTGCGCACACCCGTAGACGCCGTCAACGAGTTCCGCATTCTCACCTTGAACGCGCCCGCCGAATACGGCAGTACCAGCGGCGCCACCACATCGGTAGTCACCAAGTCCGGAAGCAACGGCTTTCATGGCGATGTTTACGAATTCCTGCGTAACAATGCCATGGACGTGCGCAACTTCTTCGCTTCGCAAACCGAACCGCTGCACCGGAACCAATTCGGCACCACCCTGGGCGGACCGGTTCGCAAGGACAAGGACTTTTTCTTCGCCTACTATGAGGGCCAGCGCGATTCCGCGGGCACGACACAAGCCGCCATCGTGCCTACCGCGGCGCAGCGGAACGGCGATTTCTCCGGACTCACCGATCCAGCCTCCGGGCAGCCGGCTCCCCTGATCAACGAATTCACGGGCCAGCCATTCCCGGGAAACCAGATCCCCTCGTTCCTCCAGAACCCCATCGCCATTCAAGCGGAGAAACTATATCCGCTGCCCAATATCGGCGCCAATGTTTTCGAATCCACCCAACTCGGATCGAACAACTATGACCAGGGCGGCTTCCGCCTGGATCACTACTTCAGCACCAGGGACCAGCTCTTTGCGCGATACTCCGCATCGTCTCTGCACCAGTTCGACCCGTTGCCCATCGCCGGGGCGGGCGTCCCCGGATTTCCAGTCACCGACGACATTGTCACCAACTCCGCCACAGTTTCCTGGGTCCACCTGATTTCGCCCCGGACTGTGCAGACCGTTCGCGCGTCTTTTCTCCGCAATGAGTTCCTCAACGGACAGGCGGTCAATCACACACCGGGCAGCAGCCTCGGGTTCCAATACCAGCCCACGCTCGCGTTGAATCAGGGCGCTCCGTACCTGATCGTGAGCGGCTATGCTTCCCTGGGCAATCCCATCACCGGTCCGCAGAACACGTATCAAAACGATTACCAGGGGTCTTACTCGCTGGCCCTCACCCGCGGCCGGCACAACCTCAAGTTCGGCGCAGACCTCACCCGCCAGCAGATCAATGCCGTTTTTGGAATCGCGACGAACGGCTTCTTCGTCTTCGCTCCTTTCCCCGCCAGCGATTCCTTCGCCAGTTTCCTGCTGGGGCAATCGGTACAGTTCTTCCAGGGCGGCGGCCAGTTCGACCGCGGGCTTCGTAAGTGGGTCGGCGCGGGGTACGCGCAGGATGAGTACCGGATCAATCCGCGCCTGACTCTCAACCTCGGCCTGCGGTATGAGGTCAATACGCCCTACGTGGACATTCGGAATCGCATGAATGCGTGGGCTCCGGGCACGCAATCGAAGATCTATCCGAATGCACCGGAGGGCCTGCTGTTCCCCGGCGATCCGGGCGTACCGGCAGGCATCGCTGCCGTCGATTATCGCGAATTCATGCCGCGCGTGGGCCTCGCCTGGGATCCGTTCGGCGGCAACAAGACCATTGTGCGTGCCGGTTACGGCATCTTCTACGACGGCTTCACCAACGGAAGCGGAGGTCCGCTGCAGGCCGCCATCAGCGCGCTGCCGTGGACGCAGGCGTACCAGTTGCCCGGTCCGGGCTTCAACCTGGCCAATCCCTATGGCGGCGGGGGAACACCGTTCGGCAGCCAGACGTTCGTCGCGCCGGCCACCGTGCTTACGGTGCAGTCGGGAATGCGTCCGCCGTACTCGCAGAACTGGAATCTGTCCATCGAGCGGAACATCGCCAACGATTATCTGCTCGACGTTCGCTACGTGGGCAACAAAGGCACGCATCTGCCGCGCTTTATCGAAGCCAATCCCACAATCTACGGACCGGGCGTCAACGCGAATAACAACAACCAACACCGTGAGTACACCACCTGCAACTCCGCCGGCCTGTGCGACTATGGATCGGTCGGCTTGCTTGCCGATAACTCCAGTTCCACCTATCACGCCCTCGAAGTGGCCTTTTCGCGGCAGTACGCGCACGGCCTCACTTTCCTGGCGTCCTACTGGTACTCCAAGAGCCTCGACTATATCTCGACCCTGAACGTAGCCGGCTCGGCGCCCACTTTGGTTGCCGGCGAAAACGACCTGGCGCAAAACCCGTTCGACCTGCGGGCGGAACATGGTCCGTCGCTGTTCGACGCCACGCACCGGTTTGTGCTCAGCGGCACATGGGCGTTGCCGGTCCGGCGGAGTGCTTCGCGGGCACTGGCATTCCTCGTCAACGGATGGCAGGCCAACGCCATCGGCAGCCTTTCCACCGGGACGCCGTTTACCGTCTATGACAGCGCCAACGTTTCCTTGCAGGGAAGCGCGCCCGAGATCACCGGTTTTTACTCCAGCCGGCCCGACCTGGTCTCCAACCCCAACGCAGGGCAGCCCCACACTCCCAACCAATGGGTGAGCCGCGGGCCTTTTTTGCAACTGAACCCTCAGACACAGGCGGGCCAGTTCGGCAATGAGGGCCGCAACGCGGTGCGCGGGCCGGGCATCGAAGATGTGGACCTTTCGTTCTTCAAGTACTTCCAGATCGACGAGACCAAACGCGTGCAGTTCCGGGCGGAGTGCTTCAACCTGCTCAACCATCCGAATTTCGGGCTGCCGATGAACGACCTGGAGTCTCCGGCGTTCGGTCAGATCCTGCAGGCGGGCCCTCCGCGCCTGCTGCAACTGGCCGTCAAGTTCGTATTCTAATGTCCTGCTGTTACCATCAGGGGCGTGGGCAGAGCCAACGAACCATCGGCCGTCAAACGGGATCTGTTACGCCTCGCGACCGAGTTCCGGCACGCGATCCAGCAATCCGACAATGTTCCCGACGTCCTGCGGTCGCGCTTTCAGCGGTTCCCCACGGACATGTGCGAGTTTGCCAGTAACCTGCTGGGGCGTTATCTCACGGGCGAGGGATTTGAAAATGTGCGATACGTCTGCGGAAGCCGTCGTCTGCGAGCGCGGTATAACGACCAGAGGCACGCGTGGCTGGAGGCCCAGGGCTTCATCATTGACATTACCGCCGATCAATTTCCCGACGGAATAGGCCCGGTCGTCGTCACCGAGGACCGCTCCTGGCATTCGCGGTTTCGCATCTTCGAAAGCCGGGACGCCACCAATTTGACGGATTACCCCGTGGCGGCACAAAGGCAGTACGACGATCTGTTTCGCCGCGTAGCCGGAAAGATCGCGCCCGGTCCACCGGATTCTTAGCAGTAGTGGTTACTACCCTGCGCCACGTGGTAAAACCAGTCTCATGGCCGACGTAATCTCTGACTATCAGAAGTGGAAACAGCAGGGCGAAACCCTCAAATTGCAGGCGAAACAGGCGATGGAATCCCGATTTCGCGAGTTGCTGACGGAGGCCGCGTCCGTTGCGGAAGAGTACCGCTCCGACTTCGGCGCGCCTCTGAAACCGCCGCCTCCGGTCATCGCTTTCCGTTATAAGACTGCCGCCAAAGCGAAGTCCAGGAAGGCGCCCGGGCAGCAGCACGCTACCAGGACTCGCGACGCCGCTCCGCCGGAATCGAAAGATCCCAAACCCAATCCAAAGATCGCCGGGCTACAGAAACAACTGGCAACCGCGAGAAAGAAATTGGACGACGCCAAGGCGTCCGCGGCGCCGACGCGCAAACTGGAAGATCGTATTTACGAAATAGAGGACGCACTACGGTTAGCCGGCCAGCCGGTTTAGTACTGGCTACAGCGCCGGGGATAACGATCCGTCACCGAAGCGGGCCAAAGATCGAAACCAACGAAATGGGCATCCGATGCGTCATACATGCAGTAGCAGATCCGCAATCCGGCAGAAAAGCTCGCCCCACGACTTTTCGGCCGGAAGACACTTGGCGCGGCGAACTCTTCAAACGCCGCGCCGGTTTTTTAGAGACCTCCTGCTCGGCAACGCCCACCGCCCGCTTGCAGTTACAGTGAATTTAGGCAACCCTCTATGAGAATCGACCGGCGTAAGTTTTTGGGAGCGGCCGGCACCGGCGGCGCGCTTCTTCAGGTGCGGCCATCCGCGGCGCAGCCTCGGCCAGCTCCCCGGCAGGTCCATCCCGGAGTATGGCAATTCCGCTTTGGCGCTCCCGAAGCCATCACGCCAGTCGCCACCCGGCACTATCAGCCCGCCGCCGCTGCACTGGCGAGTTTGCCGGCAGTGGCGACATGCCCTGTCCCCGTCACCGGGACCGGGTCCCAGCGCGGCTACCTCGTCCGCATTCCCCTCGCTGCCAACCAGAGCGTGTACGGCCTGGGACTCCAACTCCAGTCCCTGATGCAACGCGGCCTGAAGAAGCGGCTGCGAGTGAACGCCGACCCGAAAATGGATACCGGCGATTCGCACGCTCCCGTTCCCTTTTACGTCACCACCGGTGGTTACGGTGTGCTCGTGGACACCGCCCGTTATGCCACGTTCTATTGCGGGAACAAGGATCGGAAAGGCGTTGCACCACCGGCCGCCGAACCGGCGCCGGCAGCCATTGGCGAGGACGCCCTGCCGGCCGCGTACCGGCGATTTCACTTCGACCAGGCCACCGAAGTGATGGTCGAGATACCCGAAGCCGCCGGAGTGGACGTTTACGTCTTTGGCGGCCCCACCATGCGCCTGGCCGTGCAGCGTTACAACCTCTTCTCCGGCGGCGGACCGCTGCCGCCCCGTTGGGGCCTGGGCATGTGGTATCGCGTCAAGAGCGACTACAGCCAGGAGGACGTGCTGCGGCTCGCCTCTGAGTTCCGCGACCGCCGCATCCCCTGCGATGTCCTCGGCCTCGAACCCGGCTGGCAAACGCACGCGTATTCCTGTACTTATGTCTGGAGTAAGAAGTACCCCGAACCGGCCCGCCTGGTACGGGATCTCGCTTCGCAATCGTACCGTCTTAACCTGTGGGAGCACGCCTTCACCCACCCGGATTCGCCCATCCATCAGGCGCTGTCACCGCATTCGGGCGACTACGAAGTTTGGGGTGGATTGGTGCCGGATTTTCTCGACCCAGAAGCTCGCCGGATTTTTGCCGGCTTTCACGAGAAGGAACACGTCGCCCTGGGCGTCTCCGGCTATAAACTCGACGAGTGCGACAACTCCGACTTCACCGGAAACTGGTCCTGGCCCGAGGTAGCGAGTTTTCCCTCCGGCGCCGATGGCGAGCAGATGCACTGCCTCTTCGGCCAGCGCTACCAGGACGCCTTGCAGAGCGTATTCGAGAAACGCAAAGAGAGAACCTACGGCCTGGTCCGCTCCTCGGGCGCCCTGGCCGCGCCCTACCCATACGTTCTGTACAGCGATCTGTACGACCACAAGGAGTTCATCCGCGGAGTGGCCAACATGGGCTTTTCCGGACTCCTGTGGACTCCCGAGTTGCGCAATGCCAGTAACCCCGAAGATTTGATTCGCCGCCTCCAGTCGGTGGTCTTGTCGCCTATGGCGCTGATCAACGGCTGGTACATCAAGAATCCGCCCTGGAAGCAGGTGGAGCGCGCCGCCAACAATGCCGACCGTCTGGCGCCGGATTGGGAACGGGTGGAAGCCCAATGCCGCGCCGTGATGGAGCTCCGCATGCGCCTGATTCCGTACCTCCACGCCGCTTTTGTCCGGTATCGAAGCCAGGGATTTCCGCCCTTCCGGGCATTGGTGATGGACTATCCGAACGATCCCGAAACATGGGCCGTGGACGATCAGTACATGGTAGGCGAATCCATGCTGGTAGCGCCCGTAGTGGCCGGGCAGTCCACCCGTGCCGTCTATCTTCCGGCCGGCGACTGGTTCGATTTCTGGACCGGACAGCGCTCGGCCGGCAAGCGGCGCATCCAGATCTCGCCGCCCCTGGAACAGATCCCGATCTACGTGAAGGCCGGCGCCATTCTCCCGCTCGCCGAAGCCACGCTCCACACTGCCGGCGCCGCCAGTCTCCGGCTGCATGTCCAGGTGTTCGGCAACCCCGCTGCGCCGGCGGTCCTCTACGAGGACGATGGCAGTTGGAATCCGTCGTTGGCCGCGGTGACTTTGAGTTGGGATTCAGACAAACAGGCTGGATCGATCAGCCGCTCCGGCAACGGCACCGGGCCGCGATATGAGGTCGCCGGCTGGAAACTGTTTGAGTGAAACTGAGACGTATCGGCCGACCGGCCGCCTCTAACGCGCTCAAGTGAACCGGCCGGACCCGGATGACTTGCACCCGCCGGCGGCGAAGGTCGAGAGCAGCCGCTCGACTTCGTCAGACTGGCATTCCGGGCACTTCAAATCCCGGTCGGAGTCCTGCATCCGGCGCAGCAGTTCAAAGCTTTTGCCGCACCCTTGGCAGCGATATTCATACATCGGCATAGTGGTTCTACTCTCAGGATGCAACATCCGCCACCAGGGTGACAACCGCCTTTGTCACCAGACCGCAAAGAATTGCATCTCTAGGATTGCATGGATCCATCCGCCCCAGTCCCAACGCCGGCCACGCCGGCGGAGTTGCGGAGCGACAATGAGCGTCTGAAACTCCTGCTGGATCTGAACAACGCCATCGTGTCGAATCTGGAGCTTCGCGATCTTCTCAGAGCCATATCGGCGAGCGTGCGCCACATGATGAAGTGCGACTCGGTAGGCGTGGCCCTTCCGGACCCGAACGACCAGCGGCTGCGCATTCACGCGGTGGATTTTCCGGAAGGAAGAGGTCTCATTCGCGAAGAAGGCAAGGTTCCGGCCGCCGAGGGACCGACCAACCGCGTGTTTCGCATCGGGGAGCCCATTGCGCTGGACGCCCGGGCATTGGCTGCACTGGACGCGAGTAACCTGGCTGTGGCCGAAGGCTTTCACGCCCTGTGCGACGTTCCCCTGGTGAGCCGCAACCGCACCCTGGGCGTCTTATGTCTCGGCAGGCTTCACGACCATCCATTTACCGGCGACGAAGTCGAATTCGTCCGCCAGGTGGCGGCGCAAGTGGCCATCGCCGTGGAGAATGCCCTGGCCTATAAGCAGATCGCCGAACTCAAAGACAAGCTGGCGCAGGAGAAGCTCTACCTCGAAGACGAAATCCGCAGCCAGATGAATTTCGACTCCATAATCGGCCGGAGCGAGCCCCTTCAGAAGTTGTTGCAGCAGGTCGAGACCGTGGCTCCCACCGATTCCACCGTGCTCATTTACGGGGAAACGGGAGTCGGGAAGGAGCTGGTGGCCCGAGCCATCCACAACTTGAGCTCGCGCAGCAAGAACGCCTTTGTGAAGCTGAACTGCGCCGCCATCCCGACCGGCCTTCTGGAGAGCGAGATGTTCGGACACGAAAGAGGAGCTTTCACCGGCGCCATCGCGCAGCGGATCGGCCGCTTCGAACTGGCCAGCCACGGAACCGTGTTTCTGGACGAAATCGGAGAAATCCCCCTGGAACTCCAGCCGAAGCTCCTGCGCGTGTTGCAGGAACGGGAATTCGAGCGCCTCGGCAGCTCGCGCACGCTCCGCACCGACGCCCGTCTGATCGCCTCCACCAATCGGGACCTGGCTGCCATGGTGAAAGAGCAGAAGTTCCGCATGGACCTCTACTACCGCCTCGAGGTCTTTCCCATCTATGTGCCGCCGCTGCGCGAGCGGCAGCAAGATATCCCCCTTCTGGTTCGTCATTTTGTGCAGCAGTTTGCCCGGCGCATGAACAAAACCATCGATACGATTCCCTCGGAAAGCATGCACGCCCTGCTGCACTACCGCTGGCCGGGCAACATCCGGGAATTGCAAAACCTGATCGAGCGCGCGGTCATTCTCTCCGCCGGGCCCGTTCTGAATGTGCCGCTCGCCGGTCTGCACGCACAGCCCAACTCCGACGCTCCGAACAAACAGGAGACGCTCGAAGAGGTGGAGCGCCGGAAGATTCTGGAAGTGCTCAAGTCCACCGGTTGGGTCGTCAGCGGACCTCGCGGCGCCGCCGCCGCGCTCGGCTTGAAACGCAGCACGCTGCAGTTCCGGATGGAGAAGCTGGGAATCCGGAAGTCCTTACCGTGACGCCTTGAGCAGTCTCGCCACTTCCGAACGGGGCGGATCGTCGGGGGTAATGCGCGATCCGGCGTACTGGCGTAGCAGCATCCTGGCATCTTCCAGGTTCCGCCCGCTTTGAATATAGGCGGACGCGCGCGCAAACAGGAGCTTGGCCGAATCCGGTTCCATTTGAGCCGCCCTGCGAAACAGAGCGTCGCTTTCTTCGTAGCGGCCCTGCCCGGCCAGAAAACCCGCCAGGTCGAGCGCGCGGCCGATCTCGCGCGGCGCCAGTTGCATGGCCTTGCGGAGTTCCGCTTCCACTACCTGGACCTGCTTGCGCTTCTCGGCCAGGCGCGCACGGGTGTAGTGGTACTCGGCCTCGTTCAGGCGGCCGATTTGGGTGGAGACCTCTTCGGCTTTGTCTACCCCTCCTCCCACGATACCCGGAGCTTGCAGGTAGTATTCGAACAGATCGCCCAGCGCTTCCAGATTAGAAGGATCCAGAGCCGCGGCTTTCTCAAAGGCGGCGCGCGTCTTCTTCGCATAGGGCAGAGCCGTCAGGAAACTGGACTCCTCCGCGCGACGGCCGTATGCTTTACCCAGCCAATCGTAGTAGGTGGAATTCTGAGGATCTTCCGCAACCGCCTTCTCCAGACAGCTTATGGAGTTCCTGTACTGGCCATCCATGTAAAAGGCTTTGCCGGTCAGGGCGTAGACCGCTCCGTTCTTTGGTGAGACAGGCAGCAGCGTGCCGAGCGCCGCTTTATAATCGGTGCGCTGGTATGCTTCTTCCGCTCGTTCCAGATCCGAGCCGGCGGCGCGCAGAATGGCGCCGGTGGAAAGCACCACCGCCAGGGCCGGCATTCCTGTTCTCATCAGACTCTTGCGTCCCATACCCCTCCCATCCAGCGACCCTATTCGGGCGCGCTGCGAAATGCCACTTCACCGAAATAGCTTTCGGCGAGGCTGCCGGTGTGTTGTGAATTGATTTGCAGGCGCAGCCCTTTGACCGGGGGCGCGGGCCTGCCAAAGGAGCGCTCGTAATCCGCGGCCACGTTGCGAGTCTCTCCCACCCAGCGGTTGGCCTCCTCTGCCCCCGACTCGCACACCACCGCGAAAACATGTACCAGCGGAATCGTGCTGGCGCTGCGTGCCGTGCCTTTGGGCGCGCTGCTGTCCCAGATGTAACTCAGCACCCGACGGTCGGTGAATGCCACCAGCACCTGGGCTGCCTGGTCGTCCGTAGCGGCCTTCCGGAAATCGCCGCCCGCCGGAAGCCTGGTGACCTTCCAACTCCAGGACAGGTACGGAGTCTCGGCGAGGTCCACCTCCACACTCCGCTCCAGCGAAAAAGACGAACTGTGGCTTTTCAGATGCACGCACAGTCTGTCCGCCTCATTGCAGCCGGAAACCTCCGGCTTGCCGTGGTTCACCTTGATCTGCCAGCCGGAAGGCACGCCGCTCGCGCCCGGATTGGCTACCCCCAGCGCGATCACCGACAACGCGGACGTCCGGCCCTGGAAAATCAAAGCAAACGCCAGGTACAGGAGTGCGCGGACTCCTCCATTCATCGGTGCATCTCCGTGGGCCCATCCTCTTCGGCCACCGCGATCGCAGCGGGGTGGGAGCCACGCATGGAGCACGCCGTCAGAGCTTGTGTGGCCCGGGCAGACGCCGCGACTCCTTCGCGCGTCTGACGCAGAGACGCCGCCAGGGTGCCGCGCGAGAGACGGGTAACCAAAGGGCCCGTCATCCAGCGGATAGTCGCGGGGATATCGCGGGTCAAACCGATGGCTTCGAGTTCCAGATAAACGCCTCCGTCGCGCTCCTGGTAACGGGCGATGCTTTGCAGCCTCCAAATGAAGCCGTTGCCTTCGCCCGCCGGTAACAGGCGCTCGCCGCTCTTTCCGTAGTCTTCGATTTCCTGCGCGCCGGTAACATGCGTGATGGTGTACGACCGCTGTCGATCCACGCGGAAATCGTGCGCCTCGTAATGGCTTTGCAGGGTCGCGTTCACAAACACGATGTTGTTCATCCAAACCATCGAATACTCCTGCCGGCCGTCGCCACAAGCCAACAACCTGGAATCGAGAACCTTGGGTCTGTAAATATCCTTGTAGCGGTCATAGTCGTGAGCCACGGCAAGCACCCCGTCCAGCGTGGCGTCCGGAATGAACATCGCTCCCACCCAGTGATGGATCAATCCGTCGGGCACATGATGCATGCCCGCTCCGTCCATCGGCGCAATCAGAATTTCGCCCTTGCGGACGCGCGCCGCGCGGTCCGGTGCTTCGTCGGTCCACAGGAAATGGCGGCCCGGCTCCAGCCGCGCACGCATGGCCGAGTCGGCGTCGTGCACATACTGGTTCCATGCGCGCAGAGTCTCCGGTTTCAGTTCAGCGCCCTGCGCCCCCGTGAGTAGTGCCAGTCCCAAAAGCGCGCTTGAGATTTTCATCCTGTGGCTCCCTTCTGCATCCTTCACGTAGAGATATGCAACTGGTGCGCCACAGGGGAGTGCTGAAAAACGGAGCAAACAGTGCTACTTCCGCGATGGTGCCGCCGGTGTGACGAGTGCAGGGTGCCGGCCCGCCGTCAGGTGCCGGAATCCTGGCAGAGTGTTATGTGCCGAGCGTGAATTCCCAGGCGCAGCACCGGCCCGCGGGTGCATCGGGCGGGCACGTGAGGCACGTGGTGACGATCCGCGGATCCACCGTCCGGGCAAAGGTCTCGAACTCGACCGTGCCCACCGGCCTGCAAGGAAAGTCCGGCAGCCCTTTGCGCCGGCGGGCTTCCTGGACGCGGCACTCGTCCATGAAGAAACGCAGGCGCTGCCGGTCCTCCGTCCACTCCACGCGCTGCGCGTTGACCATGGCGTAAAGCCGCAAGCCCAGCGCTTCTTCCAGCGCCGGCAAGCCGCCGCCTTCCGGAATCTCGAACGTGGCCATGATGCGGCGTGCTTCGACAGCGGCAAACCGCGCCCACGAACCGGCATCCAACGCAATCGCGGTGTCCATGCCGAAGCGTTCTTCCGCCGCCAGAAACCAGCAACCGTCGTGCGCCAGCCAGTTTTTGGCGAACATGGCGAGCGCGCGCAGCAGTTCTTCGCGTTCCATCGTAGCGAAGGTCTTCATGTTTTTATTCCGGCAAGTTGACGGTGGCCTTCCGGGAACCATGCCTTATACGATTCGTGCCCGCCCGCCAGGTTGCGCACGCGAAATCCATTCTGGCTGAGCAGCCGGCAGGCATAGTAAGAGCGATGGCCGGTCCGGCAAGCGACCCAGATCTCCCGGTCGCGCGGCAATTCGGCGAGGCGGTCGCGGAGTTGATCCAGCGGGATGTTTACCGCTCCGTCGATGCCGTGGCCCGCCACCTCGCTGGCATCCCGCACGTCGAGCACGAATGCGCTGGTGTCTGTCAATCCGCTCCACGGCGCCAGCGCCACATCTCCGCGGACCACGTTGGCCGCCAGCATCCCGGCCAGGTTCACCGCGTCCTTTGCGGACCCATACTGCGGTGCGTAGCACAGCTCGGCTTCCTCCAGGTCGAATACCGTGCCGCCCTTCTGAATCGCCATGGCGATCACGTCGATGCGCCGTTCCACTCCCTCTTCCCCCACAGCCTGGGCGCCCAGAATCCGGCCGTCGGACTTTCGGAACAGGAGCTTCAGGTGAATGGGACTGGCGCCGGGATAGTAGCCGGCGTGATGGCCCGGGTGCAGGTACACGGCTTCGTAATCGCTGGCGCCGGCCCGTCGCAGGGATTTTTCGGTGGCCCCCGTCAGAGCGGCGGTTAAACCGAAGAAGCCGCAGACGGCCGTCGCCTGGACACCCCGGAAACGGGAGGCACGGCCGCAGATCGCGTCCGCGGCAATCCGTCCCTGGCGGTTGGCGGGTCCGGCCAGCGGCACCAGATCCCACGCTCCGGTAACACTGTTCCGGACCTCGACCGCGTCACCTACCGCCCAAATCCGAGGGTCGCCGGTCCGCATGGAATCATCCACACGGATGCCGCCGCGAGAGCCGATCTCGAGCCCCGCCTGCCGCGCGAGACCCACCTCCGGACGCACGCCGAGGGAGAGGATGACAATGTCGGCCGGGATGCGCGCGCCGGCCTGTGTCCGCACCACCAACCCGCCATTCCCGGCCTGCTCGAAGCCCGCCACTCCGTCGCCCAACCGAACCTGGGCAGTGTGGGCGACCAGGCGGCGGCGCACGAACTCGGCCATCTCCGGATCCAGCGGCGGCATCAACTGGTCCGCCATCTCGACAATAGTTACCTCCAGTCCCCATACGTCCAGGTTCTCGGCCATCTCCAGGCCGATGAAACCACCGCCGGCGACCACCGCGCGCTGCGCGTTATGCGTCTTGAGCCAGTCGCGAATCTCCCGGCTGTCCGGTATGGTGCGCAGGGTAAAGATGCCCGGCAAGTCGACTCCCGGTAAATCGGGACGAATCGGCGATGCGCCCGGGGAGAGGACCAGAGCATCGTAGCGCTCCCGGTAGACGCTGCCGGTTTCGAGATTCCGGTCCTCCACTTCGCTTGCGGCACGGTCGATCAAGGTCACTTCGTTCCGTGTGCGAACCTCGATGTGGAAGCGCTCGCGGAACAACTCGGGTGTGGCCACCAGCAGCTTGTCTTCGTGCTGAATGATCTCGCCGATGTAGTATGGCAGACCGCAATTGGCAAACGAAACGTAGGGACCGCGCTCGAAAATCACGATCTCCGCCTGTTCGTCCAGCCGGCGCAGGCGCGCTGCGCAGGACGCGCCGCCGGCCACGCCCCCAACAATCAAGATTCGTTTTTGTTTCTTCATCGCAGTGGATGACCTAAGCCATAATTTCAGGCCTGATAGTAGTGGAATAGAGGTAACTGACACTGATGGTACAGCCCCTCCTGGATTCCGTCAACCGGCTTGCGGACGGCTGCGGACGGCCTCCCAAGGCGTTTATGCTGGACACGGCACAAAGGCGATGATCGAAGATCTGCAAATCACCATACTGGCCGACAACGCCATCTTCAACCGGGACCTGCTGGCCGAGCACGGACTGGCGATTCTGGTCGAGGCCGGCGGCCGCCGGATTCTCTTCGATACCGGCCAGGGGAGGGTGCTCACGGCCAACGCCGCGGCCTTGGGCTGCGCCCTGGAAACGCTCGACGCCATTGTCCTGAGCCACGGGCATTACGATCACACCGGAGGCATCGCACAGGTGCTTCAGTTGGGAGGCAAGCCCCGGATTTTCGCGCATCCGGCGGCGCTCGGCCCGAAGTTCGCCAAGCGCGGCCAGCCGCCGCATCGCGACATCGGTATGCCGGATGCGTCTCGAGAGGCCCTCGGTAGCGCCGGGGACCGCCTGGTGACGACCGAATCGGTTACGGAGGTGGCGCCCGGAGTCTGGTGTACCGGCGAGATACCGCGAACGCACGCCGCCGAGAGCGGCTTCTTCCTCGACCCGGCCTGCCGCGAACTGGACCCGCTCATCGACGACCAGGCTCTGTTCGTCGAGACCTGCGATGGAATCGTGGTCATTACCGGTTGCGCCCATGCGGGCCTGGTGGACACTCTCGATCGCGTCGCACAGATTACCGGCCAGGACAGGATCTTCGCGGTGGCCGGCGGCTTTCACCTGATGCTGTCGGAGAGGGACGCCTGGGAGGCAGCCGGCAACGCCCTGGGCCGCAGAGAGGTCCAATGGATCGCGCCGGTTCACTGCACTGGATTCGGCGCGCAGGCATACCTCCACGCAAGATTTCACTCCCGCGCCATCGAGGCGGGAGCCGGAAGACGGCTCGAGTTCCGAAAAGGCGCTCACCGCCCCGCAAACTGAAGGCGGCGAGCGCTTGACTTCAGTCCGGCAGATTCTTGAAGCAGAGGAACCAATCCACGCACCGTACGGCAGGGTCCGCCGCCGACATCCTTTCCTTGGCGGCGCCGCAGGACCCGGGCGGTGGAACGATCACCTCTTCTCCCGGCACCCATCCAGCCGGCGTGGCCACCTTGTGCTTGTCCGAGGTCTGCAACGCCATCAGGAGCCGCTTGATTTCCTGGATGTTCCGCCCGTTGGTCAGCGGGTAGTACAGGATGGCCCGCACCTTCCCCTCCGGGTCGATCACGAAGACGGCGCGGACTGCCTGCGTGGTGCTCGCCGCCGGCTGGAGCATTCCGTAAGCGCGCGATACCTGCATGGTCAGGTCGGAGATTACCGGGAACATCACCTCCACATCTTTTATGCCGCGGAACGCCACCTTTTCGCGGATGGTGCGCAGCCAGGCGATGTGGCTGAACGTGCTATCGATGGACAGGCCAACCAATTCACAGTTTAAGCCCTGAAACTCTTTATGCATGGCAGCAAAAGTCATAAACTCGGTGGTGCAAACCGGCGTGAAATCCGCAGGGTGGCTGAAGAAGACCACCCATTTGCCCCGGTAGTCTTCGGGAAATCGGATCCGGCCCTGAGTAGTCTCAGCCTCGAACGAGGGCGCCGGTTCGCCAATCAGCGGCAACTTCTGAACGGTTTCGGTCATGCCTGGTAATCCTCCAGTATGTGTAGTAGATGTAAATTCCACTGATCACATTCTTACGCTACGGAAGGGCGAAGTCCAGCGCTGGAGCGGTGGGCAACGCCCCCTAAGGCAATTCCTCCAGGAATCGCTCGATGTCCGCCGGGGATATGTAAAAATGCGGCGAAGTTCGTACCCATCCGGCGCGAGGCGCCACCGAAATGCCGGCCTTTTTGAGCCGCACCACCAGTTCCATGGCGTCCACCCCGGCTTTGCGGAAACTCACGATGCCCGCGCCAGTCTCCGCCGTCCGCGGAATAAACAGTTCATATCCTTTGGCTTGCACACCTTCCGCGATCCGGTCGCCGAGATTTTGGACAACAGGGGCTATTACTCCTACTTCTACCTCTAGTAAAAATTCAATTGCTGCCTTTAATCCATAGATTCCAATAGTGTTCAGAGTTCCACATTCGTACCGGCCGGCATCCGGGCGCAGCGCCATGTCCCGGGACGCGTAGTCGTTGTAGCCAGCCACGTTGGTCCAGCCGAACTCTACCGGATCTACTTGATCTTGCAGCGCTTCACTGATGTACAGGATGCCGCAGCCTTCCGGACCCATCATCCACTTGTGGCCGTCGGCCGCCAGGGTATCGATATGACAGGCCCGCACATCGATCGGAAAGGCGCCCATCCCTTGAATCGCATCCACCATATAAATGCATTGGTTACGATGGCAAATCTCACCGATTTCTCGAATCGGCGCCCGGTAGCCGCTCAGGAATTGTACAAAGCTGATGGAGAGCAGGCGTGCGCCGCGCGTGGCTTCCTCGATACGCTCCAGAGAATCCCCGACACTGAGCCAGGTGACAGCCACGCCCTTCTCCTCCAACCGCTTCCACGGGTAGTAGTTGGCCGGGAATTCCTCACGGAAAGCGACCATGCGGTCGCCCGGCTTCCAGTTCAGCCCGATGGCCACCGTGGCGATGCCCTCGGAGGTATTCTTGACCGATGCGATCTCGTTGCGGTTGGCCCCGATCAGCCGGGCGGCGGCGACCCGTAACCCTTCGTACGCGGCCAGCCATTCGTCATAATGCAGGCTGCCGAAATGAAGACAATCGTCGGCCAAGTGCTTCATGGCGTCGGCGGCCGGTTTGCACAACGGCGAGACGGCAGCGTGATTCAGATAAATCCGGTTGGCGCGGACCGGGAACTGATGCGCGAAGCGTTCCCAAACCGCCGGCGCCGCCGAAGAATTTGCGTTCTTAACTGAGACCATTCCTTTACAATATAGGGAAAGGTGCCCAGGAGGCACCTCGGATGTATTATCGCGCCGTTGCCGCCCTGTCCCTGATCTTCACTGCCGGAGCCCTTTGCGCCTCCGACCAGAAGAAGGACGATCCCAACCAGATCGGCAACCGGAACGTCGGCAAAGGCATCAACTTCTACTCCATGGAGAAGGAGATGGCCCTGGGCAGGCAACTCGCCCAGGAAGTACGCCGCCAAGCCAAAATCCTCGACGATCCGCTCATCACCGAGTATGTGAATCGCGTGGGGCAGAATCTGGTTCGCAACTCCGACGCCAAAATCCCGTTCACATTCGAGGTCATCGAGGGGCCCGAAGTGAACGCTTTCGCGCTGCCCGGCGGTTATGTTTTCGTCTACACCGGGCTTATCAAAATGGCCGATGAAGAAGACGAATTCGCCGGCGCTCTGGCCCACGAGATTGCTCACGTGGCCGCCCGGCACATGACTCGCAACGCCACTAAGGGACAGTTGGCGCAGATCGGCACGATTCCCGTGGGCATTCTCTTGGGCGGCTGGGGCGGTTACGCCGCCCGACAGGCGGCAGGCGGCGTCGGCATTCCACTTTCGCTGCTCAGGTTTGAACGCAAGGACGAAACCGAGGCCGACTATCTGGGCGTGCAGTACATGTACGCCGCCGGCTACGATCCCAACGGCGCCATCAGCATCTTCGAAAAACTGGAAGCGCTCGAGCGCAATCAACCCGGCGCCATCTCCCGGCTGTTCGCCACACATCCCATGGATGCCGACCGGATCGCAAAGACGCAGCAGGAGATCCAGAAGATTCTTGTGTCCCGCTCCGAATACGTGGTAACCACGTCCGAATACACCCGGATTCGCGAGCGCCTCATGACTCAGGAAGCCGGGCGCAAGACCGACCCCGCAGGCAATCGCCCCAAATTGAAGATCGGCCCGGCCCCCGACGACCGCCCCACCATCCGGCGGTAGGGCATTCTTACATGCAGCCTAGTGAATTGATGACACGATCAGCTTATCGCCGTTGAGCACGCCGTTGACTTTGGCGTGGATCGGCTTGTTCGCTGTGATCTCTTTGTTCCAGCCCTTGTCATTCTTGATCATGTCCTGCGTGCGCTGGTTCCCCACCATATCGAACTTGACCGTCTTGCCGTCATCCATTTTCATTCCAAATTGACTGCTGTTTGCTGAGACGGGACAGTCCGAACCGGAACCCGCTTCGCGATTCGCCGTGTTCTTTTGATCGGCAGCCGCCGGTGCGCTGCCGGACCCCTGTGAGGCGCAGGACATATCCATCAGAGTGCCTTTAAAAGTCGAGGTCTTCATCTCCGCGGGGGCGGTCGTTCCCGCCGCCGAACTGTTTTTGGTTTCACTTTGGCCGGCAGTCTTCGAGTCTGGTTGCGCTGACTGTTGCGGTTGCTGGGTCTGCGCGATGGCCATTCCCGCTGCCAGTGAGATCGTGAGCATCGTTACGATCGTTTTCATAAACCCCTCCCGAGTAGGTATGCTCCCGCCATCCGACTGTGCCAATAGATGGCCGGAGCCTCAAACGGATGGGCACGTTGGCTACCACTTGGGCGAAGGTCGAACCTTCAATTGTTGAGGAGGAGTCTCACTTTGGATACCAATTGCGGAGGCGGACTTCAATTCCGCTGCCCTGCATATCCTTGGCGAAGGCCTGGGCGTTTTCTTCCTTGGTGTAGTGATACGGATAGACGATGGCCGGATGGAAGGCCTTGACCGCCTCGGCCGCGGCTTCGGGCGTCATGGTGTAGGGCAGGTTCATGCAGATGAACGCCACATCGATGTTCTTCAGGGCGCGCATTTCCGGGATGCCCTCGGTGTCGCCGGAGAAATAGAAGCGCTTGCCGCCATAGGTGAGGACATACCCGTTGCCGCGGCCCTTCTCGTGAAATCCGCCGGGCTTGAGGTTGTACATGGGAATGGCTTCGATTTTGAAAGCCCCGAGAGTGTGGCTCTCGCCGTTGGAAATCACGGTGCAGCCAGGCACCTGGGCCGCTACCGCTTTGGGGGCGAGAATCACGGTGTCGGCCTTTTTCAATTTGGCCACCAGCGCGGGCGCCATGTGGTCCCCGTGAATATCGGTGATCAGGATGTAATCGGCTTGCGGCAAACCGTCGTAGCTGCCTTGGGCGGGATCGATGTACAACACTTTTCCGCCGGCCTGAATCATCAGGCTGGCATGTTGGATGGGTGTAAGCTGAAGCGTTCCGGCGGAGGTGGAAAATTCTTCTGGGGTGGTGCACCACGCCGCCGCAGTGAGCAGGAGGCCGATCGCCAAACTTGTCATATGAGGAGATTCTACCAGCGACACGCGGCGCCCGCGATGTTCCGCGGGCGCCAGGGACCGGCCCGAGGTCCAGCCTACGCGCCTACCAGTTCGCGATCGTGCACGGAGCGCAGCGTGATCGGCACGAAATCGCGCTTGTCCGCACCGGTGTAAATCTGGCGCGGGCGGGCGATTTTTCTCTCCGGGTCGAGCATCATCTCTTCCCATTGCGCCAGCCAGCCCACCGTGCGCGGGATACCGAACAACACCGTGAACTGATCCGGAGTGAAGCCCATGGCCTGATAGATGATCCCGGAATAGAAGTCCACATTGGGGTACAGTTTGCGCTTGATGAAGTACTCGTCGCTCAGGGCGATCTTCTCCAGTTCGAGCGCGATATCGATCCTGGGATTGCGCCCGGTGACTTCGAAAACTTCCTCGGCCACCTGTTTGATGATGCGGGCGCGCGGATCGTAGTTCTTGTATACCCGGTGGCCAAAGCCCATGAGCTTGCGCTTGCCCTCTTTCACCTGCTCGATGAACGCCGGGATGTGTTCCTTGGAGCCGACTTCGTCCAACATGCGGAGCACTTCCTCGTTGGCGCCGCCGTGAAGCGGGCCGGAGAGCGCGGCGATGGCGGCGGCAGTGGTGGAGAAGGGATCCGCATTGCTGCTGCCGACGGCGCGCATGGTGCTGGTGCTGCAGTTCTGCTCGTGATCGGCATGGAGAATGAACAGCACTTCCAGCGCGCGGGAAAGCACGGGGTTGGCTGCGTACTTCGGTTCGGTCTTCCGCCAGAGCATATTCATGTAGTTCTGCGTGTAGCTGAGGTCGGGATCGGGATATACGTACGGGCGGCCCAGGCGATGGCGATAGGAGAAGGCGGCCAGAGTAGGCATTTTGCCGATCAGTCGGACAATCTGTTTGCGGCGGCAGCGGGCATCGGCGATGTTGCGGACGTCCGGATAGAAGGTGGACAGCGCAGCCACGGTGCTGATCAGCATACCCATGGGGTGCGCGTCGTGATGGAAGCCGTCCATGAACTTGCGGACATTCTCGTGAAGCATGGTGTGGCGCATCACGCGGCAGTTCCACTCGTCCAGTTGGTCCGACGTCGGCAGTTCACCGTTCAACAGAAGGTAGGCGACTTCCAGGAAAGTGCACTTTTCCGCAAGTTGCTCGATCGGGTAACCGCGGTAGCGCAGAATCCCGGCGTCACCGTCCAGGTAGGTTATGGCACTCTGACAGGAGGCCGTGTTCATGAAGGCGGGATCGTAGGTCATGAGCCCGAAATCTTCGGGGCCGGTTTTGATTTGGCGGAGGTCCATCGCCCGGATGGTGCCGTGGGAGATCGGAACCTCATAACTTTTTTGAGTCCGGTTATCGGTGATCGTCAGTGTGTGGTTATCCATACGTGCGTCCTCCTTAGCGAGAGCACAGAATGTTTTCGCCGCACACTGTGCACGTGGAATTCCAGACCAAAACATCGGAAAATCCAGCGTTTAGAGGATAAAACTGGGGGTTTGCGATAATGGAGGTGTGAGCACCGGGGCTTTTGACGCAAGCTGCTGGGTGCGCAATCCCCACCGGTGCCCGCCTTCTAAGGGAGGGACATGCTATCCACGAAACTGGTGCAACTTATTGAAAATCATTGGGATACGATTGGTCAGAGGCTCATTGTGGCGGTGCGTAATCATCCGGACATGCAGCAACTGGCAAAACGTCCGCAAATCGAGCTTCGGGAATGGTGCCGGGACATTCTGGAGAATTTGGGTGACCTGCTGACCGCAAAAGATCATGACGAACAGCAGCGCCGCTATCGCATTCTCGGCAAAACCCGGTTCGAAGAGAACATACCGCTGCACGAAGCGGTGCTCCGGTTCCACATCCTGAAGGAACTCATTGTCGAGTTCATTCACGAGCAGGGGCTTCCGGTGAACGCCATGCAGCTTTATGCCGAAGAGGAACTGGAGCTGCGCTTGGGACGGTTCATCGATGCCGGCGTATACCATGTGGTATGCGGGTACGAGAATGCCCTCCGCCGGGCGGCGCGGCTGGCGTCGTAGCGCTACCGGACCGTGTACAGAAAATTGGTCCATCGCGGCGCCGGAACGCCGCCGGAGGTCCACGTCCCGATGAAAAACGGCAGCGGACCGGGCGAAAAGTAGCTGGGAATCGTAGCGGTGAGTTGCAGCAGGGAATTGCTGTGTCCGGCAATGGTGGTAATCGGCAGTAGCAGCGGCTCCGCCAGGTTTCCGTTGGGCGTCCAAACCGGGATCTCGGCGGCGCTGGCGTACAGAATGGGTTGCGCCGGGTATTGTGGATTGGCGCCACCCGGCGCGCCATCGGCCGGAACGCCGCTGAGTGGGCTGAAGCCGGTGGCAAAGATGGTAACGGTAGATCCCAGGTGGGCCGGATTCGTGGCGCTGTTGGGGGTCCCGTCCTGGTTCCAGATATCGGCAAGAGGTACGGGGTAGGTATACAGAATGTCCTGATAGGCCGGCGCTTGAAAGAAATCCAGGGCGCCGCTGGGATCGAAGTAAAGGAGCGGCGCCGGGTTTCGCAGGACCGGGCTCATCTGTCAGGTGTAAATGACGGTTCCGTTTTGGAGAATCTCGATGGCCGCCGGAATCTGTGGGTTCAGCGCACCCACGCCGTAAGGAACAATGGCGTTGATCTGGCTGGAGGAAACAGCCAGAAGCGGCGCCGGAATCCCTGGATGCGCACGGCGGTCCCGCCGGAAGAAAAGGGAAGCTGCCGGGAGTCATCGTATACCGTGAGTGGATCGGTTCCCAAGCCCTGGCCGAATATGGTGAGCAATTGTCCGGGGGCTACGGTGCTCTCCGCCAGATAACTGGCGCCGTTGACGATACAGGCGACCGGCGAAGAAGGTGCCGCGGGGCTGACGTGCAGGACGCGGTTGGCCTGAGTGGCTACGTAGAGACTGCCGTCCGATAGCAGAGACGAAGCGCCCAGTAGCGTCTGCTGGGCCAGAAACGCCGAGGATTGAGGCTGCAAACTCACCGGGTCCAGGACCGATATGGACAGCCCGCCCAAGTCGGTTCGCGGCCCGCAGGTGGTTTGAAACGCTTCGGTCGCGGGATACGAGCCGCCTGTCACCACCAGGTTTCCGCTGCGATCGAAGGCGATAGCCGAGCCGCCTCCGCTGCCGGACAGCGCGGATAACGCCCCGGACGCCTCCAGTTTGTGGATTGCGTTTTCTCCGAAGGCGATGAATCCGCCGCCCCCGGGACCCACCGTGATTGGCACCGTGAACGGCGTTTCCGCGATGTACGCATTGCCGGCGGAATCCACGGCGATGCCGTTGGGCAGGGCGGCATCGAGATACGTGAAGTGGACCTGGTGCTGGAGCGCAGGGTCCACCTTGGCGGCGAATCCCACGATGCCGGACTGGGAATCGGCCATACCAGCGGCGAAAACGGCGCCGCTCGCGTCCACGGCCATTGCCGTGGGAGTCACAACGTCGCCCAGATCGAAATTAGCCAGGGTCTGAGCTGTGGACCGGTCCAGTTTCAGTACGCGCGCGTGCCGATCGGAGCCGACGCCGAGCAGGATTGGGTTCCGTTGCGGATCGAAGCCGGATCGTCGGCGGGGCGGATCAGTGCGGCGGCCGCCCCTAAATAGAGGATGCCTGCGGAATCGGAGGCCAGCACGGTGACATTTCCGCCCGCATTCAGAGTTCTTCCCTGGCCTGTAAACGACTGTAGTAATTGACCTTGCTGGTCGTACCGGGAGACTGTGACGAGGGTATCGGTACGCGCGGCCACGAGGAGGTTGTCCTGCGTGTCCCGGTTCACAGCCAGGATGGGTGTCTGATTAAGCAGCAGAATGGAATCGGCGCCCTGCCCAAAAGCCAGGGTGGCGCACGCGAGTGGGAAAAGGAACCGAGAGTGTGCCATTTGGATACGCGCGGACCGGACGGAAAGCCCTGAGTTTAATCGGATTCACCGTGACAATTCAACAACAGGCACGTCAAAGTCCACAGGCAGACTGAACGGAAGTTGTTGAACAGATAAGCTATCGTGGTTTTATGGCCCAGGATGCAGCCGGAGCGGTAGGGGCCCGATTGAGTCCACACGTCGATTCGTTGATTCGGGCCGCTCAGGGCGGCGATCAGGACGCTTTCGAGCAACTGATCCACGCGTACGATCAAAGTGTGCTTCGGCTGGCGATGAACCTGTTGCGCAGTCCGGAAGATGCCCGTGATGTCTATCAGGAAGCGTTCCTCAGGGTGTACCGCAACCTGCATTCGTTTCGATTCGATTGCAGTTTCCATACCTGGCTGTACCGGATTGTGACCAACATCTGCCTGGACCAGTTGCGGAAGCGGAAAGTCCGCAAAGAGGAGTCCACCATCGTGGAGACCAGCGACGGGCCGATCGACCGAATGGATACCTTTGAGGAGGAGGGCGCGGAGAGCGACCCAGAGCGTTCCATGTGGAACGGGCAGTTGAAGCGGCGGATCGACGGCGCGCTGGAGGATCTGACGCCCCGTGAGCGCATGGTCTTCGAATTGAGACATTATCAAGGGTTGCGTTTGCGGAATATCGGCGAAATGCTGGGCACGACTGAAGAGGCGGCCAAGAATTGCCTCTTCCGGGCGACACAGAAGATGCGTTCGGCGTTGGGAGATTTCGTATGAATTGCGATGCGGCGGGGAAACTGATTCCCCTTTATTATTACGGTGAACTATCCCCGGAAGAGGAAGACGGCGTTGAGGCGCACTTTCACGAGTGCGCGGCCTGTGCCCGGGAGATGGCCAGGCAGCGCTCGTTTGCCAATGCGGTGGATAATTTGGCGGTGGGGCCGCCGCGCACGCTCCTGGAGGACTGCCGGGCGGATTTGAGGGCAGCGATTCAAGGCGGCGCGCCGCGCGTTCCGCGTCCGGCGAAAGGGCCCTGGACTCTTTTCCTGGAAGCGATCGGTTTGTCTTTCAGCGGTTTTACGCGGTATCGCCAGCCGGTAGGGGCGGTGGCGTTGATCGCCATCGGCTTTTTCGCCGCGCGATATACTGGCGCCGGTATGGGCAATTTCGCGATTACGCCCACCGGGAGCGCGCCCGTGGCGTACAGCGCTTCGATGACCGGCGACGACGTGTTTTCCACAGTGCGCAGCGTGCAGCCGGACAGCGCCGGCCACGTGCAGATCGCGTGGGACGAGACGCGGCGCCGCGTGATCTCGGGCGAAGTGGGCGATCCCAATATTCAGAAGTTCCTGGTGGCGGCGGCCAGTGAAGAGAATCCGGCGGTGCGCGTGGAATCGGTGGGCCTGCTGAAGGACCGTGCGGCTTCCAGCGAAGTTCGCGACGTGCTGCTGAATGCGCTGGCGCACGATGGCAATGCCGAAGTCCGGCTCAAAGCACTGGAAGGTCTCAAGGGGCTGGCCGGCGACGCGGCGGTGCGAAAGACCCTGGCGCAGGTGCTCCAGTCTGACGATAACGCGGCGGTGCGGCTGGAGGCGATCAGCCTGCTGGTGACGCGCCACGACGAATCCATGGTAGGAGTGTTGCAGAATCTGGTACAGAAAGACGGGAATAGCGCGGTGCGCCTGAAGTGCGAAAAGGCGCTAAAGGATATGAATGCGTCAGTCGGCACTTTTTAGCGCTCTCCCGGCGGTCGCGTTGCTCGCCTGGGTCCTGGTCAACCAGGGATACGGCCAGGAGATGCTCAAGCGCGAAGCCGGCGGATGGGTGCGGACCCTCACGGGCACCGCGCCCCCGGAAGCTCGTCTGCGCCTGATGGGTCACGGACCGGTGACCGTGGAGGCGGGTGTGGCTCGCGAGTTCTCGTACACGGTGGCGGTGAAGGTGCTGGCGAGAACTGAAAGCGAGGCCCGCCGCAAACTGGCCAACGCCCGGGTGCAGGTATCCAGCGAGCGCGGAACCTGCGTCGTCAATGTGCCGGGAGGCGAGGCACTGTCATCGGTGACGCTGCGCGCCCCACGCCTGACTGCGGCGGAGATTTCGACTTCGGACGGCATGGTGGACGTGCGCGGGGTGGATGGCAGCCTGAGCGTGCACTCGCGCGCAGGCGAGTTGTTCGCCGATCGCATTCAAGGCGATTGCGACCTGGTCACCGGCGGCGGAGCCGTTTCAGTAGGACAGGTGAACGGCAACCTGCATTGCAGCACCGGCGCCGGGCGTATTGCGGTGAAGAGCGCGCGCGGACAGGCCAGCCTGGTGACGGACGGCGGCGACATTGTGGCGGACCATGTGGGTGGTGAAGTGACCGCGCAGACGCGCGGCGGCGGAGTGCATATCGGTTCGGCCGGCGGCGCCGTGAACGCCAGTTCCGGAGGCGGGGAGATTGTGATCGAACATGCCGGCGGCCAGGTCAGCGCGCAGAATATGGCGGGGCCGGTGCGCGTCAGCGGAGCGGTCGGGGTGCACTGCGTCTCGACGGGCGCGGTGGCACTGAGCAATATTTCCGGAGCCATGAGTGTCTCTACGGCGATGGGGAGCATTTTCGCCAATCTGCTGGGCAGCCGGCCGGCGGATTCGTTTCTGGCAACCGGCAGCGGCGATATCACCGTGGTGATTCCGTCGAATCTCGGGCTCACCATTCGCGCCGCCAACCAGATGTCGGACAGCCTGCGGCGCATCGTTTCGGATTATCCGGCGATCCAGATTGGGCGGCGCGGGACCCAACTGGTGGCGGAGGGCCGGGTGAATGGGGGAGGTCCTCTGCTCCAGATCACGGGAACCGGTGGAACAATTTTTATTAAGAGGCAGTGAAGGAACTGTCAGGGTTTCTTGCTATGGGCGGTTTTAAGAAAATCGGGTTGGCATGGCTGGCGGCGGCCTTGATGGCGCCGGGCGGCTTTGCACAGACGGAGCGCCACGATGCGAATCCAATGGTGCTGCAAAAGGATAGTTCGTACCTGGGAATCGGGGTGCAGGATGTGGACTCCGACCGGGCCAAGGCTCTGAAACTGAAAGACGAGCGAGGAGCGGAAATCACCAGCGTCGACCCCGATACCCCCGCCTTCAAGGCCGGGATCAAACCGGGCGACGTGGTGTTGGAATACAACGGAACCCCCGTGCAGGGCACCGACCAACTGCAACGCATGGTGCGGGAGACGCCGGCGGGCCGGACCGTCAAACTGATGGTGTGGCGCAACGGCGCCGCGCTGACGCTGACCGCGACCGTGGGCCAGCGCAAGGGCCTGTGGATGGCAACACCGGGCGGCGATATCAATGTGGTGATGGCGCCCATGCCGCCGATGCCCCCGCTGCCGCCGCTTTCGATGCCCCGGATGATCGCGATCATGCCTAGCGGGCTGCTGGGTATCGAAGGCGAACCGTTGAACCAGGAGCCGCAATTCGCGGAGTTCATGGGAGTGAAGGACGGGGTCCTGGTGAAGGCCGTAAGCCGGAACTCGGCCGCCGAACGGGCCGGAATCAAAGCCGGCGACGTGATTGTCAAGATCGACGATAGCCACGTTTCCAGCTCCGGGGACATCACCAGCCTGCTGCGCACGTCGCACGGCAAGCGGACGTATACGGTGACGGTGGTGCGGAGCAAGAAGGAAATGCCCGTGCCGGTGACGATCGAAGAGCGGTAGCTTACAGTTTCTTGCCCAGGATGGCGTAGTCCAGCGCGCCGAAGAACGCCTCCCGGAACTGGTCGGGCAGGGCCGCCAGCGAGGGCATCGATTCCACCGCGGGCGCCAGGCGGCGCACTTCGATGCTCCCCACGCCGAATTCCTCCAGATAGAAGGCCAGCAGCGGGTGCGGAACCGGGCGCTGGTGCGTGGGATCCAGATAGAAGTGCGTGGCGAAGATGGCCAGGCACTCCGGGTTGGGAGTCTCGATGGCGATG
Organism: Candidatus Sulfopaludibacter sp.; assembly: GCA_031292755.1. Lineage (GTDB taxonomy): Bacteria > Acidobacteriota > Terriglobia > Bryobacterales > Bryobacteraceae > Sulfopaludibacter. The sequence goes on from JARLGM010000002.1 coordinate 28,434, forward strand.
ACCCCGTTGCGCACCAGGCGGCTGGCGCACAGACGGAGCATCTCCGGCAGATGCGCGGGCGGCAGGTGCTCCACCACCTGGGAGCAGAAAATGCCATCGAGCGAGGCCTCGGGCAAGGCCGCGAGGTACGGGAACAGGTCGGCGGGCTCGGCGTCGAGACCTTTGTGGAGGCAGGTGGCGACGGATTCCTCGCTCAGATCGATGCCGCGCGCAGGTACACCGGCCTGGCGCATCATTTCCAGAAACTCGCCGCGCCCGCAGCCGATATCCAGCACGTTCCGGCATCCGGCGAAATAGGGGAGATAGAACTGCTGGCCGTCCTTGACGTACTCTTCCGAGCCGCGAAAACGCTCGGCGAAACGGCCGTAATCGAAGGGCAGGGAAGCCGGCGGTTCGGGAGACGCGGACCGCTGCGGCGCTTCTGCCGGCTTGCCGCGCACCTCGGCTCGCTGGCGGATGGTGCGCAACTCGGAATAGATCAGCCGCTCGTACTCCAGCCGGATGCGCTCCATGTCGGCCCATAGACGCTGCTGCACCTCGATCATCTGGCGCTGGAGCGCGGATGTGAAATCCTGGTGCTGGGCGCGCACCTGGTCGCGGTAGCTGGCGTCCATCAGGGTGGCGCGGTGCTGCGCCGCGCCCTGCAGGTCCGCCACACTGCGCAGGAACTGGATCTCGTTCTGCTGGAGCTTGCGCTCCCAATCCGCCCGCCAGTCGGCCCAGTGATTGCGCATGTCCTTAAGCTCGCCGGCTTCGGCTATGCGAGCGGCGAGTTGGCCGATGGCGCGGTTGGTTTCGCCGAGCGCTTCGATGGCGGCATCCACGGCAGAGACGATCTTGCGATTGAACTCCACCTGCTCGCGCACGTGCCAATCCAGGACGCGCGCCAGGAATTTTTTCCAGGTTTGAACCAGGCCGTTGACCAATCCGCCGGGCCGCGGATTCACGGTGCCGATGGCGGCGACCTTGCCCAGGGCGGCGTCGCGCGCATGCAGCAGCGGCATCAGGTCGGCCAGCGGAATACCGGTAGCGCCCGGTTCCACGCCCTGAGGGTGCCGGCTGCGCACGCGGTCGCGGACCTCCTGGAGAATGGCGATCAGCTCAGCGCTTTCCACGCGCGCGCCTCCGGGGGCGGGCAAATGCCGCGGTCACGAGGGTAGTCAATCCGCCGCGCGCCGAAAAATCGCCGATCACGGTGGCGGTGACCGGATTCGCCGCGTTCACGACGTCGCTCAGGATGCGGTTGACCGCATTCTCCTGAAAGATACCGAGATCGCGGTAAGCCAGAAGGTACATTTTGTACGATTTCAGTTCCAGGCAGAGCTTATCGGGCACATAGCGCAGAACGATTTTGCCGAAATCGGGGAGCGCCGTCTTGGGGCAGACGCTGGTGAATTCCGGCATGACGATTTCGATTTCGTAATCGGCGTACTGGTTGGGCCAGGTTTCAATTTCGGGCAGCGCTGCGTGGACGCCGGCCGCGGCGTGTTCGTCGGTATAGGCGCGTTTCATGCTAAGGCTTTCGAAAGCAAATCCAGGAAAAGGCCCACATCGGCGACTACGCCCACCGCCTGGCCGGTGCCCCGGTCGCTGACCTTGGTGGCGACCGACGGATTGATATCCACGCAGACGATTTTGACCCAGCTCGGCAGCATGTTTCCGGTGGCGATGGAGTGCAGCATGGAGCCCAGGCAGATCACCAGCCCGGCGCCCTTCAACTGCGCGGCGTAGGCGTCCTGAGCGGCGTTCATGTCGGTGATGGTGTCGGGCAGTGGGCCGTCGTCCCGCAGGCTGCCCGCCAGAACGAAAGGGATGCCCGCTTTGACGCACTCGTAGAGGACTCCCGACTGCAAGCGGCCGGAGGCGACGGCACAGGCGACGGATCCGGCATGATACACGGCGTTGATGGCGCGCATGTGGTTGCGGTGGCCGTGTTCCTCCTGCCGCCCGTCGCTCAGGCGTACGCCCAGCGAGGTGCCGAACAGGGCGGCTTCGATATCGTGGACCCCCAGGGCGTTGCCGCTCAGCACTGCCTGCACATAGCCGTTGCGGATGAGCGCGCTGAGCCCGGCGACTCCGCCGGTATGCACCACCACCGGGCCGGCCACCGCCACCACGCGCTGTTTTTGCTCGATGGCCTGGGTCACCAGGGCGGCGGTCTGGCGCACGGCGGTCTCCACCTGGCGTTCCGAAGAGATGCCGTTGGACATGAAGGCGAAGGCCAGGCGGTCGCGCTCCTTGGCCTCGGGAACCACGCGGATGCCGCGCAGACCTACCACAATCCGGTCGCTCGCCCGCAAATCGCGCAGCCGGCGGCACTGGGCGCGGCCTTCAGCCACCACAATCATGGCGTCCATGCGCTGGTTTTCCACTTCGATCCATTTGGCTCCGTGGCGCACCAGCGTATGATGGTTGGTGGTCGAATAGAAATCCTCGGGCGCGCACTTGTCGCGCTCCACCTCGCGCAGCAGGGCGTCTCCGGTATCGACCGGGGCGCAGCCCAGCTCCAGCAGGCTTTGCAGCAGCCGCTCCAGCGACGCAGCATCGGGGGTTTCGACCTTCAAGCGGAGAGACGAGGGTTCGCTGTTGGTACGGCCGATCCGGAACTGCTCCACTTCGAAGCGGCCGCTGTACTCCACGACCTTATCGAAGATGTTCTCCATGATATGGGAGTCAATCAGGTGGCCTTCGGCTTCGACCACTTCCTGGAATGGCATAGAGTTACCATTGTAGCGGCTTACGCATGTGCGGCCGGCGCGAACCGTTCCAGCGCCTCCAGCAACTCTCGGATGCGCACCGGCTTGGAGAGGTATCCATCCATGCCGCTCTGCAGGCAGATCTCGCGATCGCCTTTCATGGCGTGAGCGGTCATGGCGATGATGGGAATGTGATGGCCGCTTCCTCGTTCGGTGCGCCGGATCGCCTGCGCCGCTTCCAACCCGTTCATGATCGGCATTTGGACGTCCATCAGAATCAAATCGAAGTCGCTCCGCGCCAGAGCCTCGAGCACTTCCCGGCCGTTGCCGGCCAGCACGGCGCGGTGACCGTAATTCTCCAGCATGCGCACCACAATCTGCTGATTCACGGGGTGATCCTCGGCCACCAGAATCCGCAAGGGATGGGGATCGCCGGGTCCGGGCGAGGTGGCCGCGGCTCCCGGCGGCTCGGCGGGGGCGGGTTCGTCGTAAGCAGGCTCAGTAGCGGGAATGGTGAAGAAGAAACAACTGCCTTGGGCCGGCCGGCTTTCCACCCGGATCCTTCCGCCCATCATCTCCACCAGCCGGGAGGAGATGGTGAGACCCAGGCCGGTGCCGCTGAAGCGGCGGGTCATGGAGCCATCCGCCTGGGCGAACGCCTGAAAGATGGTGTCCTGCTTTTCCTTCGGGATGCCCATGCCGGTATCGCGCACCGCGAACTCGAGCTCCCGGCTATCGTCCCGGGAAACCGCGGAGACTTCCACTGACACGCTGCCGGAGTCTGTGAACTTCACGGCATTGCCCAACAGATTCAGCAGAACTTGCCGCAGCCGCAGAGGATCGCCGTGAATGCGCTGGGGCACGTCCGGGTGGATCTCGCAGGCGAGTTGCAGGCCTTTCTGCCCAGCCCGGACAGAAAGCAGGCGGACGGTATCTTCGACGCACTCGCGGACGGGGAACGGGATCACGTCGACATCCAGTTTGCCGGCTTCGATTTTCGAGAAATCCAGAATGTCATTGATAATGGCCAGCAGCGCTTCGGCGGAGTTCTTGATAATCAGGAGCGATTCGCTCTGTTCCGGCAACGTTCCGGCATCCAGCATCACCTCGATCATCCCCAGGATTCCGTTCATCGGTGTGCGGATCTCGTGGCTCATGTTGGCCAGAAACTCGCTCTTTGCCCGGCTGCCCGATTCGGCCCTTTCTTTGGCGCCGGTCAATTCTTCGTTCAGTTTTTGCAATTCCGCGGTACGCTCCGAGACCTGCTCCTCCAGCCCCTCGCTGTGGCGTTGCAGTTGGCGATCGCGGTTCTGGATCTCGGAGAGCATTTCGTTGAAACCGGCGATCAGCATGCCGACCTCGCCGTTGGTGGAAGTCTGCGCCCGGATGCCGTAGTTCTTGAGCAGGGTCACTGCTTTAGCCGTCTGGGCAAGGTGAATGATGGGCTCGGAGATGAGCCGCTGCAGGCGGGCCGCGATGAGGTATGCCACTACGCTGGAAACCACGAACACCACCAGGATCATCCACAGGGAGTGGCGCAAACGCTCCGTAAGTTTCTGCATGTCCGGCTGCAGGTAGACCGTGCCGGCCGTCTGGCCGTTCCAAACTACCGGTTGCCAGAACGCCAGACGCCCGCTGCTAAAGTCGAAGCCGGCGCGGCCAGCCCGGGACGGCACCACCACTTCATCCTCCTGGCGCCGGTATTCGGTGAAAAGCCGGCCGTCGGCCGTATACAGACCCGCAGCGACGATCCCAGGCTGGGTTTCGAGGCTTTGCAGAAGTTTGCGGGCGGAATCCTCATCGGCGAAGCTGAGCGCGGCAACGCTGTTCTGCCCGATCATCTGTCCCAGGGTTTCGAGCTTCTCCCGGACATCCGATCTCCGGTTGGCCACCTCGGAGACGAACATCAGACCGCAAACCAACAGGAGCGCGGCGGCGACCGTTGCCATCATGATCGCCTGCAGCTTGTACTTGAGGGAAAGTCCGCTCAACCCGGGCATCCTGAATCCTCTCACTGCTCCACGCCTTCCACCAGTTTCGCCAGGCTCAACAGCTTGGAACTGATTTGCAGGCGGGCCCTTTGCGCCGCCTCCAGGTTGATGCGCAGTCGCACCCGGCGATCCGCAAGCTCGAACCCGATGATGCCGCCGCCTTCGCAGAACCCGGGCATCTCGCCCACGGTCAAAGCCCCCGGGCGCAGTTGGTGCAAAATCGCGCGAAGCCGCGGGCGCTCGGAAGACGAAATGAACACGATCTGGCAGGCCGGGAGGTCCCGCGCATTTGGGGATCGACGAACCGTGAAACTCCGGCCGTTCAGGATTTTCCCGTTGACTACGGCGTTGAGCACCGGGCCAAACGGATCCTGGCCCACCACGCCGATACAGATGTCGTCAGCCGGGGAATCGTCCGGCCACTGCACGAAACCGGCGAATTTGTACAGGAAGGCGGCTTTGAGCTCGTACTCGCCGGCCGATTGCGCACGGACGATTCCCTGCGCCACCGCCAGCACGAAGACCAGGGAGACGATCCGCCCGCGGAAATGCGTTAAAAAGACCAAGCGATCCTGCCAAAGACGCTGCGCAGCGCCTCAGTTCCGATTGTGCTCTCAGCATCTCCGAATTCCAGGGTCCGCGGACGCAACAGATTCTGGCCAACCAGGCTCACCTCGACGTTTTCACCGATCCGGCGTGCCAGCCGGACATCCAGCCTGGTATGTCCTGGAATGGAGGAACCCGGAAGTCGCGCGGTGTAGTAGACGGACTGATCGAATTCGGTCTTCCGGCTGAGGTTGAACCACGAATGAATTTGAAATTGATTCTGCGGAAAGCCGGTGGCGATACTGGCTGAGGTCGCCCCGTGCGACGAAGGCTCCAGAGACATGGTCGCGTGCAAATACGAGTAGGACGGCCGAATCCGCCAGCGCTTCGCGGGGGTCCAGTTCAGGGAGACCTCGCCACCGTAATCCACTCCCCGCGAGAGGTTTTCAAACGTCATCGGAAGCATGACCAACACCGGCGAACCCGGCGTCACGCTCACCGTTCCCGGCTCGTAGGTCTCCAGATGCCTGTAGCAGCTAAGGAACGTGGCGATGTCGGCCGTGAGATCGTCCGAGATGCGAGCGCGGTATCCGGCTTCGTAATCGCGCATTTCCTCATCGTTGAGCCGCGGGTTACCGTAGAGGCGGACCACCTGGAGGACATTGGGCGCGACGAGCGCGGATTGCAGATCCACCTGAATGCCGGTATCGGTTCTCGACGGCAAATGGTCTGCTTTTGCGGCCGACAGCCAGATTGTATTCCGGCCCGATCCGGGACTCCAGGCGAGGCGAGCGCCCGGCTCGTCCTCCCAGCCGGCATAAGGACCGTGCTCCAACCGGCCACCCAGGGTGAGGGAAAGCGAGCCCGTAAGCCGGATCTCGTCCTCCAGAAATACGCTCCACAGAGTGTCGGTCCGCGATGCCGGCGACAGGGACAGGGCCGGCCCGGCGGTAAGGCTCGATGGGCTGCCGCGGTATCCCAGGCCCCAGACAATTTCCTGCCGGCTGCCCAGGCTCACGTGCTGCTGAAATTCCACGTCGAAGCTGCGCACCTTTTCCGCCCCGCCAAATTCCGTCCGCCGGTAGGAATCGTAATAGGCCTGTACCGAGGTTTGCACGCCGCTTTCAGGAGAGTGCGTCCAACGAGCCAGCAGACTGCCACCGGAGGAATCGAACTGCTGCCGAACGAGAGTTTGTGAAGCAGAAGGAATCCATCCCGAGCGGACAGTCTCGTGCTCCCGGTTGACGAACAAGTCGCCTTCCACCATCAGCGCGTCATGCGGCGAGAGGTCCCAATCCGACCGGAAACCGCCGTGAACTCCCGACCACCGGTCGTATGCCGGGTCTCCACCGGGCATTGCCAAATTGCCCACATCGAGGAACCTGCCATAGATCCTGTAGGCCCCCGCCGGTCCGGCTTTGCCGCCGAATTGGGCAGTGTCCAGCGTCCGCGTGTTCGAACCTCCGCCCGCCGCGATCAGGCCACCCTGGGTAGCCTTGGCGGACTTGGTCAGAATACTGATCACGCCGTTGACCGCGTTGGCCCCCCAGAGGGTTGCGCCCGGGCCGCGGATCACTTCGATCCGGTCGATGTCTTCGAGCGGCAGATCCTGGTTGTCCCAATACACCCCCGCAAAGGTCGGCGTATAAATCGACCGGCCATCCACCATCACCAGCACCTTATTGGAATAGCGGGAGTTGAATCCACGGATGCTGATGGCCCAGATGCTGGCATCCACCTGCTGCACGTCTACCCCGGGCGCCATCCGCAGGACATCGGGAAGATTGGCCGCCCCGGAGCGGCGGATGTCTTCGGCGCTGATCACGAATACCGCTGCGGCTGAACGGCCGAGCTTCGCTTCCCTTTTGGAGACGGAAGTCACCCGGGTGTTGAGAAGCTGTTCGAGACTGGCATCGGCCAGACTGTTCTGGCCGGCGGCTGCGCCCGCGACCAATACCAGCAGGCACGCTATTCCCAGCAAGCTGCGCACATTGTATTTATCGGCAGATCGGCAAGCAATGATTAGACGCACCCCGGCCTTTTTTCTTCGATCGCCAAAAACACCCGCCGCGCAACCCCTCCAGAGCTAAACTATAGCTAGGTTGACCGGGAAAGGAGCTTGGCCGGTATGCGAGCAAATAACGCGCGGGTGGAGTTCGATCAGACCCACAAGCGCTGGGAAGTGCACATCTTCGTGGGCGCCGAAGTCATCAAGCGTCCCATCTCCAAAAGCGCCGCCGAATCCGGCAAAGACGCATTGAAGGAACTGGCGATCCAGACCGCCAGGGACGAAGGCTATGACGTCGACCCGGCGGCGGTCACGGTGGCGTAACAATGGCGGCGGGCGCACCGAGTTGCAACGGCCGTTGTGCGGATATACAGTGTGCCCATGGACCCCAACCGCAGAACCTTCCTCACGTCGGCGATTGCCGCCGCGCCGCTCTTCATTCCGCGTAGCGCCTGGGGCGCCAATGACCGCCTGGCTTACGGCCTGATCGGCGCCGGCGGGCGTGGCCGCTATCTGAACAATAACTTCCAGAAACTGGGCGCCGAATGCGTGGCCATCGCGGAGGTCTACGAGCCCCATCTCGAAGCCGCCCGGAAGGATTCTCCCGCCGCCAAGCCCTACCTGGATTATTACGACCTGCTGGCGCAGAGCGGCCTGGATGCGGTGGTCGTCGCCACGCCCGATCACCAGCACGCGCCCATGCTCTTCGCCGCGCTGGATGCGAAGAAGGATGTGTACCTGGAAAAGCCCATGTCGCATTCGCTGGAGCAGAGCAAGGTGATGATCGAGGCAGTGCGCAAGTCGTCACAGATCGTGCAGGTGGGCATGCAGCGGCGCAGCGCTCCCGCGGTGATCGAAGCCAGGAAACTGGTGGACAGCGGCATTCTGGGGCGCATCACGCTGGCCAAGCCCATGTGGAACTGGAACGTCTCCAAGGCGCTCGACAACCGCCCGCTGCCCGGCAAACTGGACTGGAAGCGCTTCCTCGGATCCGCCCCGGAACGCGACCTGGAGCCCATGCGGTTCCGCTCCTGGCGCTATTTCTGGGACTATTCCGGCGGCAATATGACCGACCAGGGAACGCACCTGATGGACGTGGTCCAGTGGTTCACCGGCGCGGGATTGGCGAAGTCCGCCGTGTGCTTCGGGCAGGAGGCCAAGAACACCGGTTCGGAAGTGCCGGATGTTTTCTGCGCGGTATTCGAGTATCCCAACCTGATGGCCACCTGGACCCTGAACTACTGCAACTCCTACGACAACGACTGGTCCATCCAATTCCAGGGGGACGCAGGCACCATGATTCTCAACAACGCCGGGTATCGCATCTGGAAGGAACCTGTGCCCAAAAATCCCGACCCCGTGCAGACCGTGGCCGCGCCTATCCCGATCGAAACGCACATCCAGAATTTTCTGGACTGCGTGAAGTCGCGGCAGCAGCCCAACGCCACCGTTGAGGTCGGAGCCAGCGCGGTTTCGGCGCCGCACCTGGCGAACGTGGCGTTTCACGCGGGGCGGCAGGCTCACATGGCGGCGGACGGCTTTAGCGCGGCGTAAAGGCGCTATTCGTAGCGGAGTGCTTCCACGGGATCCAGCCGGGCTGCCCGGCCCGCCGGCCAGATTCCGAAAAACAGCCCCACTCCCACCGACACCATCACGCCCAACACGGCCGCCCACAGAGGAACCGCCGTCGGCAGGTTCGGAAAAATCAAACCGCACAGCCGCGAAATGGTCCATCCCAGCATCAGCCCCACGATTCCGCCCAATCCGGTGAGCACCACCGCCTCGGTGAGGAACTGCACGATGATGTCGCTCTTGCGCGCGCCCACCGCCTTGCGAATGCCGATCTCGCGCGTCCGCTCGGTCACGCTCACCAGCATGATGTTCATCACGCCGATCCCGCCCACCAGCAGTCCGATTGAACTGAGGATCACCATCACGATGGCCACCGTGGCGGTCACACGGTGAAAGTCTTCGATCATCTGCGCCGCGGTGGTCATGGAGAAATTGTCCGGGGAATTGAAGGGCACCCGCCGCTCGATGCGCAGCGCCGCGCGGATTTCATCCTGCGCCCGATCCACCATTCCCGGATAGGAGATGGCAATCAGCATGTGCTCCTGCGCATTGGCGAAGATCTTGTGCATGGTGAGGTAGGGAACCAGCACGCGCAGATCGTCCTGGCCCGGCAGGGAGGCCGCCGGCCGGTCCATCACGCCCACCACCACCAGTTCGTGCGCATCCACGCTGATGCGTTTGCCGATCGGGTCCTGGTTCGGCAACAACTGCTTGGCCACATCTTCCCCAATCACCACCACCGGCATATGATGCGTGTTTTCGGTATCGGTGAAAAAACGGCCGTATTTCATGGTGGTGCCGCCGGCGGCGTAGCCTTCCTCGGTGCCCGCCAGTTGCGCCTGGTACACATCGTTGCCGCCATAACGGGCGGTGTGAATCCCGTTGGGCGGGAACAGGTAAGGACTCACGTGCTGCACCGAAGGACAGCGCTGTTCGATGGCGCGCGCATTTTCCAGCGTCAGCGGCTTGCGGGCCCGCTCCTCGCGCGTGGCGTGGCCCATCGCCGTCGTCTTGGAGATGATGATGGTGTCCGGCCCGAAACTGCGGATCATACCTGTGATGGCGCCATCCAGCCCCGCGACGATCGAGCCGACCCCGATCACCGCGCCGGTCCCGATGATTACGCCCAGCACCGTAAGGAACGAGCGCATCTTATGTTCGCGGGTGGTCACCAGCGCCAGTCGAATCCCCGCACCCAGTGAACCGATGGTCATTTTTCCGCCCTCAACGCTTCGATCGGATCCAATCTGGCGGCGCGCTGTGCCGGATAAATTCCGAAGAACAGCCCCACCACCGTGGAAAGGGTCACGCCCAGCACCACCGCGGTGGCCGGCACCGACATGGGTACCGGCGTCATCGACCGCACCAGCACCGCCACCACCCACGCCAGCACGACCCCGATTACCCCGCCCATTCCGGAAAGCATGGCGGACTCCACCAGAAACTGATTCAGGATGTCACGGCTGCGCGCGCCCACGGATTTGCGGATGCCGATTTCGCGCGTCCGCTCGGTCACTACCGCCAGCATGATATTCATGATCACCACCCCGCCCACCACCATGAAAACCGAAACCACGCCCACCGCCGTAGCCGCGATGGAGGCGGTCAACTGGTCCCAGAACTTCAACAGCGCGTCGCTGCTGAGCAACGAAAAGGTATCGTCGTCGCGCGGTCCCAGGTGGCGGTAGGAGCGGATCAGCGAGCGCACCTCTTCCTCCGCCTGCATCAGGTGGTCGTGATCCACCGCGACTGCCGCATAATCCATGCCGCCGCGCGCGCCCCAGATCTTGAAAAACGTGTCGCTGGGAATGATGATGAAATTGTCCTGCGACTGGCCGAACACCGAGCCCTTGGCCTCCGCCACGCCCACCACTTCAAACGGCAGCCCTTCCAGCGAAATGGTCCGTCCGATGGCAATGCCCTGCGGGAAGAATTTCTGCTTGATATCGTTGCCGATGAACGCGGCGTTGAGGTGCCGGTCGTTTTCCGTGTCCGACAGGAACCGTCCCTCGGCCGCATTGAAATTCAGTACCACGGCCATGTTGGGAGTCACGCCCATCAGGGTCACGGCCTCGGCCATCTCTTTCCCGCTATGCACGTTTACCGCGCGCTCCGCCGAAATCCCGATCTCCTTGGTCAGCGTGGCCCGCGATTTCACGAACTGGTACTCCTCGCGCGTCAGTTGCGGATTGCGGCGCAGCATTTCCAGATACTTCTTGGGATCCCACTGCATCATCACGATGCGTGTGACCCGGTATCCATCGGCGCCCATGTTGGATACGTTCTGGGCGATATAGACATCCATGCCGGAGATCACGCTCATTACCGCGATCAGCGTGGTGGTGGCCAGAATGATGCCGAGCAGGGTCAGAAAACTGCGCAACTTACTGCCGCGCAGGGACTGCACGGCTCCCGCTACAGCCTCCCAAAACGACGCGTGGGTAGTCTTCATCTATAGACCTTGACGGTGAGCGATCCAATCCATTATCGTCCTGTCCAGCCAAAAGCGCTCAGGCCCCCGGCTCAGGAACCCCAGGTGGCCTCCGGCTTCGGTCGCCACCAGTTCGATCCGCGGGTTGGCGCCCAACGCCCGGTGGCGAAAAATATCGAACGGCACGAAGGTGTCGTCCTTCGACTGTACCAGGAGCACCGGCACGCAAATCCGCTCCAGAAACCCGATGGCCGATTGCGTCCGGTAGTAATTGGCGGCGTTGCCGAATCCGAAGGAGGGAGCCGTAATGCGGTCGTCGATGGCTTCGACGGTGCGCAGTCCCTCGAAATCGCGCGGAGAGTATCGGCCGGTGGCACACAACCGGAGGCGCATTTTGTTGACGAAGCGCCGCTCGTAAAACAAGTTGTCCGGTTGCGAGATGCGCCGCGCGCACGCCGCCAGGTCCAGCGGTGTGGAAGCGGCGCACACGCCGCGCAGCAGTTCCGGCGCGGACTCGCCCAATTCTCCCGCCAGCTTCAGCACCACGTTCCCGCCCAGCGAAAAGCCGGCCAGGAACACCGGCGCGCGCCCTTCCTCCCGGAATTGCCGCAGCACCGCCAGCAGATCGCTGGTCAGCCCGGCGTGATACAGCGTCTTACACAGGTGTTCGGTGCCGCCGCAGGTGCGCATGTGAAACCGGTGCGCGCCGAACCCCAACTCCAGCGCCAGAGCGCTCAAGCTTCGGATATATCCCGCCTCGCCCGAGCCTTCCAGGCCATGCACCATGACAATCTCGCCCTTCGAAGAGCCCTCGGGGCGTTGCGATTCCACCAGCACCTGCACGTCCGGCTCGGTCTGAAACAATCGCCGTTCCACCGGAAATCGCCCGTTGAAATCCGGCCGCGGCCAGAAATGCGCGGCAATCGTCTGCAAATGCGGATTGCGGAAAAGGGGCCGAAAGTTCATTCTTCACCGCGGAGTCGCGGAGCCGCGGAGGAAGCCGCGGAGAAAATCATGAGAACGAATTCCTCCGCGTTTTCCTCCGTGCCTCCGCGCCTCCGCGATGAATTCCACGCCCTCACCTGTCCATCACCGCCTGCACGAAGTCTCCCAACTGCTCCGCCGAAAACTCGTTGCCTTCGAAGTTGCCCGCCAGTTTGCCGGCGCGGTCGATCACCATGGTGCGCAGCGCATGGGTAAACAGGCCTTCATCCTGCCACACATTCACTCCGAACTGCCGGCACACTGCCTGCACCTCCGGCAGACTCCCCGTCAGGAAATGCCACGATTTCGGATCCGCCTTCCACGTGGCCGCGTACTTGGCGAGCACGCCGGCGTGGTCGTGCACCGGATCGATCGTGATGCTCAGCAGCACCAGGTCGCGACCCATGCGCGCCGCGAATCGCTGGTTCACCCTGCCGAAATTGTTGGACAGGCGAAAGCAATAATTGGGCAGCGGGCAACTGGTATAGATAAAGGTCACACCCATCACCTTGCCGGCGAATTGCGAGAGCCTGATACGCTGATTCGCCTGGTCCACGAGCGTGAAGTCGGCGATGGCCTGGCCGATCTCGGGCGCCTTGGTCCCTTCCAGCAATTGCAGACGCCGCGCCAGCAGCGGCTCCTGTTCCATGCTGGCGAAGCGGTGCAACTGAATTCCTTCGGCCCACGAATCGCCCGTGTCCACCACCAGCGTGAATTCCACATACGCGCCCGCCCGCAGATTCGCCAGTTCTTTTGCATCGTGCACGGAAAACGGCATCGCCATGGCTTCCATGTATCCCGGAATTGCCGCGATCGATGCCACGAAACTGCGCCGCGCCGCATCCACCTTCAAGACGATTCCCGTCACGGCGTACCGCTTCGCCGCGCCCCATGCTGTGGCGCACGCCGCCAGCAACAGCAGTTCCCGCCGCTTCACCGGCTGCCGCCTCCCAACCGGTATGGCGTCCGTGCCAGTTTTTTGTAATCCGCCGCGCCTTCCTTGATTTCGATGGCCTGATTCCTGGCCACTCCGGTGAACCGCTGCGGCGATCCCGATCCTCCCGGCCAGCGAATCTCGATGCTCTCGATCTGCGCCGCTTTCCCCAGCCCGATGTGCTGTTCCAGCGGCGAAGCCCCGAACGATCCGCCGCTCCCTACCGTGCGATACACAGTCCGCGCCGCCTGCCCTTCGTCCTTCACCGTCACCTGAATCCGCGCCCCAATGGCCGACCGGTTGCTCTTCACGCCCACCAACTTCAGGCTGATCCAATCGTTGCCGTGCCCCGGATTCTCGAACAGGCGGAATGCGTGACTGTCCCCCGGCGCCGCCCCGCCAATCACCGTCAGGATATCCTCGTCGCCATCGTTATCGATATCGGCAAACGCCACGGCGTGGCCCTTGTGCAACTCCCCGGTGCCCGAGGACGCGCCGATATCCACGAAACGCTTCCCCTCCTTGTTGTGCAGCAGCACATTCGGAACCAGCGACCCGTAGGTGGGGTCGCCCGTCCCCAGGTACAAGTCCAGGTAGCCGTCGTTATCGATATCGCCGAAATTCGAGCCCATCGGCATGAACACCTTATCCAGCCCGGCTTCCTTGGTCACATCGCGAAATGCGCCGGTGCCCAGATTGCGGTACAACTTCAGCGTGCCGGCATTGTGCGGCAGCCCCAGGTAACTGCGTGCCGTCTCGTCCACCGACATGAAGTAGCTCGATACAAACAGATCCGGCCGGCCATCGTTATCGTAGTCGAAAAACCAGGAGGGGAAGCTGTGTCCCGTCCCCAATACACCGGCCTCTTTGGCGACATCGGTAAACGTGCCGTCGTGATTGTTATGGAATAGCGAATTGAATCCGCGATAGTTGGAGGCGTACAGATCCACATAGCCGTCGCCATCGAAATCGGCCGCTGCCACTCCTTTCGTAAACGCCGAGATGTCGGTGCCGGAACTGCGCGAGATATCTTTAAACGTGCCGTCGCCTTTATTGAGGAACAGTTGATTGGGCCCGCTCTCATTGCCAACATAAAGATCCAGCAGGCCGTCGTTATTTATGTCCGCCCACACCGCCGTCTGCGTGCTGGTAGGCTCTCCCAGGCCCGCCGTCTCGGTGACATCCGTAAAAGTCCCATCGCAGTTATTGCGCAGCAGCGACTTGCGTTGGGGGAGTTCCCACCCTCCGCGCAGCACCAGGATGTCGACACAGCCGTCATTGTTATAGTCGGCCTGAATCATATTCAGCCCGCCCAACTGCCCGCTCAGCCCCGCCTTCTCCGCACGGTCCGCAAACGTGCCATCGCCATTGTTATGGAAATAGTGCATGGGCTGGCACATGTTGTAGCTCGACGTCACCACGTCCAGCCGGCCGTTGTTTTGGAAGTCGTCGACAATCACGCCCGCCGCCATGGAAAACAGATTGATTCCGGCTGCCGGCGCTACATCCTTGAACCTGCCGAGGTCCTCCGCCGAAGCGAACGCTTCCGGCGGCAGCAGATACTGTTTCGGCACGCCCGCCGGATACTCTCCCAGAGTCATGTAGGAAAGCATCAGCAGCCACTTGCCCTCCAGGTCATCCGGGCGGTCCTTTAGAAACGCCAGGAAGTGCTCCACGGCCTTTTCCGAATCGGCCGTCTTGCCGTACTTCATCGCCGGCGTCATCGGAAACAGGCATCGCTCGCCCGGACTCCGGTACACGCCGTTCGCCATCTCCGATTTGTGCAGGTACCCGATGCCCAGCAGTTCCTCCAGATACGGCAGGGCCCGCGGCAGATCGGTCTTCGCCCGCGCATACGCAATCTCCCACTGCGCCACCGCCTGGTCCATCTCGCCGTGATAGGCATGTAGCTGTCCCCGGGCCACGCGTGCCGACATGGCATCCTGCGCCTCCGTAGCGCTGGCGATCAGTTGCTCCGCGCGATCCACAATAGCCGCGTAGGATTGTTTGCGCATCTCGCAGGTCATGGCCAGGTTGCGGTTCCATCCCTCGGGCTTGTGGAAGCCGGCCAGCGCCGCTTCCGCCTCGTTATTGCCCGAGATATCGAACGTGAATCGCACGCTGGCTTCCGCGCTTACGGCGAACTGCCGCGCCTTCTGGACATTCGCGAGATCCGCGGCTTCACTCGCCGGCAGCACCTTCAGAATGGCGTATCCCGAGGGAATCTTCACCGTCGCCGAGAAGTCCCCGGGCTTCAGTCCCGCCAGTGCCGCGCGCAGTTCCGCCCGCAGTGCGCCGGAATCGACGTTGCCCATCAGGCCGCCATCCACCGCCGTCGCGTCCACCGATTTTTCCCGCGCCAGCACAGCGAAATCCGCCCCGCCCTTCAACTGCTCCTGGATCTTCTCCGCCTCGCCCGCCGAACTCACCACGATCATGCGCAGCGGAACCGCATCCTGACCGGTAACCGAGCCCAAAAACAAAACGAGAATGACCAGACCGCAAAACGTGCTCCACCAACGAGCCATTGTCGCCAATCTTACCACTGTCCCCGCTGAGTCAAGCCCTCGCGATGAGTTCCTCTCCTCCGTGTTTTCTCCGTGTCCTTCGTGCCTCCGTCGTGAATCAACTCTGTCCCGTCACGTCACGCTATCCTATCCCTTATGACCCGCCGGCAAGCTCTGTCGCTTCCTCTGGCCGCCTTTGCTGCCCGCGCCCAGAGTCTCAATCGCGGCATGGGCTCGCGCAACGTTCAGGCCCTTCCTCGCGGGAAGCCCTCCGGCCTGCCGTTTCACGCCCACTTCACCAACGTCGCCCACTCGGCCGGCCTGCGGTCCCCCATCATCTATGGCGATGTCGCGACCAACGACTACATCCTCGACTCCATGGGTTGCGGCGTCGCCTTCGTCGATTACGACAACGACGGCTGGCAGGATATCCTTCTCCTCACCGGCCGCCGCTGGAACGCGACCCCCGCCGGCGCCATCATCCGCCTCTACCACAACAACCGGGACGGCACCTTCACCGACATCAGCGAAAAATCCGGCCTCGCCCGCAGCGTCTGGGCCAGCGGAGTCACTATTGCCGATTACGATAACGACGGCTACGACGACATCTTTATCACCTGCTGGGGCCAGAACATGCTGTTCCACAATAACGGCAACGGCACTTTCACCGACGTCACCGAAAAGGCCGGCCTGACGCATCCCGGCGTGCGCTTCGGGTCCGGCTGCACCTGGATCGACTATGACCGCGACGGCCGCCTCGACCTTTTCGTGGCCCACTACATGGTGTTCAGCCGCGAAGCGCTGCCCATTCGCGGCAAAGACCCCACCTGCGTCTATCGCGGCGTGCCCGTCTACTGCCGCCCCGACGGGTTGCCTCAGGAGCGCTGCCGCCTGTACCACAATAACGGCGACGGCACCTTCACCGATGTCAGCGAAAAATCCGGCATCCTCTCCCTTGCGCCCGGCTATCCGCTCACTGCCGTGGCGGCCGATTTCGACGGTGACGGCTGGCCCGACCTCTACGTTGCCTGCGATACCTCGCCCAGCCTGCTCCTCCGCAACAATCGCGATGGCACGTTCACCGAACAGGGCCTGGAATCCGGCGTCTCTCTCAGCGAAGATGGCCAGGCGCAGGCCGGCATGGGACTCGGCATCGGCGATTTCGATACCAGCGGCAGCCTGAGCATCCTCAAGACCCACTTTCGCGACGATACGCCGGCGCTCTACCGCAACAACGGCAAGGGCAGCTTTCGCGACGTCACCTACCGCGCGGGACTCGGCGTCGAAACCCGCTACGTGGGATGGGGCGCCGGCATTGTCGATCTGGATAACGACGGCCTGCCCGACCTGTTCTTCACCACCGGCATGGTCTACCCCGAAGTCGAGCGCAAGCTCTCCGAGATTCCCTACAAGACGCCTGACGTGATCTATCGCAACCTGGGCGGCGGCCAGTTCGAGGAGCTGACTACCGAAGCCGGCCCCGGCGTCCTCGAACCACACTCCAGCCGCGGCGTGGCGTTCAGCGATTTCGATAACGATGGCGACATCGACATTCTCATCATGAACATGAACGAGCCGCCCTCGCTCCTGCGCAACGATATCGCCGGATCCAACCATTGGCTCAAGGTGAGGTTGGTCGGGGTGGAATCCAACCGTTCGGCAATCGGCGCGACGGTCATCGCCACCTATGGTGACCGGAGGCAGGCGCAGGCCGTGCTGGCGCAATCGTCCTATCTCTCCGTGAACGACCGCCGCCTGCACTTCGGCCTCGGCCGGGAGACCGGGGCGTCGCTCGAAATCCGCTGGCCCAACGGCAGGCGCGAGACCATCGCCAGCGTGCCGGCCGATCGCCTGGTCACCATCAAAGAGGGCTCAGGGATTCAGTAGCGAACCGTCCGCGCCGCGCGATCGCGAACCGCCTCCAACAGGCCGCGCCGGATCAATCCGCTTCCGGGATAAATGAGCGCCCAGTACTTCGTCATCTTGCCCCGCGCGGAGGCGTCACTGGCGAGGATGCGCGTTTCGGTGATCACCCGGGAGCGGCCGCTGCCCGCGTCTTGGATCAGAAAATTGGCGGCGATCTTCACCGTTTCCGGTGGTGCCCAGAGGAGAAACTCCGCCGGCGTCAGACGCACGCCCGCATTGTTCCAGGGCTGCCCGGCCAGGCCGAAAACAAATTCCCGCGGCGTGTCGTCGAGCGGAAAGAAGCCGGATCGCGGATCCTGGATCATTGCCACGATCGGAATGGCGGGGGACGCCCCCTTCGCCTCGGATAGCACCCGGACGTGGCCCATGGCAAGGGCGCGAATCCGTCCGAGCGTCTGCATCAAAGGGATGTCCGCGAACGATACCTGATTGAGCGCCTCGCGCACCCGTTCGGCCGGAGCGTCAATGGTGAGTTCATGCCGTTCCTGGAAGTCGTAGGTGGGCAGGAACACATCCAGTCGGCTGGCGGGCGAAGCGATGGTCCGCGGATGCACCGGCCAGAACCAAGGGGCCCCGAACAGTGCAGCCCCTAACACAACTCCCGCCAGCAAACCATGAATGCGACGGGAAAATCCCGACCACGCCGGCGGCGCCAAAACCGAAAGTGCGCCGAGCAAAAAAACGACGATCCCCGAATACGCCAGCACGCTGGGCCACTGAATCGGCGCAACGGAGTTCATCCACGTCAGCCCGCCCACGGCAAGGGTGGCAACCGCGGCAGCGCGCAGGAACAGGGGACGAGTCATAGGGCCTTCCGGACCGTTCCCAATTATAGCGAAAAAGGATTTGCGTGTCCGGTTTCAAACCGGCGGCGCCCCTCGCTATCGCCGCCGGTTTGCCCCTGACGCGATCCGCCCTAACCGCCGTTCGGCCCGTTGTGGCAGCTATAGCACCCGATCACCGTACCCGCCGGGAAGGATTTCCCCGCCATGCTGCGGGCGGCTTTCGTCTTGGACAGAATGGTGCCGCGATAATCCGTGCCATGACAGGTCTGGCATTGCGTCGCGCCGCCCGAGTCGGCCACATCCTGATGCTGGTTCACCCATGACGAGCCGATGGGATGCAGCCCGTGCGGACCTCCGGTTACCGTGCTGGGTACCGAAGCATGACAGGCGGTGCACTCCGCCATCATTCCCGTGTGCCCTTGCAGGTTGGTGCTCTGGACGTTGTCGTTGACAATCGCGCTGGTGTACTCCGCATGCGTGGAGTTATGGCAGGCCTCGCATTGCAGTCCGCCGTGCCCGGCGGAATAGCGATACAGAGAAAGTCCCGAGGAAGGCACGTTCGCATTGGTCGCGAAGGTCTGGTCCACCGCCACCCGCTGCGTCGTACCGGTGCTGAAGACGGAGGTATAGACAATCTGGCCGTTGTTGTTTACCGCCGTGCCTGTGTGACACATCTGGCACGAAGGCTCTTGCAGCCAGCCCTGCCGGCCGGCGGCGCCCACCGTGCTGGTGTTGCCGTGACAGCTTTGGCATTCGATCTCGTTCGCGCCAGTGGCGTCTGTCAGCGTGCCCATGGCTCCCCGCAGACACTGCGTTTTCGGTCCCGGATGACAGTTATAACAGCCAGCGCGCGTGGTGGCCGCATCCAGCGTGGCGCCCGTCGCCGGATCGGTCAGCGGACCGTGGAGTGTGTGCATCGAAGCGGTCAGCGGCGGAATTCCGGTATACCCGGCAATGCCCAGCGCGTTGGTTCCGTGGCAGGTGGCGCAGAGGATGGGCTTGGATGCCACGGTTGCCTCCAGACCTGTAGAGCTGTACCGAAACGATGCCGCCGCGCTCTTAAACAAGGTGGCCGACGCGAAACGATCGTCGTGTTTGCGCAGAATATTGAGCTTCACGTCCTTCGCCGGGTCGGTGTTGTTGACCCAGCCCGCCGCCGGCCGCGCCGCCGCGGATGTCGACGTCGAGGCGTGACACGTCGAGCACGTCATCTCGTCGGAGGTGGGCAGCACGATGTCCGTGGTGGCCAGCGCCGTTCCCGAGGAGTTCTTCGCGGTCAGCCGCATCATCGGAAAGTAATTCACGGGATAGGACGACGTTGGCGAATCGGCGTAGGGCGTAAGCGGAATACCTACCGCCTGCCACGTCTGGTCGGTAGTGCTGAACGTCATGGCTTGCGGCGTATTCCCGCTGCCCGGCATGGCGAAGCCCTTCAAGCCCACGTCTGGCGCAAGCACTCCGAAACCGAGGGCGGTAGCATATTGCCAGAAATTGGTCTTCAGCGCCGAACTCGTGTTGAGCGTGTTCGTCAGGGGATCGTTGATCGCCTGGTAAGTAATGGTGTAACCGGTGGGCGAAGTAACCAGATTACCGGATGAATCCATCAAGTGCACATGAATCGTGTTATACGGCGGCAGCACCGCGAAAATGCTGTAGTCCCTGCCGTCGAAGCAGTGCATGCCCAGGTCGTTCCAGCCGATCAGCTTATATCCCGTCGTTGCCGGCGGCGGCGTGATGGAACCGGAAACAACCAGCGACACAGGCACCGTAGTCGTCGCCCGGTTCACCGCCAGGGAGATGGATCCGGCATAAGTTCCCGCGGCCAGGCTGCCCGGATTCACCTGAACCGTCAGAGTAGTATTCGTGACCAGGCTGCCCGAAGGCGAGATGGTCAGCCATGTTGTGTTCCCGCTGACTCCATTCGCCGTAGCGGTGAATGAGGTGCGGCTGGTGGCGCTCACAGACACCGATTGCGTGGCCGGCGCCGCGCCTCCGGCCGTCGCGTTGAAGACCAGCGACGCTGGTTTGGCCGTGACCGCCGCGGTCGTCGTGGAACCGTTCATCGTTAACGACACAGGAACTGTCGTCGTCGCGCCATTCGAACTGACCAGAATCGATCCGCTATAAGTGCCCGCGGTCAGCGAACCGGGAGTCACTGAAACAGTGATCTTTTTCGTCGTGGTGAGATTTCCCACTGGACTCACGTTGAGCCAGTTGGACCGCCCCGTCTGCACCGAGGCACTGATCGAGAATTTCGTCGCCGAGTTCGCCGAAACGGTAAAACTCTGTGCTGCCGGCGCGGACCCGCCAACCGCCGCCGTAAATGATAGCGACCTGACGCTGATGGATACCCTCGATCCGGAACCGTCATCAGCGAAGGCCATCGTCGTCCACATCATAATGGCCGCGAGAAGCGGTGCTGCCATGTGCCGATGCGTAAGCATTCATACCTCCTGATACGCTGGCGCCGCATCGGTGAATCACCCCGCGATGCGGCGCGGATGGGGGCTGGTTTTTTGTCTTTCGCTCGATGTGCGGACACACTTCGAGCGGGAAGACCGTGGCGGCTTGTTTCCCCGTCAACCCGACTGCGTAAATCCTACGTGCGCGGTCGCCCCAGACTGTAATTTCGTCTTGCCCCGGCACAGCGACGGTGCCCGGAGGAGCCGTGAGTGGAAACCAACGGCAGCCTGGACGTGATCTGCCGGTGCAATCGCAACCTGACGCACCGGCTTTTACCTACTGGATGCAGACGAATTGGGCTCGTGACACCAACCTGTAGAAAAAATGTATACCCAAACCGTTTCTGCTGTGGCGGTTTTAAGCAATCACGGGTCCAAATACCTGAATATGGACTGTGGAAGTTTTCGACAACCTTGAGCGGTGTAGCTTATTGCTGCACTAGCGCCAAGCGAGTGGTGAGATCTGCTACAAATCCGCGGATCTCCTTGGCCGAAGCCGGAGGGTTGTTTCCGATTCGCGGGTCCAACTCGCTGACGTCCGCCTGTTGGGCCAAGGCTCTCAGTGCCCGTTCCACTCTCTCCCGAAGCCCAGCCACGGAGTGTCCGGACGCCAGCACCTTGTAGCCGAACAGCGCCTCGGCATGAAGCTTCCATACCGTGGCCACCCGCTCGGCCAGACTGAGCCGCCAGTTGAGATCGTCGAACTGCTCAACAGTGAGGTGTGGCTTGGCGTTTCGCAAGTGTTGAAGTGAGGCTTGAGCCAGTGCCATCGCCGCGTCCTTCTCCGCCAGGATTCGCTCCAGCAGTTCCGGGCCGGGCCGCGCCAGCCCGTCCTCCAGTTCCCGATACTTCGGCTCGCCGGGATACCACTTGGCTATCGTGCGCGAATGAAGGTGTTCATCCGCGTACGAATAGGACGGGAGCGCCGAGTGGTTCGTGATCCAGAACTGTAGTGCAAAGAACGACAGGTTCACGATATCGAAAGTGGGCCGCAACGCCTTCTCGATTTCCGGCGCGGCCGCGGGTCCGTATCGCTTCGCCGTCCACTCCTTCCAGATATCCTCGCCGGTAATCCGCGGATCCTGCGTGAATCGCCACATGGCATAGATGTTGATCTCGTTGGGCGCGTGGAGCGCGTCGAACCCTCCATGGTCCACCCGGAGGTTATAGCCCATCACTCCCGGTTTGGTCAGGTCGTACCGCCAGCGGCGCTCGAAGTATTCCGGTTGGGTATACGGAATCCGGTTCTTGCCGGTGTACTCCGAAGAACCGTCGAATTCGATGATCTGTTTGCGGCTCGGAAAAGCGCCGATCAGTGCATCGTTGGGGTAGAACGGGTCCCAATCGTGCGGCTCGCACTTGGTTTGCACCATCACGTGGGGATTCGTGCGGGAGTATCCTTCTTTAAACCACTCCATCTGTTCCGGCTCATAAAGGAACGACCGCACCACGAAATCCTTCCTGAACCGCCGGCACACCGTGTCGATGGTATCGATCAACCGCGCGAACCGCTCCGGGATCGGCAATGAGGAAGCCACCTTCTTCGTATCGAAGATAGGGAACGGCGATTCCTCAAAGGTGAGCATCAGGCCGTCGAAGTTCGGGTAGGCGGTGAAAAGATCGTCGTACCGTGCCGCCACCCATTCCCAGAATCCCGGCCGGTCCATTTGCACCAGGCCTCCGCTCATGAATTGCGGCGGAACGCTTTCGAACTCCCGCACCCAAATCCACGCCTTCAGCTTTTCGGCGTGGGCGGCGGCTGTCAGTTGGTTGAGCTGCCGGCCGCGCTCGGTTCCCTGGAACAGTTCGGAAGCATAGCCGATCAGTTCGTGGGAGAAGACCACTGTGTTCACGTCGTAGCCCGGCGCCAGCTTCAATCCAGCCAGCACGTACGGCATATTCAACGTGTGAAACTGCCATGCGCGCACCGGCACCAGCGGGCCGGCCGTCAGCGAAACGGCGGTGAAGAAAAGGGCGAGTGCGGCGCGGTGCCAGGCTCTCATGATCCTCCATGGTTGCCCCCACCCTTGGCATGGTCAAGTTGAAGCTTGCGTGTGAAACCGTTTTTAACGTACCATGAGCCTGTATTTGAGCCCGTTTCTTCAGGTATAACGCTAAATGCCTAGCCACGTCGTCCAGAACGGTGCCATACCGGCGAGTGTTGTTCGCCAGCAGGTTGACAGGATCCTACAGAGTGGGGAGTTCAGCGGTTCGGAGGTGCTGCGAAACCTCCTCTCGTTCCTGACTACCCATTCCATCGAAAAGCCGGGCGAAGTGATCAAGGAATACGACCTGGCAGTGGGCGCGCTGGGAAAACCCGAAGGCTTCGATCCGCGCATGGATTCCGCCGTCCGCGTCCACACTACGCGGCTCCGCGCCAAACTGGCGGAATATTATATGTCGGACGGGCTTGGCGACGAGATCCTCATTGAGGTGCCCAAAGGCTCCTATCAGATTTCGTGGCACCAGCGTTCGGTGGAGTCGATTCCCCAGGTGCGGCCGGACTTGGCTCCAATCCTTCACCCTGTGCCGGCCGGTTTCTCGCGAAAGTGGTTTGCCATCGGCGCAGTGGCAGCGGCGGTCCTGATCGGTACCGTCGCGGGCATTTGGATGCTGGCCCGGGCTCCCAAAATTCCGCCCGCGGTAGAGCTGTTCTGGCATCCATTCCTGCAATCTCCCCAGCCGCCGGTGGTGGTTTTCTCGAACCATCGCTTTGTGGGCACCTCTGCTACCGGCTTGCGAATATTTCGCGATGGCCTGGATTCTCCAACCGACCGTAACGATACCTACTCCGGAACGGGAACTGTAATGGCCGTAGCCGAGTTGAGCGAACTGTTCGCTCTTGCGGGCCGCCAGCCGCGTCTGAAACGGGCGGAGCTTCTCACCTGGGATGAGGCGCAGGATGCCAACGTGGTGTTCGTCGGCGCTCCGGATGCCAATTCCCGCCTGCGTGAACTGGCGCCGCTGGAACACTTCCGCTTCAAATCGGGATACGAGGAGCCGCGGTTCGGTCTCGGCGGGATTGTGAATGTTCATCCCGTCACTGGCGAAGAACCGATTTATTTCGGGTCCGGCCGGCCATACACCTACGATTACGCCGTGGTCGCCCTTCTGCCCAATCTGCATCAGGGGCGTAAGGTGGTGATCATCGCCGGCACCAACACCTATGGCTGCCAGGGAGCCATGGACTTCATCACCCGTGCGGACTTGTTACCGGAATTGTACAGCAGGCTGGGCGCATCCAAGGGCGGCAAGCTGCCGGATTTCGAAGCCCTCCTCAAGGTGGAAATCAGCGGCGGAGTGCCCATCCAACCTCACCTCGTCGCCGTTCGCACGCATCTGTCCACTTCTGCCCCACGATAGAGGTTTCCCTCATGGTTTGTGGGATATAGCCCTCGTTAAAAACAGTTTTCTACCTAAGCTTCAACTTGACTTCCTTTTTCTTTGAGCCAATCATCGCACAGGATTGGCGGGTTCACTGAAAAGTAATTCTGGCTTAAGGGGAACGAAATGAAGCTACGAGAAAGCTCTCGCAACATCGTTGTTTGCATAGTAGGTTTACTGCTCACGTCGAGCGCCCTGTTCGGTCAGGGAGTCACCGGGCGCGTGGAAGGCACCGTACTGGATCCCAGCGGTGCGGGAATTCCCGGAGCCACTGTCGTGGTTGCAAATCAGGAAACCGGGTATCGAGCCCAAGTCCCGACCGGTCAAGGCGGCGATTATGTGGCGCCCAACATGCCGCCCGGCAAATATACCATTACAGTGACCGCGACCGGATTCAAATCCGCCGAGTCGAAAAATGTCGTGGTGATTGTGAACGGCTCTACAAATGTCGATTTCAATCTGCAGATCGGTTCCCGGTCGGATACGGTGGAGGTCGCTGCCAACAGCCAGCTTCTGGACACCAACACTTCTTCCATGGGGAACGATTTGAGCACCCGGCAGGTCAATGACCTTCCGCTGTTCGGCCGCGTCTATTCCCAGCTAGTCCAGATCATGCCGGGAGCGGTGAAGACCGGCATCGGGTCTTCGGCCGAATCCGGCAGCGGCATCGGAGCGAACGGCGCCATCACGGCTTCGGTGAATGGCGTGGTTTACCAGGGCACCACCTTCACGCTCGATGGCGTCAGCGATATGGAGTTGGAGAACGCCTTCCAGAATGTGACTCCGCCCATGGACGACATCGCCGAAGTGAAAGTCTCCGGCAATAACGCCAGTGCCGATGTCGGAACCTACGGCGGCGCGCAAGTCAACGCCATGATCAAGTCCGGAACTAATCAGATCCACGGTTCCGCGTACGAGTTTTTCCGCGACCGCTCGCTCAACGCCAATACCTGGGCCAACAATCTGGTGGGTGCAGCCAAAGCTCCTTATCGCGCCAATCAGTACGGCGGCTCCATCGGCGGTCCCGTCAAGAAAAACAAGATCTTCTTCTTCGGCGGCTATGAAGGACTCGAGTTGAATAACGGAGTCACTTACAATTACACCGTTCCTACCCCAATGCTGGCCAACGGTTATTTCCCCACCAACTTTTTCACCAAGCCCATTTACGATCCCAAGACCGCGTCTTCGGCCGGCGCCGGCATCAACCCCACTCCGTTCCCGATCGTCACCCTGCCCGGCGGTACCTATGGCTGCGCCGGGGCCGGCACATCGCTTACTCCCTCCTGCACGGCTTACCAGATCCCCGCGAACCGGTGGGACCCGGTAGCTATGAAGATGCTGGCGAACAACACCATCTGGCCGGCGGCCAACGCGGCCAACCCCAATGCCCCCACCAACAATTTCAGCCAGAGCCTGACCACCACGAACCCGCAACAGAAGTTCGATATCAAGGGCGACTTCGTGTTGCCCGGCCAGGATCGTGCGTTCGCCCGCGTCTCCTATCAGCGCAACGACCTGAGAACGCCCGGCCCGACGCAGTTTCTGAACGTAGGCGAAAACGCCAACCCCAGGGACCACAACGACGTCGGCGGCTACACCCACTGGTTTTCGCCCAAAGCACTGAACGAGTTCCGCTTCGGATTCAACCGCTTTTACACCTTCCACTACGGCAATGACCTCGGCACCAACCAGGACAACGCCCTGGGCATTCTCAATGGCAACCTGGCCGCCTTTCCCAACAGCTCCGGTATCGCCCAGATGTCCGTGGGCAGCAACCAGAACATCGGAAGCTGGCAGCAAACCGGAGCACCCGGTAGCACCGACGCCGTCCGTTTCACCAACGCCTATGACATCGTGGACAATGTCACGATCGTTCACGGAAGGCACACATTCGGCTTCGGCGGCGACTACCGGCGCTTGCAGGCCTCGGTGACGAATCCCGACCACGCGCAGGCCGGCTCGTTTTCGTTCGACCAGAGCTACAGCACCAGTTGCGCCGGCAATCCCTTCTGTAGCGGCGGCAGCGGCGGAGCCGGGCTGGCCGATTTCCTGCTCGGCCTGCCCACCAGCGTGAACCGCGACATCGTCAACACCGCGCCCGCCACACGCCTGACCATCGCCGACGCGTACTTCCAGGATGACTTCCGCGCCACCAGCAAACTCACTTTGAACCTGGCGCTGCGGTGGGACCTCATCACCATGTACAACGACGTGAACAACCACCAGTCCAACCTGAATATGAGCACCGGCCTGCTGGATGTGGCGACGGCCGGGAATCGCGGGCCGAATGTGAATACCAACTATAAGAACTTCGCGCCGCGCATCGGCTTCGCCTACCAGTTGGACAACCGCACCGTGCTTCGCGGCGCATGGGGAATCACCAACTTCCCCGATCACTACGGCGCCGCCGGCGGCACCCTGGAACGCAACTGGCCCTGGTTCGAGGAATACGTGCTCGGACAGCAGACCGCCAACACGCCGTGGGCCGCGCTCAGCTCGCCGCAGAATCTGCCCAACCCCGGTTGCGCGCCCAACAACAGTTCGTGCCTGATCGGGCTGCCCGGCTTCGTGCCGCAGCAGTACTCGGCCACCGTCGTTCCTTCCCCCGCGGCCAGCCTCTATTACGTGCCCCTCAACAACCAGCCCGATAAGGCCACCATGTGGAACTTCGGTGTGCAGCGGCAGCTTACGCCCACCAGCACCATCGACGTCGCCTACGTGGGCACCAAGGGCACGAATCTCTTCCGGTCTATCAATATCGACCAGGCATTCCCGGGACCCAACACCATCGTCGGCTCGGGGGTGCCCGCGACCATCAGCGGATTGACGGCCAACCGCGTCTTCAGCACGGTCGGCTGCAACCAGTTCAGCTCCACGGCGACCCTCTCCAGCACCGGCGGCCCGGTCTGTATCGCCGGTCCCCTGGCCGCCATTCAGGCCATCAACGAGCGCGGTTCCACCGGCTACTCCAATTACAACTCGCTCCAGGTGCGATACACCAAGCGCTTCTCGCGCGGCCTGGAAGCGCTCCTGTCCTACACCTGGTCCAAAGAAATCGACATCATGCAAGTGTTCGTTCCCCTGTTGAATCAGGACCAGTACAACCGTGCTTTGGGCAACTCTTCAGCCCCCGACGTTCCGCAGCTTTTCATCGGCAGTTTTATTTACCAGCTTCCGGTGGGGAAGGGACGCGGCATCATGACCAACGCCGCCAAGCCGGTCGAATTGCTGCTCGGCGGCTGGCAGGTGAGCGGAATCACCACCATTCAGTCGGGCGTACCGCTGGCGGTCACCGACGGCACCAGCAACAACGGTGGCTTGAACTCGGGATTCAACAACCGCGCCAATTACAGCGCCTCTTGCGGATCTCACGCGGGAATCGTCAACCGGCCCAACGGGCTTTCGTCCACTCAGGGCCTGCAATGGTTCGATGTGACGTGCTTCTCCGATCACACGGCCAGCTACACCTACGGCACCTCAGTCCCGGGGAACGTGTGGGGACCGGGTATCGTCAATTTCGACCTGTCTCTGTCCAAAGCGGTGAGATTCCACGAGAACCTGGAAATACAGGTGCGCGCGGACGCCTTCGACGCAATGAACACGCCGCATTTCAGCAATCCCAACACCACCTGCTGCACCGCCCAGAGTGCCGCCTTCGGCGTGATCACCGGCACCAGTACGCCTCGCCAACTGCAGTTGGGAGTGCACTTCGCGTTTTAGCTTGCACCGTGGGACAGACCATCGCCTTTGGTGGTCTGTCGTCCCCACTGTGCCACAATAGGATTGATGCGGCACTGTCTGTTGCTTTTCGTCCTCGCGGCGGCCGTTTCGGCGGCCAATTTACCTTCGGCCACCACCCTCCGCGGCAAGCTGGCCATTCACGACAACGGGCCCGCTACCGTGGAAACAGCGGACCATCGGACTATTACGCTGAGTGCCGACAATACCATCAGCCAGGTGCTCACCGATTCGCGGCTCGACGGTTTCGAAGTGGAAGCTCGCGGGCATTTCATCGCGCCCGGCAAATTCCAGATCGATCCGTTTCACACCGTCCCGCTGCTGGTGCGTAAAGACGGCCACCTGAAAATGATCACCTACTGGTGCGACGTGTGTTCGATTCGCGCCTATACTCCCGGACCCTGCCGGTGCTGCCAGAAGGAAACCGTGCTCGATCTGCGAGATCCTGACGCCAAATGAAAACCGCTTTGCTCGCGCTCCTTCTCCCGCTTATGACGCCAGCCGCCAATTACTCCTCCCGCAAGACCGTCGTCGACGGCATCGAAGTGGTGCAACTCGCGGATGCCTCCCGCAACATGGAGGTGTCCATCGCGCCGTCGATCGGCAACATGGCGTACGAAATTAAAGTGGCCGGCAAGAACATTCTCTTCTTCCCGTTTCACAGTCCCGCCGAACTCAAGGAGAATCCCACCTTCTGCGCCATTCCGTTTCTGGCGCCCTGGGCCAACCGCATCAGTGAAGATTCCTACTGGGCCAACGGCAAACGCTACCCGCTGAATCCCGATCTGGGCAACCTGCGCCGCGACGGCAACAAGAAGCCGATTCACGGCCTGCTGAATTTCTCACCCCTGTGGACGCTGGTGGCTGCCACCGCCGACGATCGCTCCGCCTGGGCCACCAGCCGCTTCGACTTCGCCAGGTATCCGGAGATGATGGCGCAGTTCCCGTTTGCCCACACCATCACCATGACCTACCGGCTGGCCAACGGCGACGTAGAGGTGGAGACCTCGCTCGATAATCATTCCAGCGAGCCGATGCCCGTGGCCATCGGCTATCACCCGTACTTCCGGCTCGAGGATTCGCCGCGCGACCAATGGAAGGTGCACCTGGCCGCCCGCGATCACCTGCTGCTCAACAATGTCCTCATCCCTACCGGCGAGCGCAAACCCGTGGAATTCCCCGATCCCTACACGCTCAAAGACGGCCAGCTCGACGACGTGTTCGGTAACCTGGTCCGCGGCGCCGATGGCCGCTCGCGCTTTTGGGTGGAAGGCAAGAAGCAACGGATCAGCGTTACCTACGGGCCCAAATACACGGTCGCGGTGGTCTATGCCCCGCACTCCCGCGAGTTCATCTGCTTTGAACCCATGTCCGCCATCACGGACGCTTTCAACCTGGCGCACAGCGGCGTTTACAAGGAACTGCAAAGCGTTCCAGCGGGCGGCCAATGGAAGGAAAGCTTCTGGATTTCGGCCTCCGGGTACTAGTAGCGTCGAGTACGTTAACCCCGTTTTGGCCCTTCTCAGCCGTAAGGATTAGTGCGATAACGGTCCTGTAGATATGGGATACCGTCATATATCGCTGTGCTGCAAGTGTGGGCTGGCCCCCGCGCGAATCGACGAAGTGGGCCTGACGGACGATCACGAACTGGTGATCCACTGGTGGTGCGAAGACTGCAAGCGAGTGGTCTATGCATCCAAGAGTCTGTCCGATTGCTGGCAGGACTGCCCCAAGCCGGAACCGCCCCAGGAGATCCCCGAAAAGACCCTGTCCGACGCCTACGATATCCAGTTCATGCAGAGCATTGGCGTACGCATCGATTCCTAGCCTGTGCCATATGGCTTGCAACTGCCCCGCACTCGGAACCGGGCCAATCGATCTCTCGCGATGCCGCGGAAAAACGCGGATTTCGCCGGCTTCCCACTCTGAATCTACTGGAGTCCACAAACCAGGGAGCTTCAGTTCCAGAACCCGCCGATAGAGTTCGCGATCGGTTGTCAACGCGGGACCCGGCGGTCAGGCGGCTATGAACCAGTGGTTCACATCTGCACCCTGTCCACAGCGGGTGGGAGAGATATGTCCGGGCGGCCTTTACGCCGCGCACCAGCAGCGGCTCTTCCCGGATATCCGCAACGGCCAGGTCGCCGCGCGCTGATGTTTTGTTTCTGGTGCGGATGATAGGACTTGAACCTACACTCCCTCGCGGGAACTGGAACCTAAATCCAGCGCGTCTGCCAGTTTCGCCACATCCGCATTTGTATGTAAAACACTGAAAGTGAAGAGGCTTGCATGAATTCAGCTCTTTGAAGCGTGTCGCGCCTCATGCCGTGTATTTCCCTGCTTCACTCGCTTCAGTTTAGCCGACTTCTGCGCCTTGAGGAAACTATCCATCGTCGTGCCCGCGTCCTTCAGTCCGCGTCAACGCCATCACGCGTTAGCGGTGCCCCATGGGTGTTCCTGAACAGGAAGTCCTCTCCGCTTTTTGCGCGAATGATCCGAAGTAGGGCTGATGCGGTTTCGGACCAAAGGGGACAGATTCGTTCCTTTCGGCCTTTTCCCGGCAGCCGCACTTGCCGTGATCTCTCCACTTGAAGGTCACAGGCGCGTAACGCCGGCCGCCGTAACACAGAATTTGACCGCATCCCCGATAAGGTAAACTGGGCTGAACCTTCCCATGCCCTTGTCCATAGGCGAAAGACTTAGCCCCTACGAAATCCTCTCCGCCATCGGAGCGGGAGGCATGGGCGAAGTGTGCATGGACTTTAAATGCCCGACGAAATAGCAGGAATGTTGACGCGCCGTGCCGCCCTGGTGACGGCCTTCGGCTCACGCTTGTTGGCTCGTCCAGCGGCGACGCCATCGACGCCTGTCGATTTGTTCCACGAGGGAGACGATGGCGTCAACACCTATCGCATCCCTACGCGTATCGAAACCCGAAAGGGAACGCTGCTGGCGGTCGTCGATGCCCGCCACGACAGCGCGCGGGATCTCCCCGCAAAGATCTCGCTGGTGCTGCGCACCAGTCGTGACCACGGCAACTCGTGGTCGCGCGCCGTCACTATCCGGCAGGTTCCCGAAGGCGGTGTCGGGGACGCATCTCTTCTGCTCGATCGGCGTACTGGTCGAGTGTGGTGCTTCCACTCCTATGGTCCCCCCGGCATTGGATTCGGCACTGCCCAGCCGGGTGAGCGCACCGGGCTCACTACATTTCAATTCCACGCAATGTTCAGCGACAACGACGGAACAACCTGGTCGGAGCCGCGCGATCTCACTCCGCAGATCAAGGACCCGTCCTGGCAAGCCATGTTCGCCACGTCCGGGACCCACATTCAAACCGGCGCCGGCCGCTATCTCGTCCCCATGGTCGTTCGCGATGCCCAGGGCATCGTTTCCTCCCGCAATGCCTATAGTGACGATGCGGGGAAAACCTGGCGCATCGGCGCAGCGATTGGCCCGGGCACCGACGAAAGCAAATGCGTGGAACTGTCCGGCGGCGTAATCCTGCAGAACATGAGGAACGGCCCGACGCGGGCTATTGCCCTGTCGAACGACGGCGGCGTCACCTTCGGACCCGTCACACACGACAACGCGCTGATTGACCCGACCTGCAACGCAGGCATCACGCGATACTTGCACAAGCATCGTGATCTGCTCCTGTTCACGAACGCCGCAAGCACGAAGCGCGAAAATCTGACCCTCAAGATAAGCGCCGACCAAGGCAAGACCTGGATCACGAGCCGCGTCCTCCACGGCGGTCCCGCAGCCTATTCCACGGTGCTTGCCCTGCGCGACAGATCAGTGGCCGTGATGTACGAATGCGGGGAGACTTCGCCTTACGCCAGAATCAGGTTCGTCGGCTTTTCCCTTGAGTGAGGCGATCGTATCCGGGTGGTCTATACGGGAGTTGCGCCGCCGCTTCGCAGATCGCCGGAGGTTCCAGGAGCCACATGGTCAAGTGGATTGTCTACGGATGCGCGTTCATCCATTCCCTATCCACCTTTTGATCCGCTAAACTGAATTTCGCGATGCACCGGCGACGTGCGGAGATGTGCATCTGGAGGCCTTGGTGAACTTCAGGTTCGGGATCTCAGTCTCAAAAGTCGAGCGCGTTTGCGCAGGCCGGGTCTTTTCTGCCGTGGCCGGGATCGCCAGACCTCATGATCCCACTGGAAGTCGGGCTGGGGCGCGTTCCGCACAGGCCCTCCTGACGCTGGCGCTGTTCACGGCGGTGTCCCTACTGCTCTCTTCGACAGCGCCGGTCCGAGCCTGGGAATCGCCGCAGACATTCGACAACATCGCGAGCACGCGGGCCTGGCAAGCACATCGGCAACTCCTGGAGCGTTCGCCATTCCGAAATCTGCACTGGGAAGTTTTGGGCCCCTCTTTGCAAGGCGGGCGGATTGGTGCCATCGCGGTACCGGCGCCGGGCTCCAGCACGATTTACGCCGGGCCAGGCGCCGGCAACGTCTGGAAGAGTCCGGACAACGGCTTGACCTGGACGCCGATTTTCGAGCATGAGTCTGCGTTCGCCATCGGAGACATCGCGGTTGCGCCCTCCGATCCGAACATCGTTTGGGTGGGAACGGGAGAAGTTCAGCCTCGCTTCGACGGACCCTCATTCCCCGGTACGGGAGTATTCAAATCCGTGAATGGCGGGCAAAGCTGGCAGGCGATGGGCCTGAGCGACACACAGCATATCGGCAGGGTTGCGATCCACCCGCGAAATCCCAATCTGGTGTACGTGGCCGCGATGGGGCACTTCTGGTCGCGCAATGCCGAGCGCGGCGTGTTCCGCAGCCGCGATGGCGGAAAAACCTGGCAGAAGGTGCTCTACATCAGCGACCAGACCGGCGCCATCGACGTGGAGATGGACCCCGCCAATCCCGAGGCGCTCTACGCGTCGGCGTGGCAAATGCCTGGGGGACCGGAGAGCGGCATCTATCGCAGCACCGACGGCGGCGCCGCGTGGAAGAAACTGACGCAAGGGTTGCCCGCCGGACCGCTGGGACGCAGTCACATCGCCATCGCGCCTACCAATCCGCGGATCGTGTACACGTTTCTCGATAACGCCGCGCCGATGCAGGGCGAGGGTGGTCGGCAAACCGTGGGCGGTGAAGTCTACCGCTCCGACGATCGCGGCGACACCTGGCGCAAGGCCAACACCGACGATCTCTACCCGGTGTTCACCACCTTCGGCTGGAAGTTCTGCGATATCCAGGTATCGCCCGATAACGAGAACGAGGTCTACATCCTGGGCAACCGCGCGTATCGCTCCGCCGACGGCGGCAAGACGTACCAGCGCGTGGGCGAG
Source organism: Candidatus Sulfopaludibacter sp. (assembly GCA_031292755.1). Taxonomy (GTDB): domain Bacteria; phylum Acidobacteriota; class Terriglobia; order Bryobacterales; family Bryobacteraceae; genus Sulfopaludibacter. The sequence continues at coordinate 61,709 of JARLGM010000002.1, forward strand.
GTCATCCGGCGGGTTCACGACACGGAAGGGACGGCCCTGCACCTGGACCAGCACGCGCTCTGGATCGATCCGGCCAATCCCAACCGCCTGCTGCTCGGCAACGACGGCGGCATCTTCCAGTCGTGGGACCGCGGCCGCACCTGGCTGCACCTCAACAACCTGCCCATCGGCCAGTTCAGCACCGTCGCCTTCGACGGCAAGGATCCGCACACCATCTTCGCAGGCAGCCAGGACAACGGCGGCCTGTACGCTTCGTCCACCTACCGCCCAGACGACGCGCACGCAGCCAACGACGGCTGGCGGCACCTGTGGCTCGACCAGTGGACCGGCGGCGACGCCTATACCGTGCTGCCCGACCCCGCCGATCCGCGGATGGCGTACTTCGAACAACAGAACGGCGCCATCCAGCGGATGAACCTGGCTGCGGGCAATCCTTCCGTTCCCGGGCCGGCCGTGGAACGCCTGGCGCCGCGCGCTCCCGCGGGCGAGTCCGCGTGGCGCTTCGCGTTCTACACGCCGTTCATCGTTTCTCAATTCAACCCGCGCGTGTTGTACGCGGGCGGGAGCGTCATCGTCAAGTCCAACAACCGCGGCGCCAACTGGCGCGCCATCAGCCCCGATCTCGGCGAACCCGCCGGTCGCGAGCGCGACCTGGTGCATTACGGCGCGGTCACCACGCTCTCGGAATCGCCGCTGATGCAGGGGCTGCTCTATGCCGGCATGGAAGGCGGCGACATCTTCGTCACGCGCGACGACGGCAAGGCGTGGAAGAACGTCAGCGGAGGACTGCCGCGCAAGTGGGTGAGCCGCGTCATCGCCTCGCAGTACGATCTGGGCACCGTGTATGCCTCGCTGACCGGATTCCGCTCCGACGACACCACCGCCTACCTGTACCGCTCCACCGATTTCGGAGCGACCTGGACGCCGATCGCGCACAATCTTCCGGCCGAGGCCATCAACGTCATCCGCGAAGATCCGCATCGCGCCCTGGTGCTGTATGTTGGCACCGACGCGGGCGTGTACGTGTCGCACGATCAAGGGACGACATGGCAATCGCTGTGCGCAGACCTGCCGACCACTCCCGTGGAAGACCTGGCGATTCACCCGCGCGCCGATCAGATCGTGATGGCCACACATGGGCGGAGCCTGTTTCTGCTGGACGCGCGTCCGGTGCAGGCGCTGACGCCAGAGATCGCCGCCAAGTCCCTGCACCTGTTCGAGCCCCGGACGGTAGCGCTGCAATTCGAAGTTCCGCTGGAGGTGAATCCGAAGCCGCCGGGTCGCGCGGACATCTTTTTCCGGCTGGCCAACGCCCAGCCCGTCCGGATCACGATCGCGGATGCCGCCGGAAACACGGTGCGCACGCTGAAGGTGGATGGCAGCGCGGGAGTCAATCAGGCAACGTGGAATCTTCGCGCGGAATCGGGCCCTCCAGTGTCAGCCGGCACTTACCGTATCGAGATTGCGGCGGGAACGATGCAGGAGTCGACGACCCTGGTGGTCAAGCCGGCGGGCTTGAACTGAGCGTAGTCCGATACCGGCGTACAATCTCCCCTGACACTCTATGAAACTTCTTACGGCGATTGCGATTCTCGGCGGGCTTGTTCCGGCGCTATCCGGCGACACCTATCCGCGGCAGACCGGGGTGGACGCGATACATTACGTGTTCCGGCTGACGCTCACCGACGACAACGACGAGATCGCGGGCGAGGCTACCGCGGACGTGCGCTTCCTCAAAGACGGGTTGACGGAATTCCAGCTTGACCTGGCGACACCGAACGCCGGCAAGGGAATGACGGTTTCCGGCGTCAGTTGCGGTGGGACCACGGCGCGTTACCAGCACACAGCGGACCGGCTGGCAATCACGCTGCCCGCGCCATCGAGAGCGGGCGAGCGGCGGCAGTGTACGGTGAAGTATCGCGGGACGCCCGCCGGCGGATTGTACGCATCGAAGAACAGCCACGGGGAGCGCGGCATTTTCAGCGTGAACTGGCCCAACCTGGCGCACCAGTGGCTGCCGATCATCGATCATCCGTATGACAAGGCGACCAGCGAATTTCTGGTCACCGCGCCGGCGAAGTACCAGGTTGTGGCCAACGGACTGCTCCAGGAAGTGCGCGACCTGGGTGATGGCAGGCGCCTGACGCACTGGAAACAATCGGTGCCGATTGCGTCGTGGCTGAACGCCATCGGGGTGGCGCAATTCGCGGCGCGGCATTTCGGAACAGCGGCGGGAATTCCGCTCGAAACTTGGGTTCCCTACCAGGAAAGGGATGCGGGCATCGCGACGTTCGAGACGCCCACGCGGCAGGCGATGGAAGTTTTCAGCGGCTACATCGGGCCGTTCCCATACGAAAAGCTGGCCAACGTGTGGGCCACCGCGCCGGGATTCGGCGGCGGCACGGAACACGCCAGCGTGATTTTTTATGGCTGCTGCCGCTCCACGGCCAACGTGGTCTGGCACGAGATCGCGCACCAGTGGTTCGGCGATTCCATCACGGAGAAAGACTGGGACGATGTCTGGCTGAGCGAAGGCTTCGCCACCTACTTCACTCTCTTGACGAGCGAGCACGTTCAGGGGCGCGATGCCTTTGTGGCGGGATTGAAGAACAGCCGCACCCGTGTGTTTGCGCTGGAAAAACAGAATCCTGAGTTCACCGTGGTGCACAACAATCTCGCGGACATGAAGAAGGTGCTGAACCAGATCATCTACCAGAAGGGCGGATGGGTACTTCACATGCTCCGCGCGCAAATCGGGACGGACAAATTCCAGGCGGGAATCCGCGACTACTACCGGCGGTACCGCGACAGCAACGCATCAACCGAAGATTTTCGGCGCGTGATGGAAGAGAACTCGGGACAGGATCTCGGATGGTTTTTTGCCCAATGGCTGCATCGCACTCCTTCGCCGGCAATCGAGGGCGGGTGGAAATACAACACCGCCGCCAGGGAAGTGGAGATCGATCTGGCGCAGACGCAGAAGGGCGACGCGTACCGGCTGCCGCTGGAAATCGGAATCGGCGGCGCGCGCATCGAAAAGCTCGAAATGACGCAAAAGCAGCAACACTTCGAGATAGTGTCGGAGGGCGCGCCGGAGTCGGTCACGCTCGATCCGAACACCTGGGTGCTGATGGACGCCCGCTTCGAAAAGAAGCAGTGACAGCTTTGAGCTGACATAAATGCCATGCCGATTTCGAGGCGAGACTTGCTGGAAAAGAGCGCGGGCGCCGCGGCACGGAATGCCGGACCGCGGAGCGACCGGCCCAACGTGCTCTACGTGATTCTCGAGGACGCCGGCTTCAACGTCGGCGGCTACGGCGAGCTGCTCGTCCGCACGCCGAACATCGACCGCCTCGCATCGCAGGGCGTGGCCTTCGATCACGCATTTTGCGCCGCGCCGGTGTGCTCAGCCAGCCGCTCTGGCCTGATGACCGGGCGCTACCAGAACAACATCGGCGCGCACAATCACCGCACGCCCGCGGGATTGCGCGCCGGCACGATGTCGATCCCGCTCACGAAGCGGCTGTCCACCCAAGTACCGCGAGGAACTGAAGCGGTTACGTGCACTGGTGGACTGCTCCGTGGACGAGAACGACAAGCTGGTGGCGTTCGAAGGGCTACTATAAGCACTTGCCCGAAAATCCAGCAGGGTAGCGAGCCGAGCGCAGCATCAATACTGCCGCGTAGAGCACCACGACCGTCACCAGGTAACGCAGCGCCGTGAGGGGCAGCGATTTCACCACGAATGCCGCCAGCGGCACCCCCAACAGTCCGCCGGCTGCCAACCCCGCGGCCACCGGGACGAAGTAGGCGCGCCTCCACACGAAACGCGAGCCGGCTACCGGCATCAGGAACGCGGCCGAACCCATCATGATGGGGAACGCCGTGGCCGGATTCATCCCCAGCAGGCTCACCAGTGTCATGCAGGGAGCGTAGAACCCGATTCCGAGTGTGCTGATAGCCGCGAACAGAAAGTTACACACCACGCCGACGGCCAGCCGCCAGCCCTGGAGCCCGATCGCCGCACCGCCCGCCGGGAAAAGTGACAACTGGCTCATGAGCATGGCGGTGACGGCGACCAGCAGCGCGAATCCCATGCCGAGTTGCACGGAGCGCCGTGAAAGACGCGCCACCAGCCCCGCGCCGAACCATGCGCCCGTCACCGCGCCCGCGATCATCAGCACCAGCGTGGTGGCGTCCACCTCGATAGCAGCCATATAGATGAACGCCTGAAACATCACCGGCAGCGTGTGGCCAGTGTTGAGCGTGCCGGGAATCAATTCGTCCGGAACCATGTTCCAGAACTTGAAAATCGAAGTGCTGGTGGCGAAGGACCCGATTCCCAGTGTGTCCAGAAAATTGGTGCCGAACCCGGTGGCGATGTGGGCTGCGGAAGGCAAGGGGGCGCCTTCCCGCCGGGCGCGGGCGAGTCCATTCAGAAAGACGGCCAGGTAGAAGATTGCGAATGCGGCCAGCGCCAGAAGCAGAATGAGTTTCGCGGACATGGGTTTCGCGTCAGACCTTGCCGATGCGAAGAACCGGCTCGCCCAACACGTCCGTCCGCGGCTGAATGCCGAGTCCCGGCGCGCTGGAGGCGGCCAGGCGTCCGTCGACGCGCTGCGGCGCGCCTTCGGCAATGCTCACGGTCACGTAGCTGTTGAAGTCGGTGGCGGTGAAGAGAAATTCGGGCTGCGTGCTGTGCGCCAGGTGGGCGATGGCCGCCGTGATGATGTCGCCGCCCCAGGTGTCCTCGATCGTCATGGCGATGCCGAGCGAAACGCACAGGTCGCGGATCTGGCGCGCCTTGCTCAATCCGCCCACTTTGGAGATCTTGAGGTTGATGACGTCCATGGCCCGGTCGGCATAGCCGCGGAGCACCATGTGGACATCGTCGATGACTTCATCGAGCACGAACGGGCGATTGGTGTGCTGCCGCACCGCGAGGCACTCTTCGTAGTGCATGCAGGGCTGCTCAATGTAGACGTCCACGTTGCGGACCGCATCGGCCACCCGCAGCGCCTGGTGTTGTGTCCAACCGGTGTTGGCATCGGCAATCAGCACGTCGCCGGTTTGCAGCTTGGCGGCGGCGGCGTGAATGCGCGCGATATCGGTGTCGGGGTTGCCGCCCACCTTGAGTTGGAACCTGGTGTAGCCTTGTGAGCGGTAGAGGCCCACGTGTTCCGCCATGGCCTCCGGCGTGTCCTGGGAGATGGCACGGTAGAGCGGGAAATCGTCGCCGTAGCGCCCGCCGAGCAGCACCGCGACAGACTGGCCGCTAGCCTTGCCCAGCAGGTCCCAGCACGCCATATCGATCGCAGACTTCACGTAGGGGTGTCCGCGCAACGCCTGATCCATGCGGCGGTTCATCACCTGAAGCTGCGTGGGATCGAGCCCCAGCAATTGCGGTCCGATCTCGGCGATCCCCGTGCGTGCGCCCGCGGCATACGCCGCCAGATACGCCGGTCCGAGAGGGCAGATCTCGCCGTAGCCGGTAATCCCGGCATCGGTGTGGATGGCCACCACGGTCGAATCGAACACCTCCACCGAATTGCCGCCCGACCATTTGTAGCTCCCCTCGCGTAGAGGCAGCTCAACTCGATAGGCGCTGATGCCGTTGATCCGCATATGTGTCCAATTAGTATGCTTCAGTTCGGTTGGGAATGCCTCGCCGAAACTTCGCGAACCGCCGATGGATGCCCCTTCCGCAATTGCCAGTGCCCCGTCCCCTTCAAACGGTGATCGACCAAGGCTTGCGCATCGGACGTGCCAGCATCTGACTGGCGGATTCGTCGCCGATGATTTGCTCCTTGGCCGGATCCCAACGGAGGTCGCGGCCGAGGCGGAGGCTGATGTTGCCCAGGTGAGCAATCGTGATCGAACGGTGCGCTTGTTCAATCGGCGCGGCGGTTTCCTTGCGGGAGATGACGCAGTCGATGAAATTCCGGGCGTGGTTGTCGCTCCGGTAGAGGTGGATGTCTTGCTCTTTGGGTTGCCAGTCGAGGAGGGATTGGGGAGTCGCTTCGATGGCTCCCCGGTTGACCCAGACACTGCCATCCGAGCCCTGGAACGTGACGCCGCTGCGAAGGCGGCTGGAGACAGTCATGACTACTCCACTGGCGTAGTGCGCTTCGAAGTAATAATCGACGGCGGTGTTCCAGATCTTTTCCTTGGCCCACTGGGCCTGGCCGTTGCGGATGGCGACGGGGCCTGTGAGTTCAGTGCCCATGCCCCATTGCGCGATGTCGGGATGATGACCTCCCCAGTCTGTGATTTGGCCGCCGGAATAGTCGAGAATCCAGCGGAAGTTGACGTGGCAGCGTGCGGGCGCGTAGGGAGCTTCAGGGGCGGGGCCGAGCCACATCGCGTAGTTGAAGCCTTCGGGCACGGGCTCGGGATCCTGGCGATCGCGGCTGTGACCGAAGTCGGGCGTGCCACCGGGGAGTCCCACCAGGACGGTTTCGAGCTTGCCGATGCCGCCGTTGCGGACGATCTCGCAGGCCTTGCGGAAGCGCACGTCGGATCGTTGCTGGCTGCCGCACTGGAAGACACGATTGTTCGCCTTGACGGCGCTGGCCATGGCGCGCCCTTCGGAGATGGTCAGCGAGAGGGGTTTCTCGCCATAGATATCCTTGCCCGCGCGGGCAGCTTGGATGACGGGGATGGAATGCCAGTGATCGGGCACCGCGATGAGGACAGTGTCGATGTCCTTGCGCGCGAGCAGGTCCCGGAAGTCCTCATAGGCGGTGCAACCTTTGTAGATGCCGGAGCGCTTGGCGCGAGCATAGTTCCATTCGACGAGGACGCGGGCCGGTTCGCGTCCGGCGATGGCGCCGTCCCAGTAGCCCGGCGATTCCTTGTTAAGGTCGCACACAGCTACAACCTGGACACGCTCGTCGGCGAGGAAATTCTTCATGTCGCCGGTGCCTTGGTTGCCGGTACCGATGACGCCCATGGTAATGCGGTTGGACGGGGACGGGCGGTTTTGGGCGCGTGCCGCGGCAGTGGCCGAGGCGAAGGCAGCGCTGGATTTGAGGAAGTCGCGGCGGAGCATAGTCGGTTCGTAATCGTATCACACCGCGGCACCGCGTCTGCTCTCTCGGATGCTAAAGTCCAACACCGCCTTGCCGATCCTCCCGGTTCCCGATATGGACCGATGGCCATCGTACGGGGGCGGCGGAGAGGGGACGGCGACGACGCACCACTCAGATCCCGTAGGCCTCCGCCGATCCGGTCCTTGATCCGCGGCTTGGCCACATGGTCCAGGATGAGGGTCTGGTTGGGATGCCGGTCCACGAACTGGATCGCCGCCGGCAGGTGGCGTGCGAAGGCCAGGATGTCGTAGCGCCGTCCGCACGGGCGCAGTTTCCTGTCGCCGGCGAACCGCTCCAGGTGCTTCATCACGGCCGCGCCCCCGATCAACGGCACCCGCCCCCCACCACGCCGCGGATCAGCGGGCGCCGGGCGGACAGGCCCCGCAGCCACGAGGCTTCCTCCAAAGTCTGGCGGGTCTGTACCGCCACTGTGCCCTCGATACCGACGTAGTGCATCAGCTCTTCCAAGTGCTCCGGCAGGAAATCGCGCTTGTTGGCGCCCATCTCCGGCCTGATCCAGCCGTACTCGGCGGCACTATACTTCCACAAGTGGCGATCGGCATCGTCGAAGGCCAGGATGGCACTTTACGCCAGCAGCCGGTCCACCACGTGCCGCGAATCTCTTCGAGCGTGGGCGGCAGGCCGGTGAGATCGAACGTAGCGCGCCGGATCAGCGTACGCTTGTCCGCCGCTGGCGCCGGCGCCAGTCCCTCTGGCACCATCGCTGGCCCACGCGCTCAACCCCTGAGCATCCCTTCGCGCGTGTCCAGTCGCAGTCCGCCCATCGGCGAGGAGTGGCGCGCCAGGCACTGCCGCGCGAGCACCGGCCGCACTTTCGTCTCGAAAAAGTCCGCGCCTCCTTGGCCGGCTTTCAGGTCTACGCAAACGGCCCGCAATCCGGCCCAAATGAGTTTCATCCGCATCCCTTCACCGCTAAACACAGCTTCTGGCAGTATGCAATAGCGCGCTTTATGCCCGCTCGGACATGAGTTGGCCAAGCGGTTCGGAGTACGCGAGCTCATCCTGAAAAGTGGGCTACTTTCTCTCCTCCCCGGTGGTCTGGTTTTGTCCCGCGCCTTGACAGGCAACTCTCCAAGAAGCTAAGAAGGAAGCCATGAGGGATGATCCGCATCCCCCTGGAGGCCCCAGCTTGAATCGCCGAGATTTTTGTTTGAACCTGGCCGCTATCCCAGCCGCTATGGCCATGCAGCCGGCGTCGCCCGCCACGCCGGCAATCTGGGAGCGAACGGCCAAGATCCGATTTGTGCTCCAGGACCTCCTGGACCACCCTTTCTACTGGTGGCCCACCACCCTGCTCACCTACCCGATCGAGTTCCGCCAGCCCATTGAACTCGAGCGCCTGGTGCTGACGCGCACGGACACAGGCGAGACGGTTCCCATTCAGTTTTCCGATGTGGTCCGCGATGCATCCGGCCTTCGCGCCGCCACCCTGAGTTTCCTCTCGGATCTGCCCGGCGGCGCACGCCGCGAGTTCGTCCTCTCCGCCGGCGACTCTCCAGCGGTCCATCCTCCCCAGGTGAAGGAACTCCAGGAAGGTAGCACGATCGTCCTCGATACGGGCGTAATGCGCGTTCGCATTCCCGCCACGCAATCGGTCCTCGGCGCCGCTCCGGGCCCCATCATCCAGGTGTCGCGCGGCGCGGCATGGGTGGGCTCTTCCACGCTCTCATTCAGCGACGGGAAGGTAACCCGCATCACCAGCCGGCGCGTGGCCCAGGGACCGCTGTACCTTGCCTACGAGATCACGTATGAAAGCGCCGGCGGCTCCCGCTACGTGGCGCGGATCCAGTGTGAAGCCGGATTCGACTTTGTCCGCCTCCAGGAAGATATGGAAGGGCTGCGGCCCGGTGTGCAGGGCACGTTCACGTCCACATGGTTGGGCTTCGACGTGACCCATCGCCAGGCAGCCAATCATCCTGTGCCCCTGGTTCCCACCATCGGAGATTACGACAACTACAAGTGGGAGAAGATCGACGAAGCCTGGCGGGGCCACGACATCATCATGGGTTCGAGCCGGCCGGTGTACTTCGAAACCCCGCCCAAAGGCGAGCTGCCCTTCTGCCTCGGCATTTTTCAATCCTGGCCGGCGTATCACGTATCCACCAGCGCCAACTTCTGGGATCAGCGATCCGGCGACGCGCTCGGCGTGTTCATCGATAAGACTGCCGGCTGGCAGGATCATGAGTATGCCTATGAGGTTGGATCGACGCTCTTGCAGGTCCGCTTCCATTACCAGGATCATCGCTTCTTCTGGCGCTGGCCGTTGTGCCGCGGCCGGCGCTCCACCTGCGTGTCGTTTTACGATCACGAAAAAGATAAGCGCGCCATGCACGAGTTTGAGCGCGCCGCGGAGAGCGTGACCTACCGCGGACTCAGCTACCAGGTGGGCCGCGCCTTCACTTCCCATACGAACTTTCTGCAAAACCGCTACGGCACGCTCGATCTCAACGCGGTGAAGAACTGGGCGCTGGAGTATCCGAAGGACGGGCGTCAGCCCCCGGTGATTCTGTCCATTGGAGTGATTCACGATCCAGCGGAGTTGGAGCGCATGGTCATGACCTCCGGCTACGTCAACACGCTGCCGATCTTCGGCACGCGCGAGAACGGAGGCAGCGGTCCCATTCCGGGCCGCAACATTGTCAACTTCAGCCCGGTCCCCAGCCGGCAGATCGAGGGCGCGTGGGTGGGCGGCTTCAATTCCAGCCGGGCCTCGATGGACGAACGGCAGCGCAGGCGGCTGACGGCCATGTACCTGTTTCTCGCCTACGTCCACATGGGCGACGATTATATGCCAATCGTTCCCATGCTCGCCGGCCATCCCAATTTCCTGGCCGACGTGAAGTCGGCCGTGGCCGTCATGCCGTTTCTCTTTCCCGACCACCCCATGGCGGCGGCTTGGGCCGACCATTGGCAGAAATGCTTCGAGCTCAACACCCGCTTTAATATCCGGCCCGCCGTGAACACCTGGGATGCGCTCGGCGGGCGGTGGACCGAAAATCTGGGCACTTACGTGTGGGCGTTCCTAAAACCCTCGTTGCGGGCGGCATTCCTGCTGCGCCAGTTCGACGGAGTCGAGCGCATGCTCTCGCCGCAGCTTGCCCTGCTGGCCGGCTGGCTCGTCAACGCCCTTTCCGCTCCATTCGACGGAGAAACAGAAGAGGGTTTCCGCGTTCTGACCAAGTTCGATGGAGGCAGGGACTGGGGCGTGGTCGCGCCGGGCAAGGGACCGCGCCGCGTCTACCCGCCCCAAGGCGCTCACTCCGAACGGCGCATGACGCCTTCGTCGCTGTGGCATCTCGGCCGGTCTCTGCAGCGCTACGCACCGCTTGCCGCCGAGTACGCCATGTGGGCCTCCCGCCCCACGGATCTGGATTCCGAAACCGGACCGGACGCCCCCAAGACATGGGAAAAGCTGGAAAACGTGCCCGATAACACCGGCACCGATCCGCACCTGAGCAGCGCGAAAATGACTGGTTACGGCATCGTCCTGCGGGCAGCGGCCGGCACACCCGAAGAGCTCTCCATCCATTTGCAGCAGATTGACGAGAGCCCCAACTACCGCTGGGGCCGGGCCGGGGAAGGCGGCTGCGGCGTGCTCTACTTTTTCGCTGCCGGCAAGGCCTACAGCAACAATGGTCCGGAAGACACGGGGGACAGAATCGATCAGGACACGGATTTCTGCACCACCTTCGGTGTCTTCAAAGAAGGAAGGTTCCGCGCAGTCGGCATGAACGTCCTCTCGCGTCCCCTCTACGACCTCGGCACGGGCCAGTTCGCCGAACTCGTGCCGCGCGGAGGAGCCGCGGCTTACGCGGCGCCGGAGTATGTGAGCCGCAGCGTGCTGCTGGCCGGGCAGGAGTATTTCGTGCTGTACGACCAGGTGCTGGATTCGACCATTCATCACCGCCTCTCCTGGTTCGTGCGCCGCGGCGAGGAACTGCCCGTGATTCAGCGGTTGCGCGGCGCGGAACGCGGCGGCTTTGAGGCACAACGCACCGCCGTGGAGACGGATACCAACCATGGCGCGTGGTTCGACGGGGTGGGCGATTCCATGGCCGTCGTCAGCCACCGCAAGGAAGTGGAGGCTCAGGCCACAGCCTTCGGCTGCCGTGTCCGCTTCACGGGCGGCCAGGATCTCATTTTCCGCAATCCCGAGCCGGTCCATTTTGCCGAAGGCGGGAATGTGTTCGACGGGACGGCGGGTTTCATCCGAACCACGAAGGACAAGACCGAGTTCGCCCTGTTTCATGGAACCCGGATCGGCGCGCAGGAAATCGTCTGCAGCACCCAGGATACGGAGCTGGGAATCGGCGGGGCCATCGTCCCCGGTCAGGCGCCGCGTGGCGTGTACTACGCGCCGAAGCCATCGCCGGTCAGAGTAGCCGGCCAGGCTCTCACTGGCGAAACCGTCTTCTACATTGACGGCCAGGCCCGCACCGCAAGGCGCGAAGCTGGCGCTCTCGTGATCGACCTTGACCAGGGGCGCCACCATTGGGAGCTGACGGATCGCCTGCCGGTTCCCATTGCTCCTCGTATCCTGAGAACCGAGAGCCGGGCCGGCGGTGGGCGCGTCCTCGTTGCGCCCGTTGCCTCGGCAACGCAATACCGGCTGGAGTTGAGCGAGGATGCGGGACGAACCTGGTCTTCCGTGCACGCGCAATCGGAGCCGTCCATCGATATCGGCGGATTGCAGGATGGGCGGAAGGTTCACGTGCGGGCCGTGGCGCTGAACGCGCAGCACGAAAGCAACCCCGGTCCGGAGTACCCGCTCTACGTCACCAGCCAGCCTCCGCTGCCGCCGGACGGACTCCATGTGGATCTGGCCCAGGGCGCAGCCACCGTTAGTTGGGGAGAGGTCCTCGGTGTGGCCGAGTACCGGCTGTATGCGCGAGCCAAAGGAGCCAAGGAATTCACGCTTCTCCATCGCGGACCCGACCGCCTGTACGTGGATCGACGCCCCGGCATTCAACCTTGCCATCCCATTCCCGGCAACAGCGCCGGAGCCTCACTCGCGGACATCGTGCAATACGCCGTCACGTGCGTGAACGGCAACGGCGAAGGCGCCCGCTCCCGCACCGCGGACTCCGATCCCGCCTCCTGGCGAAACTGGGACCCGAAGCCGGGCGAGCCTTTCCGAAGGCTCTACAGTTCCGCGCCCATCTACCCGCCATCGGCCGGCCTGTGGCCTCGATACTACCCGGACTGACGCTGACTGAATCGCCAACCCAAAAACGATTCCTCCCGTGATACGCCGCTCACGAAAGTCACGGAGAGAAACCACTCGAGCAACCGGAGGACTTGCCAGGCCAGGCCGCATCGTACCTATTCCGCGACCAGCGCCTTCGCGGTATCTATGAGCCGTTGGGCGTTTATTTGGAAGCGCTCCATTTCCAGTTACGGATTTCCGGCAAGTCTTCACCGTGCTTATCGATATAAACCTTGTGCTCGATGAGCTTGTCCTGCATCTTCTGCTTCAGATAGGCCCCTTTGGAGCCTAAATGCGGCAGCCGATCGATCACGTCCTGCACCAGGTGGAACCGGTCCAGATCGTTCTGCACCCTGATATCGAAAGCCGTGGTGATGGTGCCCTCTTCCTTGTAACCCCGAACGTGCAGGTTGCGATTGGTCCGGCGGTAGGTCAGACGGTGTACCAGCCATGGATACCCATGGAAGGCAAAAATGATGTGCTTGTCTTTGGTGAAGAGCGAATCGTAGTTCGTGTCGCTCAGTCCGTGCGGGTGCTCGGTACTCGACTGCAGCTTCATCAAATCGACGACATTGACGACCCGGATCTTCAGTTTTGGGAGATGCTCGCGAAGAATGGAAACGGCGGCGAGAATCTCCAGAGTGGGTGTGTCTCCGCAGCAAGCCATCACCACGTCCGGCTCGCCCTCCTGGTCATTGCTGGCCCATTGCCAGATACCAATGCCTTCCGTACAGTGCACCACCGCGGCGTCCATGGTCAGCCACTGTGGAAGAGCGTGTTTGCCGGCAACCACTACATTGACGTAATGCCGGCTGCGCAGGCAGTGATCGAAGACCGAGAGCAGACAATTGGCGTCTGGCGGCAAGTAGACGCGGACGATGTCCGCCTTCTTGTTGATCACGTGATCGAGGAAGCCTGGGTCCTGGTGGGTGAAGCCGTTATGATCCTGCTGCCAGACGTGGGAGGCCAGCAGATAGTTCAGCGACGCGATCTTGCGGCGCCAAGGCAGTTCCAACGTTACCTTGAGCCACTTGGCGTGCTGGCTGAACATGGAGTCGACGATGCGAATAAAGGCCTCATAGCTGTTGAACAGCCCGTGACGCCCGGTCAGCAGATAGCCTTCCAACCAGCCTTCACACTGGTGCTCGCTCAGCATCGAGTCCACCACGCGCCCGGCGGGCGCGAGGAATTCGTCATTCTTCACTGTCCGCGCTTCCCACTGGCGGTTGGTGACTTCAAAGACAGCGCCCAGCAGATTCGAGACGGTCTCATCGGGACCGAAGACGCGGAAGTTCCGCTCCTCCTGATTCAGCCTGGTCACGTCACGCAGGAAATTGCCCAGTACGAGCGTGTCCTGGGCGTCCACGGCGCCGGGAGATGGCACAGCTACAGCATGGGCGTGGAAGTCCGGCATGCGCAGATCGCGCAGGAGAACGCCGCCGTTGGCGTGCAGATTGGCTCCCATCCGCCGGTTGCCCTTTGGCGCCAGTTCGGCCAATTCCGGCATGAGGCGTCCGCTCTTATCGAACAGTTCCTCGGCTTTGTAGCTCTTCATCCAGCTTTCCAGATCCTTGACATGGTCTGGGTGCTGGGAATCGACCAGGACCGGCACCTGGTGAGCTCGGAAAGTGCCCTCGATTTGCAGACCGTCGATTACTTTCGGTCCCGTCCAACCCTTGGGTGATCGCAGCACGATCATCGGCCATCGCGGTCGGGTGGTATCGTTGTTCTTCCGTGCGTTGTGCTGGATTTCGTGGATTCGCTCAATAGCGGTTTCCAAGGTCGCTGCCATGAGTTGGTGCATCGTTTCTGGTTCATCGCCTTCCACAAAATACGGGTCCCATCCGCAACCGCGGAAGAATTGCTCCAGTTCTTCATGCTCGATGCGCGACAGAACTGTGGGATTGCTGATCTTGTAGCCGTTGAGGTGCAGGATGGGAAGCACGGCTCCATCGGTGATGGGGTCGAGGAACTTGGTCGACTGCCATGCGGTCGCCAACGGGCCGGTTTCCGCTTCCCCGTCGCCGACGACGCAGGCGACGATCAGGCCGGGATTATCGAATGCCGCCCCGAAAGCATGGCTTACCGAATATCCCAGTTCGCCGCCTTCGTGGATCGAACCGGGCGTGGTCGGCGCCACGTGGCTGGAAATCCCACCGGGGAAAGAGAACTGTGTGAACAATTTCTTCATTCCAGCCTCGTCTTGAGTGACGTTTGGGTAGACGTCGGTCCAGGTGCCTTCGAGATAGACGTTGCCGACAATCGCCGGGCCGCCGTGGCCGGGGCCGGCGATGTAGAACATGTCCAGGTCATACTTCGTTATGATCCGGTTCAAGTGCACGTAGATGAAGTTTTGGCCCGGCGTGGTGCCCCAATGCCCGACCACCAGAGGCTTCACGTGAGACAGTTTCAGCGGCTCTTTCAACAGTGGGTTGTCGTAGAGATAGATCTGACCGGCTGACAGATAGTTTGCGGCGCGCCAATAGGCGTTCATCTTGTGGAGAAGGTCCGGTGTGAGCGTGTTGGTTTTTGTCGATAGTTCCTTGGCATCGATTGCGTCGGGCTTTTTGCGAGACGGTTCAGGAGTCAGGGTCTGTGTGTGTGTTTTCATATTTGCACCTAAAGTCACAACTTTATATTTCGTAGCCGCAACCACCGCGCCATCGACGGGCACTTTGGCGCCTGGAACCATGCGCAGCCAATCGCCGGCTCTCACTTGGTCGAGGGCGACTTCATGATCGCCTCCCGGTGCGACTTGCCGCGCGGTGGCCGGAGCGAGGGTCAGCAGCGCTTTGATAGCGCTGCCCGTGCGGCTGCGCGCACGGAGTTCGAGCACTTGACCGAGGAGCACCAGCACAACGACCACCGCCGCTGATTCGAAATTGCAGCCAGCGTGACGAGTTGCCACCCACCCAGGGCTGCCTGGCCAGTGCCGGGATCAGGTGGACCATCGCCAGGACAAACACCGGTAACGCCAACGCGGCGCCGAACCAGAAGCGTTGCGTCATGTCGCGGAGTTCCGCGTTCTCATCGTCATTCGTACCCGCAGTCGCCGTCTTCGGCTCCAGCGTCATGCCGCATTTGGGACGCTGCACTCCCTTTTCGTCATAGCAACGCGGGATGGGAAGCAGCTTGGCAACACGCGGCATGGTACGGTGCGCCGTTTCAAAACAGGCCACTTGGGGCAGTTTCGGATGACGCTGCCGGAATACTTCGATCAGTTCGATCTCGCTGGGCAGATGGTCCGGGTCGTACCGGCTGATACGATGCAGTTCATCCAATAATTCCTGGGTGACCAGCTCGGGCGCGGTGTGATGCATGCCGTGGACGATGCGGTGTCCCAGGGCCTGGACCGATGCGCAGCCATCCTGTTCTTCGAGCCAATTGCTCAGAAAGGTCGCTGCCGATTTGTGGTCGAAAACGTCCAAGAGTCGGGTGTCCTGGTGAGGTGGTTCCGGGAGTCGGAACGTCAGATGCGTCCCGCTCAAGCCGATGCGGTCAACCGTTCCATGAAGGCGTCGCTTCAGCGGTTCGCCAAGCTGGTACTCCGCGAATTTGATGCTCGATGAGCCGCCATTGATCGTCAGTATGCATGGGTTAGCGGGTTTCATGAAGGGATCCTTCGTTCGGCAATCCAAACGAAGCCAGTTTCGCGCGGTGACTTGTAATCCGTGTGCCATCGTCCGGCTTCGGCTGTCCGTCGCCAAAGTCGAAGACTTCATAGTGAGCTTCACGCAGCATGGCGGCCAAGTACTGCTTCAATTCAAAACCGCCGCGATCGGCAGCCACACCGATACGTTTCGCCGAAGTTGCCGGCACTGTCTGCGAATCGGACATTTCTCTTCTCCAAGGCTGAGCGCTGGCTTATCGGATTGGCGTTCCAGTCGGACTCGCGAACCGGCTCCAGAGCGTGCGGTAACTCCGGAGCCGGCGCAGGGGGTATGCCTACTGGTTGTCGCTTCCACGGTGCGATGAATAACTGTCGAGTTCCTCGATCAGTCGGTGAGCCGACTGAGGCACTGCCATTCTGCCGCCCAGGATTTCCTCATGGGTGACGTCGTGGCCATACATGGATCGGTCCCCGCTGTGGTCGGCCTGCACCACCGCGCCATCCAGGCTGATCCCGGCAAAGAGACCTTTGCTGCGCGAATAGCTCAGGATCTCCGCATCGAGCCTTACATCGGTGTTGGCGGATGCCTGTCGGCCCACCGGCCCGGCCGCCACGGTAACGTCGCCGCCGATCTTGAACTTGTCTCCCAGCAGGCTATGCAGAGCATGGTCGTTCATGAATAGCATCACCGAGTCGGTGAAAGAGGCGCCAATCTGGAAGCCGAAGCTCCCGCCTCCCACAGCTATAAACATCGGAGCACTCCAGCCGCTGGCAGTGCGGCAGCTAGCCACGCCCTTGCCGTAGTTTCCTCCGAATATGAAGGCTGCCTTCTCCTCTCCTGGAATGATGACAATGCACTTCGCCTTTTCAAGAAGGTCACGGGGAATGCCTTTATCGGGCGTCGACATGATTTCATGGAAAACTCGACCGGCCTTTTCGGCACGTCCAATGTCATCTTCGCGATCCGACGCCAAAGCGGGGATAACTATAGCCAGACTCGCTACCGAAATGATCAACACGTTTTTGTACATGATATTGCTCCTTTTTCTCCCTGTTTTTCGAGGGCCGTTGAGGCCCTTGTTACGCTGTCTCTAACTGACTATCTGGCGCTGCTCAATGCGGATTCGTGTTCTGCCGCGTGGTTAGTGATGTCCAGTGGGTGTGTCGCCTGCAGAATGCCCTTAGCCGCTGCTACCTCTTCAGCGGTGCCGTGGGCCAGAACCAAGAACTTGTCAGCCTTGAGTGCTGCCTCGTACCGGACTATGCTGTCCTTGGGGATGCCCATGCTGTACAAGCCCGCCCCGAGCGCGCTCAATCCGCCAACCACAACGGCGCCTTCCAATCCGCCAATAATCCATGCGACCAGAGGGCCGGCCACCAATATCGGTCCAAGGCCCGGTATGGCAAAGAAGGCGGCTCCAAACAACATCCCCCAGAGACCACCCCAGAATGCGCCTTGCTTGCCCCAATACTTCATGCGGTCGCCGGCGTTGTAGTATCCGACGACGCTCTCGTCGGTATGATAGTCCTTGCCGACGATCGACAGTTTCTTCATGTCAAACCCAGACCTTTGCAGTTCCTTGACTGCCTCCTCCGCTTGGGTGTGAGTTCCGTAGATCGCTACAACCGAGTTCGTTTTCGTCACAACTTAGTCCTTTCTTTCTAGATCGAATGTGCTGCCATTCCCGTACGAAGTGCCGTGCCGTTGACGTGAGCCTCGTGAACGCATTCTGAGGATCTCCACATCGTCCAGGTCGGCTGCTGCCTGGCATCGAAGGCACAAGGGAGTCCAGGGTTCTGCCGTCAGACGGCTAAGTCCGAGCGTCGCTTTGCAGCACAGACAGACGCCGAAGACCCGGGTCTTTATGACGGTCAGGGTTGTTCGAAACCTGCGAAAGAAGCCGGGGCACGGGGACAGGTTGGCGCTGGGAGTGTTCCGGTCCGCTGCACGCCAGATTTCTTCAAGCGCATCGGCGCCCTTCTTGATGCCGGCATCCCGGCGCGGTTGCATTCTCGCGGCCGTATGGGCCCCCTCGCGCCTCGGTTCGCTCACTGCTGAAATCCTTGCCCATGGAAGCCACCAGCCCCTCCTTAGACGCTCTGCAATCGGATTCATCATTTGGGCGGCCCGCTCAACAAACCCTTGAGCTCATCCATCGCTTTGCCAAAGCCTCCCCAGTCCCCTTGCTCCATGGCTTTCTGGGCTTTATCGAATGCCGCTCTCGCTTGCCCCGATTCCAGTGGCCGGCCGGGCGACTGCCCAGGAGTCTGCGGTTGTTGCGTCCCAAAGACCGCTTGGATGGCCTCGTCGAGCGTGGGCTCCATAGCCACCTTGTCACCCGATATCACGATCACACGCTTAAGTTGGGGGAAGTCCGTACCTTCCGCCGTCAGGTACACCGGCACAACATAGAGAAAAGAGTTCTCGATCGGAACCGCGATCAGGTTTCCGCGAATCACTTTCGAGCCCTTCTGGTCCCACAGGCTCAGTTGTTGCGAAATAGTAGTGTTCTGGTTGATCATGGCCTCGATTTGCATCGGGCCATAAATCAGTTTCTCCTTCGGCAGTTGGTAAAACAGCATCTTCCCGTACTCGGGAAAATCACACCTGGCGGCGATCCACGAGATCATGTTGTCCCGCTTCTGTGGCGTGAAGGGAGTCATGAGAAGGTATTCGAGCCGGTTGCTTCCGGGAAGCTTCATCAGGATGTAATAGGGCTTGATGGGGGCGATCTTGCCCGCATAATTCTCCTGGGGAAGTACCCACAGATCCTCCCGGTTGTAATAAACCTGGGGAACAGTCATGTGGAACGAGGCGTACTGGTCGGCCTGGATGGAAAAAAGGTCCTCCGGGTATCTCAGATGCGCCTTCAGGTCCGGCGAGAGCTGATTCAGATCTTGAAAAACGCCCGGAAAAGCGCTCCGGTAAACCGCCAGGACGGGGTCTTTCGGGTCCATGGTGTAGAAGTGGACGGTTCCATCGTACATGTCCACAACAACCTTGACGGAGTTTCGAATGTAGTTCAGGCTTTGATCGGGGGCGTCCGCGTGAGGGCTGGAGTAGGGAAAGTGATCCGAAACTGTGTAGGCGTCCTGGATCCAATACTGCTTGCCCTGGCTGATCACGGCGTAAGGATCCTGGTCGAGGCGGAGGAACGGCGCGATCTGCTGCACCCGTTCCTGAACGCTCCTCCACATCTGAATCTTGCTCTCCGGCCGAAGATAGGAAGTGAACAGGATGTTTACATCGGTCTGCGTCCAGGCGAACAGCAACCGTCTCCATATGCTGTCGAGCGGAATACCTCCCGCGCCGTTATAACTTGTGTAAACATTCTGGTTCCCCTTCGGATAGTCGAACTCCTTAACGCCCGTGGCGACGATGCGATACCCGGGCATGGATTCGCCGTAGTAGATGGAAGGCTGGTTCACGGTCAATCCGTAGTTCGATTCCGGCGGAATGTTCTCCAGGACGTACTGTGGAAAGCCGCCCCCGATGGTTTTCGAGACGAAGCTCATGACCAAGCCGTAACCATGGGTGAACTGGAGTTTCTGGTTGACCCACGTTTGGGCTTCAGCAGGAAGCTCCGCGGAAAGTTCTCGCGCCGAAAGCATCACCTGGTGATATCCATCCGGCAGGTGGTAGCGATCCACATCGGCATGATAGAACTGGTAATACAGTCGTATCTCCTGAGCTTGCTGGTACATTTGCAGCAAGGGGCGCCAGTCCCAGAGCCGGACATTCTGAATCGTGTCCTGATTTCTCGCGATTACGTCAGACGTCAGGTCCGCCAGAGCAGGGTAGGACGTTTCCTGGATAGAGTCGAGGCCATAAGCTTTTCGGGTGAACTCGATATTGTGTGTGAGGTACGGCGTCTCGAGGGTCAGCTCGTTCGGCTGCACTGCGAACCGTTGAAAGAGTGCCGGAAAGAGCATGACTGCGAAGACGTACAACGCTACATAGGCGCCCGCTCCAATGGCTACAGTCCTGAAGCGCGGCCGGAATACATTGAAGACAAGCAGGGCACACAGTGCCATCGCGGCGCCGGTCATGATCCAATACGCGACGCGCGTCACATGATCGGCCGTATAGCCAGCTCCGTAAACAACTCCCTGGGTGGAGTAGAGCAGTTCGAAGTGGTCGAGGTAAAAGCCCCATCCCCAGTTGGCGACCAGGACAAGGGCCATGATGGACAGATGCGGAAGAGCCTTCGCGCTCCGGTCGTCAGTCCTTGCGCCTCGCTGGAGAGGCAGTAATCCGAAGTACGCGTAGAGCGCGATGACAGCCAGCAGGGTGACGAAGGCCAGGGCTGTGAGGGAGCTCTGCAAGAGCTCATAAAAAGGCAGACGAAACAGATAAAACCCGGTATCGACTCCGAAGAGAGGATCGGACACTCCGAACGATCCGCCATAACGGAAGCGGAGATAGGTATCCCATTGCGCATAAAAGATGGCCGCGAGTGCCAGGCCTGCGACAGCAGCAATTGCGGCTGTCCCCAATTTCAAAGCCATTGGCGAAATCCGGATGCCGAGTTCAGCCGCAACCGTGGACGGGGTCCTTGACTTCCCCGCGCTGAAAACGACGCCGTTTTTCTGAGCAAGGCGAAGATTGATTCCCAGATAAAGAAACGAGACGACAAAGGCAGCGGCGAACAGTTCCCACCGGACAGACCAGATGGTCCAGAACACGCCGGGATAGCCGACTTGTCGCATCCAGAGCCATTTTTGGAGCCAGCCGGGGATGAAGGCCATGACAGCGATAAGCACGACCACCGCGGCAATGATGAATCTCAGCGGCCGCCATCGCGGGAAGCGATAATTCACGACAACACTGCGCGACTCGATTGCGGGCGGCCTTGGCGGCTCGATGTGCAATGGTTTCTCGATCATTACTTCGCCACCTTTCCATCAATTTGAAACGCCGGACAACGGTTACGGGTCGGTCCAACTGGACCGGTCACGCCGGGTGTAGCGGCCGTCACACCCCGTGAAAGTCGGCTGAGTGCGTAAGGAATCCGCCATTGCGACGTTTGGAAGCGGTCTTCCCGAACGGGATGCGGTTGGAAGCGCAACGGCGGGTTCTCCCAGTCGTCTGTAGCAGTTGATGCGCCACTCGGAGCAGGATTTGCGGAACCCTAATGCATTAGAGAAAGGCGGAGAGGAATCCGGGACGATGCCCAGGGTGGGAGAGCCGGCGAGGAGACGCCCGCCGCCACGTTTGCAGATCGCGGATCAGCAGATTCCGCACCTTCGAGTGCAGCCTTTGCATCTCGACGCCGGTGAAATCCTGCTCGCCGCCACTGCGTCGGAAAAGCTTAGTTGTTCGACACAGCGGAGCTTCTTATGGACCATCCCGTGCTCATGACTGATGGCGCTCGTTGAGGCGAGGCGCGATGTCTATTAAGTGTTGTACCTCTGTTTCTCCATATAGATTTAAAGTTGTGGGCGCCATCGCACGCCGCCGCTTCCGTGGCCTCTTCCCGCAGTATCGCGATCCATTTCCGCACCGTGCGCAAGCTAATCCCTAGCATTTCAGCGGCCAGTTTGCGATTGCCGTGCGCGTGATCGAGCGTGAGCTTGGTGTAAGCCTCCTCGAGTTCATGAGCGCCCGCCGCCGGCCGACTGTCTCTGCTGCATCTGCTGCGTATGCCCCTGATGCATTTGCTGCGTCTGTTGCTGGTGTTGTTGTTCAACCTGCTGCATTCTAGCATCTAGCTGGAGCAGCCTTCTGTTTCGTCATTTGCTGATGTTCCTGATCCTGCTTCTGCTGGAGTTTCTGCCGCTCCTGGTTCTGCTTCTTCGCGCTCCCCGTCTTAGGAGCAGCGCGGCGTTGGACGGGCGGCGGGCGCGACCGGTAGCAGTAGCCGTCTTCGTTTGAGCACGGCCACCTGCTGTCGCAGGACGAGGATTTCCAGGGCGGTATCGCTTCGACTGCGGAAGAAGACGCGGATCACGGCGAGGATGGAGGGGATGAATTGCGGCACGAACTCACCTTTGCAACATGGCGTAACCGGACGCTGGGGAGTCGCGATTCCGAGTGCATTTCACCGCATCACGGCGTTTTGGCTACAGAGTGGCGGCAAAAGTGGGTCCGTACGGTGACAGGCGCGTATCGTACTGCCTAAACCAGTCCCAGGATTTTCGGCGCGTAGCCCGGAAACACACCGCGAAGATTCCCGCTGCCCGTATGCTTCGCCACCAGTTCCCCGAGCACGTCCCGGAAATCCGTCGTGAGCGCCAGGTCCCGTCCTTCGTACAGTTGCTCCTTTTCCAGACCCGGCCACTTGCCGTACACCTTGCCGCCCTTCACCGCGCCGCCCATCGCCAGCATGTAATTGGCGTGCCCGTGATCCGTACCGCGATTGCCGTTCTCGTGCGCCGTCCGCCCGAATTCCGACATCGTCACTACCGTCACGTCGCTCATCCGGTCGCCCATATCCTGCCAGAAGGCGCTCAACGCCTGCCCGTACTCCCGCAACAGCACCGCAAGCTGTCCCTCCGACGCCCGCTGTCCCAGTTCGTTCACGTGATGATCCCAGCCGCCGATGTCGGCAAACGCCATCTCCATTCCCACATCGCTTTTAATCAACTGGGCAATCTGCCGCATGCTGTCCCCGAAGCGCCCGCGCGGATAATTCGCTCCGTTCGCCGGCGTGTAAGCCTGCTGTTGAATCGCTTGCAGCATGGCCACAGCTTCGAATGTCTCCCGCCCCGTGGCTCGCAATCGTGGATCCGCGCTCGTGGCATACATGTTCTCGAACTGCTTGGCCGCCGCCGCGTTGCGCACCTGAAAGTTGCCGATGCTTTGCAGCGAAATCGCCGGCTCGCCTCCCCGCAGCGTGCGCGGGAGTGTGGCTCCCAGCGCCACCGCGCGTACCGGCGACACTTTGCCCTCCGCCTTCGGCAGGGCGCGATTCATCCAGCCGCTGTCCGTCGCCTTCAACCCCGGCGTGCCCGATTCCATGTAATCCTGCGCGTCGAAGTGCGACCGCGTCGGGTCCGGCGAGCCTACCGCATCCACAATCGCCAGGTGCTGCTGATCGAACAGCGGCTTCAGCGGCGCCAGCGAAGGGTGCAGTCCGAAGAACCCGTCCAGATCGATTGCCGCGTCAAACTGTCTCTCGCCGCTCATCGAAGGCCGCGGCACGGCGATGGTCGGCCGCAGTCCGTAGTACGCCTTCTCCCCGTGCGGCACGATCACGTTCAAACCATCGGCGGCGCCTCGTTGGAAAATCGCCACCAGAACTTTCTTGCGCGCGGCGGAGTCATCCTTGGCATACAGCGCGCGCGTCAGCCACATCGGCGCGCTTCCCATTCCCACCATGGCCAGCGCGGAATTGCGAAGAAATATTCGACGAGTACTCATCGCAGACATCCCTCCCTGCTAACGTTTCTGAAACTCCGGAGATCCCAGCGCGATCCCCTCCGAATTCTCCGCTTTCACCGGTCCCGTCACCGGTACCTTCACTCCCGGCACCTTGTTGTCCGCGAGTTGTAAAGCGAAATTCATACGCGCCACCAGGCCCGCCGAATTGAGCCATTCCTTGCTCGAATTGGAGTATCCGGTGGGCTCCTGTTTGCGATACAACGGCTCGCCCAGTTGCGCCACCTGGTTGGTCAGCGCCGTAGCGAAATCCACTTCGCCGTTGACCGCCCGCACCGCGCTCGCCACCATCTCCAGCGGCGATTTCATCTTGCTCCGGTACGCGCCCACGCTCCAGAATTCTTTCGAATTCAGCATCGTCCGCAACACTTCGCGGATGTCGCCATCGGTCTTCAGGAACGTCTGCGCCATCGTCTCCACCAGCGATGCCGGCGGATCGTCGGCCACGAAGCGCTGTGCCAGCTTGCGCGAAAGGAAGTGCGCTGTCGCCGGGCTGTGCGCTACTATGTCCAGCACCTTCTCCCCATCCTTCTCGCCGCCGCCCGCCGGAATCGTCACGCCCAGCACCACTTTTTCCCCGTTATCGTGCTGCCGCGGAGCGAATACAAACGTGCCGCCCCGCTGCGGCTGGTTGATCGTCCAGCCCGTGAAGCAGCGCGCCACTTCCGTGACATCCTTTTGCGTATAACCGCCATCCACGCCCACGGTGTGCAGTTCCAGAAGCTCACGGCCGTAGTTCTCGTTCAAGCCACGCCGCTGTTGTTTCGCGTTGCCGCGCCCCGCTCCGGGAGCGTTCGGACCCACGCTCTGCCAGTTGTCCAGGTAAAACAACATCGCCGGACTCTTGGCTGTCGCCTCCAGCAGGTCGCGAAACTTACCCAGCACGTGTGGGCGGATAGCGTCCCGCTCGTATGCCGTCACCAGGTACCGGTCGGCGCCCTTATCCAGATAGATGTTGAAATGGTTGAACCAGAAATCGGTGAGCACTTCCTCCAGTTGCCGGTTGCTGTACACCGCGCGCAGCATCTTGCCTTCCATCAGGTCGCGCGCCACCACCTGCTGCGGACCCGCCGCCAGTTCGATCTTGCGTCGAAGTTCCGGCGGCGCGGCCGCAAACATGGCTTGCCGCAACTGCGCCGGCATTGCGGCGATCGCCTCGTCCTGCTTGCCGGCCGGCAATGCCTGAAAGGCCGCCAGTCGCTGCTGCGGCGTCCCCTGGCGCAGCGAGCGCACCTGCTCCAGCGTCAGGATCTCGCGCAGCGGCTGTACGTCCGGCGCATTCGGCGGCGCGGCATTCGCATCCCCGCCCGCCGCCAGCTTTCGCTCGTTACGCGCCACCAACTTTTCGATCGCCAGGCGGCGGTCCGGGTCCGTCGGAAACGGCATCTGCCCGGTCATCATCTGCTTCACCAGTTGCGGCGTCGGATAGTTGCGCACCAGCTCGCCGCTGCTCATCGACAGCGTATCCAACTCCTTCAGCTTGACCGCCAGAATCGGATTTTCCGGAATCTGCTGCGGATGCAGTTGCAACTCGATCCACTTCTTCAGTCCCATCGCGCGCACCTGCGCCGCATCGCCCGGCCGCGGACCGAACGTCAGGCGGCTCAGCGCCTGAGAAATCCGTTGGTCTTTTGAAATCTGCTGAAAAAACTGGCGCGTGTCGTTGGCACTCTTCTTGGCATTCGCTGCGATTCCCGTGAAGGTTGCCAGGCAGACAGCGGGAACCAGCACCCCAAGTGCCTGTTTGCGCATCTCTTGTCCTCTGCTTCTATTAAACTCCTGGTCCACCCCGGAGTTGCGCGGGCCGGGTAAATCTCTGTAAGCAGACTCGCGCTATAGTAAATCAGGATTACGCCATGCTGAGGATTCTACCGTTTTTTCTCGCCCTCTCGCTCGCTGGCAGCGCCGCTCTCGCCCAAACTGCCGCCGCTGGTACGATTCAGGCCACCGGTACCGCCAGTTTGAGTGTCCAGCCCGACCAGGTGCAACTTACCGTAAGCGTGGTCACGCAGGCCAATACCGCGGCCCAGGCCGGACAGCAGAATGCCGCCCAGACCAACGCCATGATTACCGCTCTGAACCAGGTTCTCGGAAAGAGTGGAACCCTTCAGACCACCGGGTATTCCATCTACCCGCGCTACAGCAACGTTCCGGGGCAGACTTCCACCATCGTCGGCTACACCGCCCAGAACACCCTCCTGGCGACAGCCTACGATCTGACCCTCTCCGGTCCGCTCATCGACGCCGCCAACCAGGCCGGCGCGAGCACCGTCAGCGGTCTCACTTTTGGGTTACAGGATCCCGAGCCGTCCCGCCTCCAGGCCCTCACGCAGGCCGGCAAGATCGCCCAATCGCACGCCTCGGCCATCGCCGCGGGCCTCGGCGCCAAGGCCGGCTCGGTCCTTTCGGCGGTGGAGGGTAGTACCGGCTCGATCGTGCCCGTATTCAGCGGTGTTGGGGCCTCCTCCAGTACTCCGGTGATCAGCGGAACGGTCACCGTCTCGGCCACCGTAACCATCACGGTCCAACTGTTGCAATGAAATTATGCCTACTCAAGAAACTACGACCCTCGGCGGCGGATGCTTCTGGTGCCTCGAAGCCGTGTATGACGAAATGGAAGGAGTGATCTCCGTCGAATCCGGCTACATGGGCGGCAGCATTCCCAACCCGTCCTACGAAGCCGTGTGCGCCGGAACCACCGGCCACGTCGAAGTCGTCCAGGTCACCTTCGATTCCGAAATCACCACCTTCCGCGAAATCCTGGAGGTTTTCTTCGCTATTCACGATCCCACCTCGCTCGATCGCCAGGGTAACGATTCCGGAACCCAGTACCGCTCCGTGATCTTCTATCACGGTGAGGCGCAGAAAGCCGCCGCCCAGGAACTCATCCGCGAATTGGATTCCGAAGGAGTCTGGCGCGACACCATCGTCACCGAACTGCGCCCGGCATCTACCTTCTACGGGGCCGAGGATTATCACCAGGAGTACTTCGCGAACAATCCGCGCCAGCCCTACTGCGCATATGTGGTGGCCCCCAAAGTCCGCAAATTCCGCGACCATTTCGCCGCCAAACTGCGGCGCCGCGCCTGATCCCTATGCGCATCGCCATCCTCTCCGACATCCACGATCACGTCTGGAACCTGGCCGCCGCGCTCGACGCCGTGCGCGATGCCGATGCCATGCTCTGCTGCGGCGACCTCTGCTCGCCCTTCGTGATCCACCAGTTGGGACGCGCCTTCGCCGGTCCCATCCACATCGTCTTCGGCAACAATGATGGGGACCTCTACCGCATCACCGCCAACGCCCGCCGCTACCCGCAGATTCAGCTTCATGGCGAATGGTTTCGCGGCGAACTCGATGGCTGCCGCATTGCCGTCAACCACTACGACAACATCGCGCGCCCCGTTGCGGCCTCAGGCGAATTCGACCTGGTTTGCTTCGGCCACAATCACGTCTTCGAAATCACGCGCGTGGGAAGCACTCTCGCCGTCAACCCCGGTGCTATCATGGGCGCCACCTTCAATGCCGAAGGCCTCCGCACCGATGTCGAACCCACCTTCGTCATCTACCACACCGCCACTGGAGAAGCCGTGCGCCACGCCGTGCTAAACCCAAAGTAGCGGCTGCCGCACCGGCCAGTTGCGCAACACTTCCTCCACCGTGGGGTCGCCATCCAGCCTGCGCCAAAGCTCCAGATACTCGGGCTTCTCCAGTGCCAGTCCGGCGAATAGCAGGCTCGGCTGCCGCACCGGCCATTGGTCGAAATACATCACGTCCGGCTTCAGTGGCCACTTCTTCTTGTCCAGGATGAACGGGTACATATAGGCCACCGCTTTGGCCATGCCGCGCCCATCCGGCAGTCGCCACTTCCACAATTCGTCGCCCCGGCTCGATAGCGTCTGCGTCAGAATGGCGAAGGCATCCAGGTTGAACAACGAATAGCCGTACGGCTTGGTCCGCCGCAGTTCCTGCGGAAAACTGCCGTTCTCCGCTTCCTGATCCGGCACCAGCACGGTCTTGAACCGGTCCGCGCAATACCCTGTAAGTTTCGCATTCCCCGTGAAGCGCGCGAACGCCGCCACCTGCGCCACCCAGCAGGTTGCGTGGTTGTTCTTGGTGTCGCGCTCCTGCATGCCGCTCTTGCTCGTCGTCATCCACTCCAGGTAATCCGCAAACCATTTCTTCATCGCGGCGAGCGCTTCGGGAGCCATGTCGATCTGCGCCGCCGCGCGCACCGGCTCTACCAGGTGCAGCGTATCGATAATGCCGGTTCCGCGTCCCGTAAAACGGCCGTGGATGGCCTGCGCGAACTCCAGGTTCGGATTCATCCGCGTACCGTCGTCCACGAACCAGGCGCACAGGTGCTTCGCCGCATGGTCTGCATACTTGCGATTGTGCGTCAGCTTGTATGCCGCCGCGCACGCCGGCACGATCAGGCTCATCCGGATCATCGCCTTGCGATGCTCCACAAAATTGTCCGGATTGCTCTCCCCATCGCGCTGAATGTACGGCCCGTTCGGATTCTTCGGGTCGGGCCACCAGTAATCGCCCTCGGAGAAGAAGTCGTGTTTGCCGCCCGTGCTGCGCGGCGAGCTCGCCGCCGTCACCGTCACCGGCTGCTCGGCCAGGTACTTGTCCGCGGCCTTCATCACCCGCGGCCGCTCCAACGCGGCGAGGTCGAATTGCGGCGCGGCGAATCCTCGTTTTACCCCGCACGCGCCCAGGGACATCTGCAAAAATGAGCGGCGATCCATGAAGGCCTTATTTTAACGCTAAATTGAATACACCCGCCGCCCCGAGATCCACACGCCCGTTACTTCAATCCGTCCGCCATCCCACCGAAACTGCACCAGGTCCGCGCGATCGCCCGGCGTCAATCCGCCACTCCGGCCCGGAACCTTGCCCGCCTTCGCCGCATTCACCGTTGCCAGCCGCACTGCATCGCCCAGCGACAGTCCCGCCAGCCGCACCAGGTTCTCGATGCCGCGATCCATGCGCAGCGCGCTCCCCGCCAGCCGGTCCTGCCCCGCCAGCGTCACCCGCTGATCTTCCGACAGGTCCACCGCCTGTTCGCCGATGTAGTATCGTCCGGGCGCCGCCGCTGCCGGCGGAGCGGCGTCGGTAACCAGCACCGCGCGCTCCAAAGTTTTGGCCCGCAGTGCCACCTTCAGAAACGCCGCGTCCAGGTGGATGCCGTCCACAATGAAATCCGCCATCAGCCGGTCTTCGGCTAACTGATCCCAAATGTAATTCGGATGGCGACGCATCACACTGTGCGCGCCGTTCCCCAGGTGCGTCGACAGTGTCGCGCCCGCCGATACCGCATCCGCAATCTGCGCCGCGGTCGCCTGCGTGTGTCCGATCGCCGCCACCACTCCGTCGCGGGTGATCCGCTCGATATATCGAACTGCTTCCGGCCACTCCGGCGCCAACGTTACGATGCGGATCCGCCCGCCGGTCGCTTCCTGCCATCTCGCGTACTCGTCCAGATCGGGCTTCCTCACCCAGTGCCGCGGATGCGCGCCCCGCGGACCATCCTCCGCCGAAATGTGCGGGCCCTCCACGTGAAAACCGTCCATTGCAGCGCCGACCGGCAGAGACTCGCGTGCCGACGCCAGGTTGCGCAGCGCGCCCGCCATTGCGTCCGGAGGGCCGGTGATCACCGTGGGATAAAATCGCGTAACCCCGGTCGACAGCAGCACGCCCACGCTGCGCCCGATCTCTTCCTGCGGAGTTGCCGGATTGTTGTAGTCCACGGCGGCGAACCCATTCACCTGGATATCGATCCATCCGGGCGCCAGGTAAACCTCGCTCGCTTCGTCTGAAAACGTCACGGTGTCGATCGCATCGTGAAACGCCATGTGAACAGTGGCCTCGCTGTACAGATCCTTGCCGGAACAATTCATGGCCGCGCTGATTTATTCACAAGTTTGCCACACATCGCGCTTCGTAAGTCTATAAGATCCCTTGCGGATAAATTTGTTGAAAACGTCGCGCCGCAGCCAAATGAGTGCTGGCGTTGCGCACAGTGTCGCGTTACAAAGGGAAAGTCCATTAGGCGGCTGCGCAGCCGGGGTGGCAAATCTCGGGGGAGGTAGTCATACTGGTTGCGCAGGCCTCCTGAATGGGCGTTCATTTCGCCGCAACAGCGGCGTGTACGGGCGTCAGCCACCCGTGCTGATCTGCCTTGGTGCCGCTGATGACGCCGAAGAAATCCTTTTGCAGCGCTTCGGCCACCGGACCGCGGCGCCCCTTTCCGATGGTGATGCGGTCAATCGAACGGATCGGCGTAATCTCCGCCGCTGTCCCCGTGAAGAACACCTCATCGGCGATGTACAGCATCTCGCGCGGAACAATCGTCTCTATTACCGGAATTCCGCTTTCGCTCGCCAGCGTGATTACGGTATCGCGCGTGATGCCCGGCAGCACCGAAGCGCCCAATGGCGGCGTGTGAATCTTGCCGTCGCGCACTACGAAGATGTTCTCGCCCGATCCTTCGCTGACGTACCCGTTCGAATCCAGCGCGATACCTTCCACGTACCCGTTCGCCAGCGCTTCCATTTTGATGAGCTGCGAGTTCATGTAGTTCGCGCCCGCCTTCGCCATCGCGGGCAAGGTGTTCGGCGCCAGGCGCGTCCAACTGGAGACGCACACATCCACGCCCTCGGCCAGCGCCTCTTCTCCCAGGTACTTGCCCCAGTTCCAGCACGCGATGTACACGTCGATGGGGTTCTTCATGGCGTTCACCCCCACCTCGCCGTACCCGCGCATCACAATCGGCTTCACGTAGGCCGAATCCATCTTGTTGACGCGTACCAGTTCCAGCATCCCCTCAGCCAGTTGGTCGGCGGAGAAGCCAATATTTTCCATGCGGTAGATTTTGCCCGAATCCAGCAGCCGGCGAATGTGCTCGCGCAGCCGGAAGAATGCCGGACCGGCCGGTGTCGCGTAGCAGCGGATGCCTTCAAACACAGAAGTACCATAGCTGACCACATGGGAGAGAACGTGAACGGTCGCATCTTCCCACTTGATGAAGCGGCCGTTATGCCATATTTTTTCGGTGGGCGTCAACATGCGTCAATTATAACTTGACTGCCAGTTGGCCGCCCACGAAAGGCGTCCCGAGTCCGAAATCGCACACCAATCCAACCGGATTCGTCCGCAGCCCCGCCGGCACTTCCAACGAGACCTGGTAGACTCCCACCATCCCAGGAGCCAGGCCGGCGAAGTAAATCCGGCTATCGTTGGGCCCGCCATCCCAGAACTGGCAACGCAGGGGACCCGTGACCAACGCCAGCGGCGCCGGTGGAGACGGGACGCCGGTGGCCACCGGCGGACTCACCGGGCCCAGTCCGGTGAGGTATACCGCGATTACTTCGCCCGCGAACGCCGGGCTGGTATCGGAGATGAGACCGCTGAAATCCTGGTGCGCGGCCAGCACGGTGTAATCCGTAGTGAAGCCCGCCGGCGCCACGGACTGCACGGCCAGCGTGCCCGGCGGAGACTCCAGCAGAGAAGTGCCCGAAACAAACTCCACCGGCGCGGTATCCTGTACCGGCACTTCCCAAGGCACCTGGAACCACACCTGCTCCGGCGTACCTGCCAGAATCGGCGCGTCCATTCCGCCGATGCGAATCTGCGCCGGCGAAAGATTATGGCCGGTGAACTGATACATCGAGCCCGGCGCAACCGGCGACATGGAGTTCGTGATCCACGGACTGCGGGGAATCAGTTCGGTGACCGCGCCCGTGGCCACGTCGATCCGCAGCAGTCGCCCGCCGCTGGTTGCCGCGAACGCTACCCGCCCATCGCCGGACAGCGTCACCTCCGCGATGCCGTCCGCTTCTTGAGTCAACTGACGCAGAGGCGCGGCCAGCCACACCTGGGAATCGGAGCTGTTCACGAAGGCGATCGCCGAAGCATCGTCGCTGATGGCGGCCCAAAGCGTAGTGGTGGTAGTAAGCGGCGTCTCCGTCCCGAGCGAGCGATCGTACAGCGCCAGTCCCTTGGCGGTCTGATAGACCACCCGGCTGCCGTCCGCCGAGAGCAGCACCTGCGGCTCGCTCAGGTAGTCCGACGGCGCGAGCGAGGCACCCGCGAGCGTTTGTTCGCCATCGCTGCGCCACAGACGCAGTTGCCCGCCGGTCGCCACCGCCACTGTCCCGTCGTTGGCCACCTGCCGCCGCGGACGTTGCAGAAAACCGTACGGGACCGTGGCGACCTTTCCCGTGGTGAGGTCCACCAACTCGGTTCCGGTCATCATGCTGGCAAAGGCGTTGCGCGCGTAGAACAGTGCCCACCGCCCGTTGGGGCTCATGCTTACGTATCCGTAATCGGCGAACAGCGGCTTTCCGCCGCGGTCCACAATCGTGCCCTGATTGGTCTGCACCGCCAGACAGCCGCTGCCGCCATAGCAGCCCCGCAAAGCGCTGACCGCCACCACCGAGCCATCGCTGGATGCCTGCGCCGCCATGATCTCGTAGAAATTCGCGGTGGTCCAGCCGATCGGCTCTCCCGCCTCGCGCGACAGGAACTCCACCAACCGTGAGTCGAAGCGAAAGATCTTGTGGAAGAACGGCGAACCACTGCCGCGCAGACGCAGAGGCGTCGAAAAGTATAGCGTTGCTCCGTCGGCAGTCGAGCCGAGGCCCGCGAATTGTCCCTTGGCGGCCCCGCCAAGCGCGAGCAATACCAAAAGCAGACGAATCACTCTGCTTCTAAGACCCTTCAGACCCTGCTTTCCACTACACCCTTAATACAAAGGAGCATTCTCTGGCGGCACGGCCCGCTCCCCCTTCCAGGAATATGCCCCGTGCACTGTGAACAGCCATGCGTTCAGTTGCGCCTGGGTGCGAATTTCGGAGCGTAGTGTTGCCACCGCTTCCAACGCCGTCCGCTCTTTCTCCACGCGCGCCGCCAGCACCGTCGGATCGATCCCGCAATCCGGCACGGTATCGAAATCCACCGCGCACGGTGCCCCCGGGCTCTCCAGCCCGTAGACCCACCGGAAGATCGCCTCCGTCCGCGGCATATGGAATGCCGAGGTGATCACCAGCAGCCGCTCAAACCCGCGCGGCGTGGCGTGAATCACGCGCGAAAAATAGGCATTGCCGATGGTGTCGTAGGACGATTCCTCCATCAGAATACGCTCCGGTTCCACGCCGTGCGCCACCAGGTAGCGCGCCCCGGCCCGCGCTTCGGTCCACGGGAAGCCGCGTTCATTCAGTGGCGGCGCACGATGCGGAGTTCCCGCGCTCAGCGGCATCAAATACGCATGCCCCGCCACCGCCAGCGCGCGGTCCAGCCGGGGCGTCACCCATGCCGGCAACTCTCCGCCCGCGCGTACACCTCCGCCCGGAATCACAATCGCATCGTATGTCACCATTGTCTAACTCGTACTGCCGCGCATACTGTGATGGGCCCGGTCGCGCAACTCTCCGATGTTGACTCCGGTCAGTGCAGTCGCTACCGCGCCGGCAATCAACAAGGGTATCGTCAGGATCCCCAGCATCAGAATTGAAAACGATTTTGCTACATCCTTCTCCACATCGAACAGAACCAGGGCCGCCACGCAGGCAACATTCAGCACCCCCAGATTCGACGGCGCGGCCGGGATGAAGGTCGCCAGCCGGATGATGGTGGAAACGGCAGCCGCCACCAGAAACGAAAGGTCCATGTTATCCGCTTTGATCAACGCATAGACTGGCACAATCTGCAGCACCGCGAAAAGCAGGCTGATGAGCGAAGTTTTCATCAGGGTTCGCCAGTTCCCCATCAGGTGCAGCCCTTCCACGATGTGCCGCAGCATGGCGGCCCAACGGCTCTGGTTCAGAATGACGTGATTATCCTCGTGATGATGCAGAATCCAAAGCAGCGCCCCTGTGCCGAGCAGCAGGATCGCTTCCAGAATGCGTAGCAGAATCGTGAAATCCTCCGGCAGTTTCACGAACGAGGCCGTAATCAGCAACGCCAGCAGCATCCAGAAGCCATCGATCAGCCGTTCCACCGCCGCCGACGCGAAGCCGAGCGAGATGCGAAAATCCCCCCAGTGCGCCAGCAGATAGCAACGGATTGCCTCGCCGATCTTGAGCGGCAGCACCTCATTGGCGAACAGCCCGATGTAGATCGCCTGTACCGTTCGCCAGAAACTCAGCCGCACCACAGGACTGAGCAGTGTGTTCCATCGCCAGGCCTGGCACACGTAAACCCCGAGCTCGGCCAGGGCGGCCACCAGCGCCCACCGCCAGTCCAGGGTCTGCAGGTCGCTCTTCAGATTGCTGAACGAATACCGGCTCAACACCCAGACCATGCAGACGGCGGACAAGCCGTAGGCCAGTACCTGCGGCAGCCAGGCGGGGTTCTTGCGGGGACGGGGCAGTGCGGCGGAAGCCTCCATATCGGTCACCGCGTCGCCGGTTTCGTACGCGGCGATACGGCCAGAACCTTTCGTGTATTCTCCCTCACGTTCGCCGGGCACCTGTCATGAATCTATTTTAGCGTGGGGTTCTATGACGAAATGGTTGCTGTGTGTCCTTTTATTCGCGCCGGTGGCCGGCGCGCAACTCGACCAGAAGACGAATAAGGAAAATATGGTGCACGATCGCGGCCAGACGCCGATTCGCCGCGAGACCGGCACTCTTAGCGTAACCGGTATGCTGTTTGATGCCGGGTGTAAGGATCGTTCCTCGCTCAACCTTTCCACACCGGCCGAATCGCTCACCGCAGCCATGCCGGTGGAAACGACGGCCGAGTCACACGCCGCCGCCGGCGCCAAAAACTCCGGCAGCGCGGCTTCCGCTCACGGCATCACTGTGGACGCCAAAACCCTTACGGCGGAACGAGCCGACATCGTGCTCCACCAGGTACCCGATCTCACCACCCGCCAGGCCGATCCCTCCTGCGCGGTGACGGGAGGCACATTCGGCTATGCCGTGCGGCTGGACGATGGCCGCATTCTCAACCTCGACGAAGGCGGCAACACGCTGGCCGCCGAGGCGGTCCTGGCCAGCAAAGACGGCCGCGCCATGCTGAACGGAGCGGCCTACGGCTTCAAGCCGCGCGTCAAAATGACGGGCCGCGTGCGCGGTGACCGCTTCATGGTCGAGCAGATCCATACCGAGTAGCGTCCGGGTCAGCCCGCGAACCGGTACCCCACCCCGCGCACCGTATGAATGAAGCGCGGATTCTGGGGATTATCCTCCAGCTTCTGCCGCAGCCAGGCCACGTGTACATCAATCGTGCGAGAAGAAACGCCCGGCTGATACTCCCATACCGCCTCCAGCAGTTCGTCGCGCGACACCACATTCCCGCGATGGTCCACAAGATACCGCAGGAGTTCCAGTTCCTTGCCTGCCAGGCTCACCGGCGCGGTATCCTTCTTTACCTCGCCCGTTTCGAAATCCACGTCCACGTTGCCGAACTGGTAGGTGACCACGCGCGTGCGACGGTCCTTCTTCACCCTGCGAAGCAGCGCTTCCACGCGCGCCAGCAACTCCGGCGGCTCGAACGGCTTGACCAGGTAATCGTCCGCCCCCAGCTTGAGGCCCACCACGCGGTCGGTCAACTGCGATTTCGCGGTTAGCATGAGGATGGCCACATCTTTACCGTGCTGCCGCAGTTCGCGGCATACTTCAAAGCCATTCTTGCCGGGCAACATGACGTCCAGCAGCACCAGGTCGAAGTCCTCATTCATGGCGCGCGCCAGCCCCGTGGGCCCGTCGCCGGCGCTTTCCACGGTGTAACCTTCCGCTGCAAGCAGGTCGGACAAGGTCAACACCAATCCCGGTTCGTCTTCCACCAGCAGGATGCGCGCGCTCATGCCGGAGCCTCATCCTGTACCGCGGGAATCGTCAGGATAAACTCCGCCCCTTTCATCGGCGAGCTCTTCACGCGTATGCTGCCCCCATGCGCCTCCACAATTCGTTTCACCAGGCTCAGGCCCAAACCGGTGCCGTGTACCTGGTCCTGCACGGCGCGGGCGCCGCGGAAGAACGGGTCGAAAATCTGCGCCTGCTCCTCGGCCGGAATGCCTGGCCCGCGATCGGCCACGCAAATTTCCACGCCCCGATTACCATTCTCACCCACAGGATTGGCGAAGATCCCGATCCAGTGGTTCTCCGCGGCCCCATATTTGGCGGCATTGCCCACCAGGTTGGCCAGGGCCTGCCGCAGGGCCACCGGGTCGCCCAGAATCCGCGGCAAGTCCGGCGCGATGCTCTTCTCCACCACGCACTGCGCGCCCGCAATGAGCAACTTGCTGGATTCCACTGCCTGCTCGATTACCGATTCCACACTGAGGGGCTCGCGATCCTGAATCACGCGGCCGGCCTTGGCGCTGGAAAACTGCAGGACATTTTCCACCAGCTCTTTCAGCCGCCCGCTTTCCTGCTGGATCAGCGCGCCATAGCGCTCCACCTGCGCCGGGTTGTTCGCCAGTTTGCCCCGCAGATTGTACGCCGCCGTATGGATCACGGTGAGCGGCGTGCGTAGTTCGTGCGAGACTCCGGCTACGAACTCCATCTGCAACTCCGCCAGTTGCTGCGAACGCCGGGTATAGCGGATGAGGGCGGCGAGTGCCGCGATCATCAGCAGCAGCACGAATCCCGTAACTGCCAGGTGAAACAGCCGCGCCTGCGAGACCACCGCTTCGAGCGACCCGGCGCGATGCCGCACATACATCAACCAACGGCCGTCCGGCGGCGGGCCGTGTCCCGCCATGGGTCCGGGTCCGCGGCCCCGACCGCGCCCGCCGCGGAATATCTGGTCGAATTGCGGATCGAACAGCGGAACGGAAGCATCCGCGTTGCGGATGACGCTGCTCGAAAGGCCCGCCTCCGATTCGTACACGACCGAGTCCGGGTTGTCGCGGCTCACGATTTCCACCTGGTAGTCCAGGCTGCCCCCGCTGCCCAGTTGCCTTTGCACAATCTCCGGCAGGATGGTGCCGCGCAGGTATTCGGGATTCAGTTCGAAGATCAACCAGGCGATCTCGTGTCTGCCGAATGGCCCCGGCGAAAGAACCGGCGAGGGCCTCGGACCCGGGGCGGGGAAGACCGGAACTTCTATGGTGTAGCCTTCCTGGTCGCGGCGCATGTTCATGTCCGGCGGAGTTCCTCCCTCTCCCGGGCGGAGGTGCGAATTCAAATTATTTTCCAGCCGGTGCCGCAGCGGGAGAAGCGAAGCCGGCCAGACACCGTTTACCACCGCGTCCGCCGGTTCGATGCTGCGCAGTTGCAGCACCGTGCCCTGAGGGAAGACCAGAGCGACGCGCCGGAACATCTGACCATGGCGGGAACTCTGTTTCCACTGTTCGTACCGGGCCCGCGTCTGCTGTTCCACCGCGGCGGCGTCCGGCTGGGACCCTTGCGGCGCAATGGCAGCGATGGCGCCGGCGGTTTCGGAGTCGACCTCCTGGCTGACCCGTATCAGGCTGGCCCGCAGGCTGCCGCGCATGCGGTCTCGCGCCGCATCCCGCACCTCGCCGATCAGGCGGTATTGCAGAAATCCCAGGATTCCGCAGAGAATGAACAGCGGGCACACGTAGATCCACGGAACCAGGCTGCGGCGCGGGCTCTTCTCCGTACTCATCTATCTCTACGGTACGCTCCTTCATTCTGGACCTGATACAAGGTCCACGTAAAGAGAGAGTTAAGAAGGTTAAGGTTTGGCTTTGCACGGTATTTCGGGCGGCCTCGCGAGGTACTTTCATAGCGAGAGCCCAAATGTCCGCGCTAATTCTTCGCCGCAGTTTTGCATGTTTCGCCGCCGTCGCCGCGCTGGTTGCCGCCGAGCACCACGGCACGGTCAAGACCGGCAACCTGCCTCTTCCGGGAGCCACCATAACCGCCGTGCAAGGCGACAAGACCATGGTGACGACTACCGACGAGCGTGGCGCCTACCATTTCGCCGACCTGCCGGATGGCCTCTGGCACATCCAGGCGAGCATGCTCGGGTTTGACGGCATGAGTCGCGAAGTGGCCGTTGCGCCGGGTGCGGCCGCACCCGAATGGCAGCTTAAGTTCCTCTCGGAGAGCGCACTGGTGGCCGCAATGGGCGGCACCGTCAAAGCTCCGGAACCCTCGCCCGTGCGCGGCGCAGCCGCCCCGCGCCAGACTGCGCAGTCCTTCCAGCGGCTCGCCGTCGCACAATCCGATACCACGGCCTCGAACAATGAGGGCGCGATTAAAACCGAAGAACTCGCCGACCTGACCCAGAATGCCGCCAACTCCTTCATTGTCCAGGGCAGTATGAGCAGCGCCGCCGGCCTGGCTTCGCAAAACGATTGGGGACCGCGCCCCGGCATGGATGGCGGTCCCGGCATGATGGGCATGATGGGCGTGGGTGGACCGGGCATGGGCGGTCCGGGCATGGGCGGTCCGGGCGGCGATGGGCCTCCGGCCGGCGGCGGCGGTCGTGGCGGCGGTCCGGGTGGCGGCGGCCCTGGCATGATGATGATGGGCGGCGGCCGTGGAGGCCCGGGCGGTCCCGGTGGCGGCGGACCGGGTGGTGGTGGTCCGGGCGGTCCGGATGGCGGTGGACCCGGTGGACCCGGTGGCGGCGGCCCTCCGCCCGGCGCTCCCTCCTGGATGCGCGGTCCCAACGCCCGGGCCTTTGGCAATGGACGCCGCGACCCGCGCAGCATGTATCAGTTTGGCGCCGACTTCAGCCTGGACAATTCCGCCCTGGACGCGCGCAGTTTCTCCGTCACCGGCGCCGACGTGGCCAAGCCGGCCTATGCCACCGGCCGCGGCGGTGTGAATTTCGGCGGACCGTTGCGCATTCCCGGACTGGTGAGCGCAAACCGGAAGATTCTCTTCTCCATCAACTATCAGTTCCAGCGCAACCACACCGGCACCACATCGACTCCGGTCAACATGCCCACCGCGCTGGAACGGACCGGCGATTTCTCCCAGACCGTGCTGCAAGGCTCGCCCGTGGCGATTTACGATCCCACCACCGGCGCGCCGTTCCCCAACAACCAGATCCCCGGCAGCCGCGTCAGCTCCACGGCCACGGCCCTGCTGAAATATTTCCCCAGCGCGAACCTGCCGTTTGCCTCGCGCAATTATCAGACAGCGCTCGACGGGCTGAATCACACCCAAAACCTGAACTCGCGGGTCTCCAATATCAAGATCGGCAGCAACGATCGTTTCGGTGGCGGCGTGGGCTTCCAGCAGTCCAGCAGCATCACGCCCAACATGTTCCAGTTCATCGATACCGGCTCCGGCCGCGGCATCAATGCCAACGTGAACTGGTCGCACACTTTCACGCGGACGGTCAGCAACACCGTGACCTACAGCTTCAGCCGGATGAGCCAGACGGTCGACCCGTACTTCGCCGGGCGCGAAAACGTGGCCGCCGAACTGGGCATCCTGGGCACGTCGCAGCAAAGTTCCAACTGGGGCCCGCCGAACCTCAGCTTCGCCAACTACGGCAGTCTCAGCGACGGCAACTACTCGCTCAGCCGCAACCAGACCAGCGCCGTGGGCGACAGCCTCACCTGGACGCGCGGGTCGCACAATCTCTCCTTTGGCGGCGATTACCGCCGGCAGCAATTCAATCAACTGGCCGACAACAACGGCCGCGGCCAGTACACCTTCAACGGCTCGGCCACCAGTGCCTACGTGGATGGCGTGGCGCTTAGCGGGACCGGTTATGACCTGGCCGATTTCCTGCTGGGCCTGCCGACCACCAGCTCGCTGCGGTACGGCAACCCCGATAAATATTTCCGCGGCTCCCTGGTGGACTGGTTCGTCAACGACGATTGGCGCATCGCCGCGCGCTTTACCCTGATCCTGGGGCTGCGCTACGAATACCAATCGCCGGAAAGCGAAATCTACAACCGGCTGGTGAACCTGGCGGTGGCGCCCGGCTGGAGCGCCATCACCGCGGTAGTGCCCGGGCGGATCAACCCGGACCGCAACAACTTCTCGCCGCGTCTGGGCTTCGCCTGGCGTCCGCTGACCAAAGGATCTCTGGTGGTGCGCGGCGGCTTCGGCATGTACTACAACACCTCGGTATACAACGTGATTGCAGGCAACATGGCGCAGCAGCCGCCGTTCGCGGAATCGCTCAGCGCCACCAACTCCCTGACCGATCCGTTCACCCTGCGGAGCGGATTCACCGCGGCTTCCACCACGGCCGGCACCAGCACTTATGCGCTCAACCCCAACTATCGCGTGGGATACGCGCAGACCTGGAATCTCTCCATCCAGCACGATCTCCCGTTCTCGATGTTCGGCACCATCGGCTACCTGGGCACCAAGGGGACGCGGCTGGATCAGCAGTTCATTCCCAATTCGGTGGCGCCCGGCGCCGCTGAATCCGCGCTGCCGCACAATTACATTTACGAGACGTCCAATGGCGATTCCATCTATCACGCCGCGCAATTCCAGTTG
Source organism: Candidatus Sulfopaludibacter sp. (assembly GCA_031292755.1). Classification (GTDB taxonomy): domain Bacteria; phylum Acidobacteriota; class Terriglobia; order Bryobacterales; family Bryobacteraceae; genus Sulfopaludibacter. The sequence continues at coordinate 101,415 of JARLGM010000002.1, forward strand.
AACCGCCGCTTCCACAGCGGCTTTATGTGGCACGCCTCCTACCAGTTTTCCAAATCGATTGACAACGCGGGCACCGGAGGCCGCGGACAGGGCAACACGCCGGTAGCGCAGAACTGGCTGGACCTGAGTGCGGAGCGGGCGCTTTCCAGCTTCGACAATCGTCACAATCTGAGCCTGCAACTGCAATACAGCAGCGGCATGGGCACTACCGGAGGCACCCTGATTCCCGGCTGGCGAGGGGCGCTGCTGAAGGATTGGACCATCACCAACACCTTCAATCTGCACTCCGGCAACCCTCTCACCGCTACCGTGGGCGGCAACCTTTCGCAAGTAAGTGGAACCGCTGTATCGAACACCGTACGCGCCGAAGCGACGGGCCTGGCGATCGACGCTACCGGCGGCACTTTCAACACCGCTGCCTTCACGCAACCCGCCGCCGGGAGTTGGGGCGATGCCGGAAGGAACACCATCCCCGGCCCTGCTGTTTTCTCGATGGACAGCGCTCTGGGCCGCGTCTTCCGCTTCGGAGAGCGGCGCAGCGCCGACCTCCAGTTTCAAACCACGAACATCCTGAACCACGTGACCATCACCAATTGGGGCACCGCCGTAGGCTCCAGCACCTACGGAGAAGCGACCAACGCCGCCGCCATGCGCAAGATCACCGTGAGCCTGAGGTTCCGGTTCTGATGGACGGAAACGATCAACGCGGAGGTGCGGAGAAAGGCCGCGGAGGGCGCGGAGACGGGACATTCTGAAAATGTCTTTCTCCGCGTCTCCGCGCCTCCGCGATGAATCGAATATTCCGAGTTTGAGGACTCTTATATGAAACGCATCTTTCTATTTCTCCTGATCACTCCGCTGCTGGCGCAGCAGAAGGCGGTTAAATTTGAGACGACTACACAGCTTGTGGTGGTCAATGTGGCTGCCAGGACCAAGGGCGGCGCGCCGCTCAATGGTCTGCAATCCTCCGACTTCACCGTGACCGAGGACGGCAAGGCTCAGCAGATCAAGGTGTTCGAATACCAGAGCCTTGCCGATGCCGTGCTGCCGCCGCCCGCGCTGGCCGCACGCCCCATCGAAGCGGCGACGGCCGGTGTTAAGTCCACTGTCGCCACGGGCATCGCGCCGTCCAAGCCGGGCGAGGTGAAGTACAAGGATCGCCGCCTGTTGGTGCTTTTCTTCGATCAGGCCGGCATGCCTGTCTCCGATCAGCTCCGCGCCCAACAGGCGGCGCTCAAATTTCTCAACAGCCAGATCACACAGTCGGACTTGGTCTCCGTCATGACTTACCTCACCGACCTTTCCGTCCTGCAGGATTTTACCGACGATCGCGACCGCCTGATCAAAGTGGTCAAAGGGCTGGCCGCCGGTGAGACCGGCACCGGCAATGGCAGCACCGGCGACGATGCCACCGGCGACACCGGCGCAGCGTACTCCCAGGACGATACCGAATTCAACATCTTCAACACGGACCGCAAACTGGCGGCGCTCGAAACCGCCGTCAAAATGCTCGGCAGCCTTTCGGAGAAAAAAGCGCTGGTTTACTTCGCCAGCGGCATGAGCCTGACCGGCATCGATAACCAGGCGCAACTCCGCGCCACGGTGAATGCCGCCATCCGCAGCAACGTGGCGTTCTATCCGGTGGATGCGCGCGGGCTGGTGGCCACGGCGCCGCTGGGCGATGCCACGCAGGCATCGCAGGGAGGCCAGGCGATGTACTCCGGCAGCGGCCAGAGGACGGCGCAATCCAATTTCCAGGGGCAGCAGGAATCGCTTTACACCCTCGCCTCGGACACGGGCGGCAAGACGCTGCTCGATCAGAACGATCTTTCGCTGGGCATCGTGCAGGCGCAAAAGGATATCGCCAGTTATTACATCCTCGGTTACTACAGCACCAACACGGCGCTGGATGGGCGGTATCGCCGCATCAAAGTCGCGGTCAAGAGCAACCAGACCGCCAGGCTCGACTACCGCAGCGGATATTTCGCCGGCAAAGACTTCAAGCAGTTCAACTCCTCCGACCGCGAACGCCAGTTGCAAGAGGCGCTGATGCTGGGCGATCCCGTGACTGACCTCACGCTGGCTCTGGAGGTCAATTATTTCCGGCAGGCCAAGGACCGCTACTTCGTCCCGGTCTCCGTGAAGATTCCCGGGAGCGATATCGAACTGGCCCGCCGCGGCGGAGCCGAAAACACGCGGATCGATTTCATCGGCGAAATCAAAGACGCCAAGGGCGCGCTGGCCGGCACGGTCCGCGACGACATCACCGTAAAGCTGAAAGGCGAGAACGCGGGACAGCTTGCCAGGCACAATCTGGAATACGACACGGGCTTCTCACTCCAGCCGGGCACGTATACTCTGAAATTCCTGGCGCGCGAAAACGAAACCGGCAAAATGGGCACCTTCGAAACCAAATTCGTAGTCCCCGACCTGACCGCCGAGGCGAGCTACCTGCCCATCAGCAGCGTGGTGCTGAGCTACCAGCGCGAGAGGCTGGACGCCGCCGTGGCCACTGCCGAGAAGGACAAAAAGCTGCTGGCCGCCAATCCGCTGATTCAGGACGGGAGCAAACTGGTGCCCAGCGTGACCCGCGTCTTCCGCAAAGACGAGGATATGTACGTCTACCTGGAGGCCTATCAACCGGGGGCTGAAAAGACGCGGATGATGGTGGCCACCGTGAGCTTTTTCCGCGGCAGCACGAAGGCGTTTGAAACCGCGCCGCTGCAGGTGACCGACGGGCTGAACGCGAAGTCCAAGGCAGTTCCCATGCGCTTCAGCCTGCCATTGGGAAAACTGCAACCGGGGCGCTATACCTGCCAGGTGAGCGTCATCGATCCCGGCGCGCAACGCATGGCCATCTGGCGGTCGCCCGTGGTGCTGCTGCCGTAGACCATCGCGGACCGGTAAAGTCAGTGTTAAGCACGTTAAGCTTCGGCCCCCACGGGTAACATGCTTGCTCCGGCCGACGCTTTCTATACAGGAGACAAAAAATGAAAACGCTTCTCGCAGTTCTGATCGCGGCCGTGGGACTCAGCGCCGCTACTTCGAACCTTCTCAGAGTTACGCTGGCGGACCCCGTGGCCGTAGGCAGCGTCGAAATGCAACCGGGTGTCTGCACCGTGCAGCAGATGTCCAATGGCGGCTCCAACATCGTGCTGTTGGTGCGCTCCGAAGGGGGTCAGCAGACCACCGTTCTGGCGAATCGCATCGCCGGCACACCCGACAGCAAGACCGGCGTCGTACTCAATTTGCAGAACGGCCGGTACGTTTTGGACCAGGTGTGGTTAAACGAACTGGAGGGCTTCCAGATTCAGCGCGTTAACGAGCAATGACCATGCAGTCCCACCGTAGCGGCGCCAGGCCCCGCCTGCCTCACACCCGGCGCCGCATTTCTTCACCAACCTTTACGATTTCCCACCCCGCGAATCCGGCAACCGCCGCGTCATTCAGGTATGAGCACTAAAACTTCAAACCTCAGCACTCTGGAACTGGAAGTCGTGCGCGACGTGCAGGCACGTTTCTTACCTTATCGCCTGCCGCGCATTCAGGGCCTGGATTATTGCGGCGATTCGCGCCCCGCCGGCAAAGTGGGTGGCGATTTCTTCGATTTCACACAGGACGGACGGGGCGGCCTGGTCGTCTCGGTGGGCGAAGTTTCGGGCCAGGGCATCGCTGCCGCCATCCTGATGTCCGGCATCCAGTCCTTGCTGCGAGGGCTCTCCAGCGCGTTGCTCTTCGATCCTGTCAAGGTAGTGCGGGACCTGAACCGCACGGTGTACGAAGTATCACCCGACAATTTTTTCACCACGTTGTTCTATGCCCGGGTGGACGCCGCCGCGAGGCAGTTGCAGTACGTGAGCGCCGGACACGAACCGGCACTATTGATCCGTGCGGACGGCCACACTGTGCAGCGGTTGGAAAGCACCGGCGCCGTCCTCGGCCTGACTCCCCGCGTCGCCTATTCCTGCCGTACCCTGGCATTCGAACCGGGTGACATGCTGATTGCTTTCACTGACGGGATCCCCGACGTCGGCATTCCCGATGCGATCCGGCGGAATCCAGGCGCTCGCGCCAGCGATCTGGTGGCGTTGATCATGGAGGCGGCCGACACTGTTGAGGCTCCCGCTGACGACCACACGGTAATCGTGGTGCGCTGCGAGGGAGCGGGGGTTGGTAGATGTTGTTAGATCTACCTCCACTTACATTGCATCATACGGAGTTATCGATTCCGGGGCCGGTAAGTGTAGGTGGTTTAGTGTAAGTCAAATAGCAATGGTGAAACGGAGTCACCGCGAAGGACGAGGCGGAGAGAGACTTCAGATGCGTAGGCGATGGGCGGGATGTTACCGCGCCGCACAACTGAAGTTCGCCGCGTCGTCGATGCTGCCGCTGCCTTTGTAGCGCGCCAGTTGAGGATATGGGCAGAGTGGCCGCGTGCGAATCACCTTTCCGTTGGAGACCCGGCTTGCAGGGATGGCTTTAGGGGCATCGCCCGATTCCACCCAGCGCAACAGCGGTGTCGCGACATCGAACGTGCCGGTTCCGACTCCGCCGCCGCAATGGAACATGCCGGGCACCATAAAGAGGCGAAAAAAATCCGCAGTGGAATCGCCCATGCGATCCGCCACCTGGTCGTAATACTCGACTGCCACGCGCGGATTGAGTTGGGGGTCGGCCCAACCGAAATACATGATGAGCTTGCCGCCGCGCCGGCGAAATGCCGAGAGATCCGGGTCGGTGGCATCGATCGTCTCATGCAGGAAGGCGAGGCGCGGGATTTCTTTATCGATATCGAAATCCGCGATCGACTGGCTCGGATTGGCGCCCGGCGTCGCCATGTAACGGAAAAAGCTCTGGCCGTAATTCGCCCAGACACTACTGCCGTCAGGGGCGGCGATTGCCTGGCCCAACCAGCCGCTCCGGCCGTTCGGTCCGGGAATTTCCGCGCCTACGGGCCAACCGGGAAAGAAGCGTTTGCCCTGACGGAAGATGTCGCTGTATAGACGGTCGGCCGCGGCGATTTCGGAAGCGGTGAAACAATCGGGCTGGTCTTTGCCTTCCGCGCAGCGCGGAAGGTCCTGGTTTGCCTGGAAACCACAATGCAGGGGATCTTCAATCAGTCCGTCCTTGAGACCGTCTTTGGCATCGCACTTTTCGTAAACACGGCTGGCCAGCAGGCCGAGTTTGGAAGCCGTGAAAGGATTGGCGCTCAAACCCTTCATCCAGTAGCCGCGGGCGAGCATATTTCCGGTGTTATAGAGCGCGGGAGAGCCGGCAATGATGCCATCGAAGTCATCGGGAAAGCGTTGGGCGATAGTGAGGCCCTGGCGGCCTCCTTGCGAACAACCGTCGTAGTAAGACCTGGAGGGATTTGCGCCATAGTAACTGCGGATAAAACGCTTGGCCGCCAAGGCGGTGACGTGCAGGGAACGGAATCCAAAATCGAGGAGCTTTTGGCGATTGGTGGCGAAACTGGCGCCGGGTTCGAGGGCAGCGGAGTGGCCGGTGTCGGTCGAGGCCGTGGCAAATCCGGCGCGAAGCGCCCGCGCGTGGTTGGCGACTCTGCCGGGGGCGTCGAACGATTCACCCGCCCAGCCGCCGTTGCCGAACATGTAGAAACGGCCGTTCCAGTTGGCCGGAAGATTGACTTCGATGTTGATTTCGGGCTGCGCCATCAGAAACACATGGCAATGCTCGGGTGCGGCAGCAGTAGGAGGAATCAGGGCCGCACCGATCACGGAGAGGTCGAAATCCGTCATGCTTAGCAATTGACCGCAGGCGGTGACAGGTTTAGCGGTGGCGGGCGGCGGAGTCCAATCCCGGAACTGCACGGAGCCACCGCCCTGCGCGAAAAGAGCTGCCGCGAAAACCGAAAAAATTACGAGAGGCCGCATCGCATGTCCTTCAGAGGCCTTCATTTTATACCGATGTGGCGCAAGGTGTGCCGGACCGCGCAGCCGGGCGACTACAAAATTCAATGGTTAAGATAGGAATTGGAGACCAAACTAATTGAAAAAGTGGCTGCTCTCACTGCCGCTCCTCGTGGCGGTGTTGATCGCCTGGGGGATCGTGAGAAAAAACGCACCCCTCGATGTCAACTTCACGCGCGTGCGGCGGCAGACGCTGGTGAGCACCCTGCCGACAAACGGAAAGGCTGAGCCCGTCGAGTGGCAAGCCGTTCGTGCCGCGGCTGCCGGACTGGTGAGCCGGGTTCCCGTTCAGGAAGGGCAGACGGTGGCCAAGGACGCGGTGCTGGCGGAGTTGACAGACCCGTCGCTGCAGGCCGATATCGAAGCGGCAGAAGCCAAGGTCGCCGAAGCGCGGGTCGCCTTGTCCGCGCTGGAGGCAGGGGGAAGACCCTCCCAACTCGCCGAGATCGATAGCAGCCTGGCGCGGGCCCGCTTCGATCTGCAAACGGCGCAGAAGGAATACGGCACACTGCAACGCCTGCACGCCAGGCAGGCTGTGACCGCGGTCGAAGTACAGGCGGCCGGCGACAAAGTACACCAGTTCGAAATTGAAATCTCGGGCCTGGAAAAACGGCGCGGGTCGCTGGTGGGTAAGAGCGACGTCGACGCAGCGAAAGCGCGTCTGCAGGACGTCGAATCGGCTTTGAAACTCGCCAGGGACCGCGCGGCGCAGGGCCTGGTGCGCACCCCGATCGGCGGCGAAGTATACGGACTGGCCATCCGCACGGGCGCCTATCTCAACGCGGGGGATCTGGTGGCCGATGTCGGACGCCTGAACCGTCTGCGTGTGCGCGTTTATGTAGATGAGCCGCTGTTGGGGCGTGTCGCGATCGGCCAGCCCGTCACCATCCGCTGGGAAGCGTTGCCCGGCAAACAGTGGCAGGGCACGGTGGAAAGGATGCCCACATCGATTCAGGCACTGGGTTCGCGGCAAGTGGGTGAAGTGGTCTGTACCATCGAGAATCCGGGACGCGACCTGATTCCCGGCACCAACGTCGATGCCGAGATTCGTACGGCTGTTTCCGGGAATGCGCTGGTGATTCCCAAAGAGACCCTGCACCACGACGCCACCGGCGATTATGTCTTCGCGCTGAAGGGCGATGCCGTGGAGCGGCGCAACGTGAAAACAGGGAACTCCACCGTGACGCTGGTGCAGGTGCTCGAAGGTCTCGCCGAAGGCGATCTGGTGGCATTACCGGGGGAGACATCGGTGAAGTCCGGCGACCGGGTGGCGCCATCGGTGAAATAGTTCCCGCCGCGCACTTGAATCGCAGCGGTATTTCCGAAACAATAACGTTTCATGCCTTCTCCAGGGTCTGCCGCCAAATACAGATGGTACAAGGAACTCACGCGCTATCACTGGTTCGTGTTGAGCGTCGCCATCATGGGCTGGATGTTCGACACCATGGCGCAGCAGTTGTTCAACCTGGCGCGCAAGCCGGCCATTCGCGAGTTGCTTGGGCCCGGCGCTTCGGCGGGTTTGGTGGACCAGCAGGCGGCCTGGGCCACCTCCGTGTTCCTGGTCGGGTGGGCCTTAGGCGGAATCCTTTTCGGCATCCTGGGCGACCGCCTCGGCCGCGCCAAAACCATGACGCTCACCATTCTCTGCTACACCATCTTCACGGGACTGAGCGTATTTGCCACCAGCGTTCTGGACTTCAGCGTGTACCGGTTTCTCTGTGGATTCGGCGTCGGCGGGCAGTTTGCGGTGGGCGTGGCGCTGGTGGCGGAAGTGATTCCCGATCGGGCGCGCCCCTATGCCCTTGGCATGGTGCAGGCATTCTCCGCCGTGGGCAACATGCTGGCCGCGGTGACCGGAATCGTGCTTGGCGAAATGGTGCGCGCCGGCACCATCGCTTCCTCCTGGCGGTTCATGTTTCTGGCCGGCGCCCTGCCCGCGCCACTCGCGCTGGTGGTGTTCAAAAAGCTTAAGGAACCCGACCAGTGGCTCAAATCCCGTGCCGAAAAGAAACGCATGGGCTCCTTCGCCGACCTGCTGGGCGACCCCAGATGGCGCCGCAATTCCATTGTCGGCATGCTCCTCGCATTCGCCGGCGTGGTGGGCCTGTGGGGTATCGGCTTCTTCAGCTACGATCTGTTTCGTCCCGTCCTGGAAACCTCCTTCAAGGCGCAGGGATTCAGCGGCGCCGAACTGGCCGGCAAAACCGACATCTGGATCGGCGTCACTTCGCTGCTGCAGAACCTGGGCAGCTTTTTCGGCGTCTACGCCTTCACTTATCTGGCGCAGTACTTCAATCGCCGGAAGGCATTCGCCGTCAGCTTCCTGGCCGCGATGCTCATGACCGCCTACACATTCTGGAACCTGAAAAGCATCGCCGACATGCTCTGGATGGTGCCGCTGATGGGCTTCTGCCAGTTGGCTCTGTTCGGCGGCTACGCCATCTATCTGCCCGAATTATTCCCCACGCGCCTGCGCAGCACCGGCACCAGTTTTTGCTACAACGTGGGACGCATGGTGGCCGCGGCCGGCCCCTTTACGCTCGGCCTGCTGACGCGCGACGTCTTCAAAGGTTACGAGGAACCCCTGCGGTACGCCGGCGTGACCATGTGTCTGGTGTTTCTGGTGGGATTGGCGGCCCTGCCTTTCGCTCCGGAGACCAAAGGCAAGCCGCTGCCGGAGTGAGATTCCGCTAGACCGCCATCAGCAGACTCTCCGCGAAAGGCCACTCCGCGTCCACCCATTGAGCCGCCAGCCGGAAGCCGCAGGCTCGCGCCATCTCGCAGATCTGCTCCGGCCGGAACTTGTGGCAGGACTCGGTGCGAATGGTCTCGCCGGAAGCGAACTCCACCGTCAGGCCGGCCTGCCTGATCTTCACCACCTGATGGACTCTCGACCGCAAATGCATTTCGATGCGCTGCGCGCCGGGCACATAACGAATCACGTGCTCGAACCGGCGGAGATTGAAATCGGCGTCCAATTCGCGGTTGATACGGGCCAGCAGGTTCAGATTGAAGGCCGCGTTGACTCCGGTTGGGTCGTCGTAGGCGGCGATCAGGCGCTCCACGGGTTTGATCATATCCGTGCCCAGCAGCAGGGCATCGCCGGGGTGCACCGACTGGCGCACCGAGTACAGGAAGTCGATTGCAGCCTCGGGCTCGAAGTTGCCGATGGTGCTGCCCAGAAAGAGGAGCAGCAGCGACTGGCCCTCGGCGCGGCGCTCGCCGGCGGCACGCAGTCCTTCCAGGTACGTGGCTTCGAGCGGGAACACCCGCGCCACGCTGCTCATCTCCAGCGCGCACTTGTCCAGCGCGGAGCCGGATACGTCGATGGGACAGTAGACGGCGGGCCGGTGTGTGCCAATCTGTTCCAGAATGGGGCGCGTTTTGATTCCCGTGCCGCTGCCGAGTTCGGCCACCATGAGGTTAGCGGGCAGCAGGTCGATCAGGTCGCCGGCATGCGCCTGGAGCACGCGGGCATCGGCGCGAGTCAGACCGTATTCGGGCAGCGTGGTAATGGCCTCGAACAGGGCGGAGCCTACCTCGTCATAGAAATACTGGCAGGGCAGAGTCTTCTGCGGCGCGCTGGTGAGGCCGGCGCGCACATCGGACGCGAAGGAATGGCCGTACGCCGGAGCGGACATCAGCCTTCCACCAACCGGAATGTGGCGTAGAGATACGGATACTGCGGGCGGAACCAGTTGCGGAAAGAGGGCCGCGCGAAACAGGCGGCGGTGCGCGGCGAAGCGCCCTTCAGCACATAATGCTGGCCATCGAAGAACGGCTCGGAGTAATTCCGGTAAAACGGAAAGGGCTCAAAGCCGGGAAACGGCGCGAACGGCGTGGAGGTCCATTCCCAGCCGTTGCCGGTAAGTTGCGCGGCATGCTCGCCGGACCCGGAAACGGGGACCGGGTCCCAGTGATGAAAGTCGAAATTATCCGTACCGGCCTCCGGCGCCGGGGCGGCCAAGGCGGCGCGATGAAACTCGGCTTCCGTGGGAAGACGCATGCCGCGCCAGCGCGCATAGGCTTGTGCTTCGTCGTGCGTCACGTAGACCGGACACTCCAGCGGCAGCGGATATTCGCTGAACATGCCGCGGTAGAACCAGCGCCCGGCACGATCCGTCCAGAAGAAAGGCGGCGCGGCGCCTTCCCGCACGAAGGCCAGGTAGTCGCCATTGGTGACCTTATTCCGCGCCACGGAGAATGCCGCCACCGGAACCGTATGCGCACCGAATTCGTTATCCCAGCCGAATGCATCGCGATCGTCGAGCCCCAACCTGGCGTCCCCTGCCGGGATCGCCACGAATCGCGCACCGCTGGGGGCGGGCCGGGCGGCGGGCGGCGCGAGGAACGGTGCGATCTTTCGTTCGTGCGCCAGGTTGTGCAGAATGTAGGCGAACGTTTCGGCGTGCATGAGACGATGCTCCAGAGCCACGTGCAATAGCTGCTCCGGAACGTGATCCAGCAGTTCATCGATCTCGTCGCGGGTGCGGCGGTTGTACCGTTCCACTTCGCTCAGGGCCGGCCAATCCGGCGGCTGATCGGCGGGCAGTTTGCCCGGCGGCGGATCGATGCCGAAGGCAAACAGGCCGTCGAACGTGGGATGGAACGATGCTTTGTCCAAAGCATAGCGGGCGATCAGGTTCCAATCGAATGCTTCCAGGTGCCCGATATAGAAAATGATGCGATGCCGCTCGGCAATGGGGCGATCGTACAACGAATCGGGACGGACCAGGCCGAACAATTCGTCGGTATGCTCGCGAGCTTGAGAGAGCGCGCGGCCCAGGGAAGTTTGTGCGGGCATAAAACCGTCCTACCAGTCTAACCGACGAAGTGCGGTCTGGCGGAACACGGATGTGAGCGGGGGCACAGAGCGGAGCTGCCGAATTTCCGGCGCATTACGAAGGTCCCGGCGCCTGGGGTTTGAAGCCATGGGAGCGCAGCACCCCGTGGGCGGCCTCCACTGCTTCCGGCAGCACATAGAAGAAGGCCCCGGTCCGCACCGTCCGGAAAATCACTCCGCCGCGGTATTCGTCGGCTTCCACGCCGAAATCCACGCTGGCCTCGGTTAACAGCGCTTCCAGGCGGAGCGCGTCGCGCAGGCGTTTGGCGATAAAGACCAGAACCGGCTCCTTGCCTTCGAAAAATGCCGCGTCCTGTTTCACCGGAAGTTTTCCACCATTACCAGGTTGGTCTCGTTCTGGTCCACCTTGGAGTAGAGCACATGCTTCCCGTCCGGAGAAATGGAATAACCCTCGAAGCGATTGTTGTTCTTGAAGCGGACCACCGGCTGGCTTTTCCTGGTGGCGAAATCGTAGAAGACCACCACCAGGGCGCGGCCGCTGCGCTCGAACTCCAGGTAGTAGATGCCCTTCGGCGTAATCTGAATGCCGCCCCACATCAGGTCGTGTTCCGGCACAAACGCCTCTTCTCCGTCGCCGCCCTCCACGGGAATGCGCCAGATGGCGCGGCGGCTCCGGTAATACACCATCTTGCCGTCGGGCGACTCATGCGGATCGCCGCCCCCGCCGCCGCGGCGCATGGCGATCTGCCGCGGATTGGTCCCGTCGGCTGCCGCTTTCCAGATCGTGCCATCGAAGCGCGTGTAGTAAATCGATTTGCCGTCGTGCGACCAGGAGGCATCGGTGGCATCGGACAGCACGCGCGTGGCCTTGCCGCCCGCCGCCGGAACGGAGAACACTTCAGGGCCATTCGGCCCGCGAGTCACGCACAACAGAGTCTTGCCGTCCGCCGACCACAGCGGCTGGCTCATGCGCCGCCCTTCCAGACGCGTAAGCTGCGTGCGCGTGCCGTCGGCATCGGTGATCCAGATCTCCTGCTCGCCGCTCTGATCGGAGATGTCAGCCACACGCTGGCCGTCGGGTGAAAACGACGGATTGATTTCCCGGCCCGGCGATCGAATCAGGGGACGCTCGTGCTCCGGCTCTCCCGAGCCCAGTTGCGCGATCCAGACTTCCGCCACCGAAGGGCTCTCGGTAAACGCCAGGCGGTTGCCGGTGAGCGCCACGGTGGGATAGGTAGCGTGGTTGCCGCTCACCAGCAGATCGCGCGGGCTGCCACCGTACGCGGGCACGCGCCAGAGGCGCCAGCCGGTGCCGCGATTGGCCGAGTACATCAGGTCCTCGCCGCCGGCGGTCCAGGTGATGCCGTGAATGGCGTTGTTATCGAAGGTGAGCTGGCGAACGCCGTTGCCTTTCAGGTCGCACAGGTACAGGTCGGCGCGGTCGCCATCCAGTTTGCGGACGAAGGCCAGGTTCTTGCCGTCGGGAGAGACGGCCGGATTGGTATCGCCGCGGGAAGTCTCCGGCGGCTTGGTGATCGCCTGCAAGGCGCCGCCGCCGCCCGGCACCGTGCTGATGGCGGGGACATTCTGCTCGCCCGCGGGCGCGGAGACCAGCAGCGTTTTGCCGTCGCGCGTCCAGGCCACCGAGGGCGAAAGCTCCGCATCGTCGTCTTCTCCGGTGGTGGGCGCATCGAACTCCACGACTTTGCGTTCGGCGCCGCCCGCCGCCGGAATCACGATCACCTGCGCGCGATCGTCGAGAATCCGCAGGAAGGCCAGGCTGGCGCCGTCCGGCGACCAGACGGGGCCCACGTCGTTGCCCTCGCCGTTGGTCAATTGCAGCGGGGTGCCGCCGTCGATGGGCCGCACAACAATGTGAGATACGGCATCTTTCGACGTGTCGTGTCCGCTATAGGCGATGCGCTTGCCATCCGGCGCGAAGGCGGGGTAGGCGTGTCCGCCCGCCTCGCTGGTGAGCGGCGTCTTTTTCAAATCCACGGCCGGACCGCTGACCAGCCTGCCCAGCAGCGTCACCACGCCGCCGACGGCGCAAAGGGCCAGCGCCAGCAGTACCGCGGGCCGGCGAACCAGGGTGCCAGATGCCATATGTTTCGATTATCCCTTTTCATGACGCACCAGCGGTGCGGTTGTTAGCCGAGGCTCCTCAGCGGGATACGCACGCGGCTGGGGCGATGTTCCGCTGATTTGCGCCGCCCTCTCCCCATCTGCGACACTGGCTCTTTCATGCTCTTCCGGTTGATGGCCTTGTTGCTGGCCGGCTACGCGTCCGTCTTCGCACAGAACAATCCGTTGCCTGCCAGGGAAACGCTTCACTATAACGTGGAATGGCGGCTGATCACAGCGGGCAAAGCTACCGTGGAATGGACCACCACACCCCGCGGCGGCGGACACGTCAACCTGCATCTGGAATCGGTCGGTCTGGTTTCCAACCTGTTTCGCGTGGAAGACAATTACGCGGTGAACCTCGGCCCGAATCAGTGTGCCGAGTCTTCGTTGTTCACTTCCCAGGAAGGCAGCCGCCAGCGCGAAACGCGTATCGCGTATGACGCCGCCGCGCGCAAGGCGGACTACGTGGAGCGCGACCGGATCAAAAACGCCCTGCTGTTACAGCGCCAGATCGATATTCCGGCCTGCGTACACGATGTGGTGGGCGGCATGTTTTACATGCGCACTCTGCCGCTGGACGTGGGCCAGAGCGCCACGGTTGCGGTAACGGACGGCAAAAAAAGCGCTTCAGCAAAAGTGGAGGCGCAGGCGCGCGAAGACATCAAAACGCCCGAAGGCACGTTCCACACCATCCGCTACGAGGTTTACCTGTTCAACGACGTACTGTTTCACCGGCCCGCGCACCTGAATCTCTGGCTCACCGACGATCGCCGGCGATTGCCCGTCCAGATTCGCGTGCGCATGCAGATCACCATCGGCACCATCACGCTAACATTGGAAAAGCACGAATAGCTCGCGTTTTTTGCGAACTCCGCGCCCGTCGCGGTCGTATTGGTTTCTTTGGAGGGGTAGCGTGAATCTCTGGCAGGACATCCGTTTCGGGGCGCGCAGTTTGCGCCACTCTCCGGCGTTTCTCATCACGGCCGTGCTCACCCTGGCCCTGGGAATCGGCGCCACCACCGCCATCTTCAGCGTCACCGATGCGTTGCTGTGGAAGCCGGTCTCGCTGCCGCATATGGAAACGCTGGTCATGGTGTTGCAGCGCGAACCGGACTCGCCCAACGACTGGAACAACATCACGCCCGCTGACCTGGAAGATATCCGGCGCGACGGCACTTCGTTCGCGGCCATGGCCCACTTTCAGTGGGGTTCGGCCAACATGGTGGGTGACGGCAATGAGCCGGAACGGGTGGAACAGGCCCTGGTGAGCGCCAATTTCTTCGATGTGATGAGCGTGCAGCCGGCACTCGGCCGCGCCTTTCAGGCGGGCGAGGACCAACCGGGCAGGGAACGGGAAGTGGTGCTGAGCGATAAGCTCTGGCGGCGCCGCTTCGGCGCGGACCCGGCCATCGTGGGGCGGAATGTGCGCTTCGACGACCAGAACTTCGTGGTCAGCGGGGTCATGCCGTCCAGCTACGATTTCCCTATCGCTACGGAAGTGTGGACGCCGCTGGCGCAAACGCTGGCGCAGCGCGGCTCGCGCAAGAGCGATTCGCTGGTCGCGGTGGCGCGGCTCAAGCCCGGACGCACCATCGCCCAGGCCGAATCCGAACTGGGCAGCATCGCGGCGCGCCTGGCCGCGTCGTATCCGGAGACCAACAAGACGCGGCGGTTCATGATCTGGCCGGCGCACCGTTTCCTGGTGGATTACGAGACGGAGCAGTATTCCATGATGCTTTTGGGCGCCGTGCTCTTCGTGCTGTTGATTGCCTGCGCCAACGTCGCCAACCTGCAGTTCGCGCGAGCCACCGGTCGTCTGCGCGAAGTGGCCGTGCGGACGGCCCTGGGAGCCAGCCGGGGACGCATGATCACGCAACTGGTGACCGAGAGCGTGCTCCTGTCCCTGGCCGGCGCGGCGTTGGGACTGCTCATCGGCAAGTGGGGCCTCACCGTGATCAAGAACGGCATGCCGCCCGAAATCGAACGTTATATCGTGGGCTGGAAGAGCATGCAGTTGGACGGCCGCGCGCTGGCGTTCACCCTGGTGGCAGCGGTGGCCGCCGGTATTCTGTCGGGACTCGCGCCGGCCTGGCAATGTTCTCGTCCCAACCTTACCGATTCGCTGAAGGAAGGCGGGCGCGGGTCTTCGGTGGGGCGTGGCCGCCACCGCTTGCGCAACATTCTGGTCACGGCGGAAATCGCGCTGGCCGTAGTGCTGCTGGTGGGCGCGGGATTGATGGTGCACGGCTTCAAATCCATGGTGGATACGGGCGCCCGGCTGGAGCCGGCTACCCTGCTCAACCTGCGCCTGGCGTTGACCGATAACAAGTATCACGAGCCCTTCCAGAGGTTGTCGTTCTACCGCGACGTTCTGACGCGGATCCAGGCGCTGCCGGGGGTCCGCAACGCCGCGGTGGTCACCGCCATGCCCTATAGCGACCATTCGAACGGGCGCATCTTCGCCATTGAAGGCCAGACCGTGGATCCGGCCAGCCCGCCGCAGGCCATGTACCAGGTGGCCAGCGCGAGCTACTTCGATACGCTGCGCGTGCCCCTGCTCGAAGGGCGCTTCCTGAACGAGCGCGACGGCGCCGATGCGCCCAAGGTGGCGGCGATCAGCCAAAGTGCGGCTCGCCGCTACTGGCGCCGCGAGTCGCCCATCGGGCGGCGCGTCAAGATCGGAGCGGCGGACTCCACCAATCCGTGGATGACCATTGTCGGCGTAGTGGCCGATATGCCGCACAACCCCTACGATCGCGAACCGCGCCGCTGCCTCTACGTTTCCTATCGGCAGTTCCCGGCGTTGGGGCTCGACGTAGGCGTGCGCGCGGCGGGCGATCCCCTGCGCCTGGCGCCGGCAGTGATGGGCGCCATTCGCGCGGTGGATCCCGAACAGCCCATCACGGATGTGCAGACGATGGCCAAGGCGATTCATAACCGCGCCATCGGGCTGAACTACATGGCGGTGTTGATGGGAGTTTTCGGCCTGCTGGCGCTGGTGCTTTCGGCCATTGGGGTGTATGGCGTGATGGCCTACATGGTGTCGGAACAGACTCACGAGATCGGCATTCGGGTGGCTCTGGGCGCGCCGCGGCCCAGCGTGATGGCCATGGTGTTCCGCAAAGGATTGTGGACTATCGGGATCGGCCTGGCGATCGGCCTGCCGGCGGCTTATGCCATGGCGCGGGCGATGTCCTCGCTGATTTTCGGAGTAACCGCCAATGATCCGGAGACGTTCGCCGGCATCACCGCCACACTCCTCGCCGCCTCGGCCCTGGCCATCTACATCCCCGCGCAGCGCGCCATGAAAATCGACCCCATCATCGCGCTGCGGTACGAATAAAAACGAACACTGACCGCGGAGGCGCTGAGGCGCGGAGCACGACGTGGAGGAAATCGATATTATTCTTCTCCGCGTCTTCCTCCGCGCCTCCGTTCCTCCGCGATGAGTTCTTGCTCTATTCCAGTCCGCCCCCGCCGTCTTTCTTCTCTCCGGGGCGGTACAGAGTAGGCGGCTTGGTCTTCTTCTGCTCTTCGTCCGCGGCCTTCTGGTCTTCGGCTTTTCTGGCTTCGCGCTCGGGGCCGGTCATGGCGTCGCGGACTTCTTTCTTCTCTTTGGCATCACGCGCTTCCACGATCTTTGTGCGTTGTTCCAGGTTCTGGTGCGAGGCGTCGAGACTGTCGCTGGTGGTCTCGATGGCATCGGTCAGGACGAATTCGAAGCGTTCCATGTCCTTGGGCGGGCTGTCCTTGATCTTCTGGAGCAGGGGCAGCGCTTCGTGCTCGAGTTTGCCCGCGGCGGCGAGCCCTGGTTTGACATCGATCTTGCGCTCGATGGCATCGTCCGCTACATCGTCCAGGGCGTCGATGATGCGGGCGTAATCGTCCAGCGCATCGTGAATCATCAGGGAGCGGCCGGGCTTGTCCCGGGCCAGCAGGCTCTTCACCAGGTCTACCCGCTCTCGCGCGAATTTGGCGTACAGCACCATGCGGGTGTTGGGTTCCTGGGCCATCTTGATCTGGTCCACTTCATCGGCGGTGAGAAAATCGCGCTGCTGCGCGATGGCGGCGGCGCCGCATGCCGCCAACAGCAGCACGCACCATTGCAGGGTTTTCATTTGTGCTTCTTACCCTCCATCAGGCCCACCAGCAGATCGTCATGCACCTGCTGTATCTTGGCCTTCACTTCGTCCAGGCCGGCGCGCTCGTTGAAACTCATGTCCTGCTGAAACGTATCCAGCTTGCGCAACAGATCGCGCGTCGAAATTTCCGCGTTTTTGAACCACTTGGGGCTCCGCCGCGGATCCTTATTCGTCTGTTTGAGTGACTCGTATGCCAGGTCGACGGATTCGCCAAGCTCGGTTACATGTGCGGGGACTTTGTCCGCATCGCCGTTCCGGTAAGCTTCCCGGGCCGCCTGCAACTCCGCGGCGGCATTGTCCAGCGCCAGCTTGGAACGTCTCTCCAGATTCTGCTCCGCCCTGGCTTTTGTCAGGTCGGCCGAAGCGCCAGGGGCGGCCGCAAGAGCCATCGCTGCCAGCACGAATATCCGTGTTCCCTTCACCGCTTCTCCAATTCTCTCTCGATTAGCTTGGCGCGCTGCTTAGCCTGCCATTCCTGGTTCTCGTTCTTGCCCTGGCTCAGTTCCAGAAAGTGGCGATAGGCCTCCAGCGCGGTCTTCAGCAGCGCCGGCTTCGTCTGGCTGATTTCGTCCAGCATGATGGCGCGCACAAAGGCTGTGCCGGCGGTATCTTCGCCCAGTTGCCGCGCTTTGTCCAGCGCCTCCAGGGCGTGCGGATAGTCCTTGGCCAGGTACAGCATGGCGCCCAGATCGCGCCACGCCGCCTTGTCTTCGGGCTTGAGTTTCAGTGCCGCGTAGAACTGGTTGGCGGCGGCGGGGTACTGTTTGCGATCGCGCAGAGCCCGCGCGTATGCCATGCGCAGTTCGAAATTGGATGGCTCGGCGGCCACCGCCCGATCGAAGAGCGGCAGAGCCTTATCCAGTTGGTTGGTGAACAGGTAGGCCATGGCCAGCGCCACGCAGTTGGCGGTGGTGGGTTCCCTGGCGTAAGCCGCCTCCAGGCGCGGGATGGCCTCCGCGTACTTGTTGCCGGCCAGAAGCATCGCCCCCACGTGTTCCTGCACCGCGAAATTATCCGGGAATTCGCGATAGATCGCCAGCGCTTCTTCCGGCTGCTTGTTCTTTTCGTAAAGGTCGGCCAGTTCCAGCAGGGAATCCCGGTACTTCGGGTCGAGTTGGGCGGCCTGCCGGAAATGCGGCGCCGCTTCCGGCAGTTTCTCCAGGCGCGCGAGGGCGTGCGCCATGCCCAGCTCCGCGGCGGCGGACTGGGCATTCAGTTCCAGCGCCAGGCGGTAATTCTGTTCGGCCGTGACTGCGTCGCCGGTTTGAAGCTGGCACTCGGCCAGGTAGTAGCGCGGCCGGAACTCCTTGGGCTTCTGCGCGGCCGCGTCTGCGAACAGCGGCAACGCTTCGGCCGGATTTTTCTGCCGCAGCAGCAGAATTCCTCCGTTCAATTCCGCTTCGTACAGTTTGGGCTGGAGTTCCAGAGTTTTGCGGTATTCGGCGATGCCCTCGGCGTCCTTGTGCTCAAACCCATAGGCGAGCGCCAGATTGAAGTGGGCGGTATAGTCCTTGGAATCGGCGGCAATGGCTTTCAGGAAAGCCTGCTCGGCGGCATCGTATTTGCCCGCTTCCAGGGCCTTCATGCCGTCGGAGTTGAAGTTGGCGGCCTGCAAAAAAAACAGTACCGCCCCAGTGGCCCACATGCTTTCATTCTAGGCCACCCCGAGCTCTATTTCTTAAGGTAAGTAGGATCTTTCTTGGACTCGCCCGGTGTGGGAACGTCCGGCGATTCGGACGTAAACGAGAGCGGAATATCGATGAGCGCGCTCTTCTCGCCGTTATCGTCCAGAGCCCGCAGTTTGTAATGGCCGGGCGGGCAATCGAAGACCAGGTTGCCCGCAATCGAATCGGCCGGATGCACCTGGCGCAGTAAGCCGATCCACTGCGGCGCGCCGATATTCGCGGTCAGTTCCGGATAACTGGCGCCCTTATCGTCTTCCACCGATAAAGTAGGCGCCATGACTTCGTTACCGCCGGTGTTTACAATACTCACCCGGACCAGAAAGTAACGGTTTTGGGGCACCTTTTCATCCGGCGGCATACCCAGATGGGTCACCCACTGAGTCTCGAATACGGTGTAGAGAAACGGTCCGACCGCTACCTTCTCTCCCATCGGGTAAGTGCGTTCAGTGGAAGCGGCTTGGTTGGAACAGCCGGAAATGAGGGCGGCGGACAGGACCGCGACTCCTAAGGCCAAACGGGAAACGTACATATCAGCACAACTATTTTGGACGCCGGAGCCGGCTATGTCAATCTGTTACAGAAAGGTATCAGGGAGCTGCCTGTTTCTGCTGCTCCAGCAGGATATGTTCGAATTTCTGGCGCTGCGCGGGAGTAAGTAGCTGTTCTACCTTGGATTTCCCATCGCCCAGCACGGCGCGATAGTACTGCCAGAAATCGTTGAGTACCGACTCCATCTGCACGGATTGCTCGGGAGTAAGATCGAGGTCTTTCCTCAGTTTCTCGAAGTAGAGAGCCTTGCCCGTAGGGGTATCGAAGGCCGGCGGCCTGGGCCGCCGGCGATTGTGGATACCCAGATCCATGACCAGGGCGCCCACTGCCGCGCCCGTGCAAAAAACCAGGACCAGCGCCAACGTGCAAACCACACGTGGATCCCAGGACGCTACGCCCGGCTTCTCCAGGAGGTTAACGTTCATAAGCTGTCAGAGAGACCAGCATATTATCGGGCGCGGGAGCGGAATCGAAACCGGGCGCATTCTGCTGCGCCATGACGCCCGCCGGAGAAATAGCCGTCGCGGCTTGCGATTCCCGTGTCACCAGATAGCTGCCCGTCACCGCCAGCGTCAACAGAGACGCGAACACCAGGCGCCGTCCGAACGCCAGATCGAAGATACTGGCGAAACTCGGAGCGCTCCGCGCCACGCCTGCTTTTTGTACGACTCCGGAGTAAAAGGCAGGTGAAGCTTCCAGCCCTGTTTCGGATTTCAGCGAGCTGAACAACAGCGATACTTCCTGCATGCCTCGAATCTCTTCGCGGCAACGGTCACAGTTGCTCAGGTGTGCCTCGATCACCCGGATTTCCGACGGTTCCAGCGAACCGGCCAGATAATCCTCGAGACTCTCCATCACTACCGCGTGCATATGTTTCTTCCCTTACTTACAAAGCTAAATTACCATCTCTGAACCTGCCCTTTTGCGGGTCTTTTTGCCCTTGCCGGGCCAGCCCGCTTCAGGGAACCTAGCCGGCCACCAGCCCCGGCGTACGTTCCAGACGCTGTGACGCCTTCACCAGCTTCTGGCGCGCGCGGAAGAGTTTCACCTTAATAGTGTTCTCATTCATGCCGGTCTGTGCCGCCAGCTCTTCCACGGAATAGCCTTCTACTTCTTTCATCATTAACAGCATGCGTTCCTCTTCGGAAACGCGGCTGAGGAGCTTCAAAACGTAATCCCTCTGCGCCAGAGAAGCATCGGCGGGGAGGGTTCGATTGACACTCGGTTCGGTGTTTTCGACACGCCGGACCTCGTCTTCGCTCAAGTCGCTCTCGTACACCAGCTTGCGCACTTTTCGCTTCCGCAGGTAATCGAAACACTCGTTGACGGTGATTTTGTAGATCCAGGTGATCAGGGAACTGCGGAAATCGAAGTTCTTCAGCGAAAGGTAAACCTTGGCGAACACTTGCTGGGCGATGTCTTCGACGTCATTGCGCTGCCGCACGATGCCGTGGATGATGGAAAACACTTTGGACTGGTACCGTTCGACGATCTCGCGGAAAGCCGCCTCATCGTCATTCTGCGCCCTTCGAACCAGGGCGCCTTCCGGCGTGTTTTCGTAATCCACTCTAGATCTAGCCGCAATCCTGCTGCCGAACGCGGGAAGTGTAAGAGCACCAGTCAGTGTTCCCATACATCCTGTCCGACGCATTTCACTCGTTCAGGGTTACAAACACTTGATGATCGAACACATTTGCACCATAGCACAGACGGCAAGCGCCAACGTACCTTCTCCAGCCCGCGGCCGGGACCGCAGTCGCGCAGTCGAGCCGCCAAACGATTTTCCGTCGCGATTTTGCGCGACGTTGCCGTCTTGTGATACATCTAAATGTACGGAAGCAGGGAGCAATCCGGTCCCGATTGCAAAACCGGACCCGCCATAGAGCTTCAATCTAGGAGTGAACAACGCATGGTGCAAATAACGGAACGAGCGGTAGGCAAAGTCAAAGAGATCATGTCCTCCCAGGAGCCTTCTCCGGCTGGGCTGCGGATCGCCGTGGTGGGCGGTGGCTGCTCTGGCTTCAGCTATTCGATGGCCTTCGAAAACCAACCCAATATGCTGGATAAGACCTACACATACAATGGGTTAAAGATTTTTGTGGATCAGGCCAGCCTGTTGTATCTGGATGGCGCCGAGGTCGATTATGTGGAGACGCTGGAGGGGGCTGGCTTCAAGTTCAACAACCCTCAGGTGAAATCCACCTGCGGCTGCGGCAGTTCCTTCCAGGTCTAAGCCCCGGTTCTAACGGATTTCAGGCGCTTCTCCAGGAATTGGGGAGCGCCTTTGTGTTTTAATTGGGCTTATGCGGGCAGTCTGTGTTTGGGTTCCGGCATTTGCCATTTGGTGCGCCGTTGCCGGGCAGGCTCAGGATAACCCTGCCGCCGCCGGGTACATCCTTAAGTGTGCCGGGCAGTGGACCGCCAGCCTGAACGGCCAGGATCGCCCCTTGCAGGCCGGTGTCGCGGTGAAGCCGGGGGAGCAATTGCACAGCAATCCCCCGAACGCGCTCCTGGGTCTGGTGCTCTACGACGGAACCTACCTGAAGTGCCCCAACTCCGACAAATGTAAACAGCCCATCCGGATCCCACCGCGAGAACAGGCGCAGAGTGCCATTTCCGCCTTCCTGGACCAGTTGGAGAACAAGCACCTGCCGCCGGTGGCGTTCGTGACCAGCCGCGCGGCTGCCTCAGGGCCGCCGCCGGTGGAATTGCGCGATGCGGTGGTGCCGTCCGGCGCCGCCCGGCTGGATCTCTCTTCCGTCCTCAGCGCCGCTCCGCCCGTCGAGTTGCATCTTTACATGGAACCGCTGGATGCCCCCGCCGGATGCGGCGCCACGCTATTCAAGCTGCCGGCACAGGAGCGCAGCGTCGAGGCCGGCGACTTCCAGCCGAAATGCAACGGGCTGTACCAGCTTTCCGGCACCGGCGACTCCATGGAGGGCGCTTATCCCGCCACCGTGCTGATCGTCGCTCCAGCGGACCAGGCGCGCGCCGCCCACAGGTTGGCGCAGGCCCTCGAGCTGACGGCGAAATGGCAGTCCGCGGGCGAGGACGAGCGCCGCACCTTTCTGCGGCTCACTTTGGGCGCGATTCAGCAAAGTCTGAAGTCTTCCCGGTAGCCGCCCATGCATGAAAACGAGCACGGGCGCCACAACCTGAAATGGCACCTCATTACCGGGGTTCTGTTCGTGCTGGCCGGGGCCGGCGCCACGCGCTTCCTGGAGAGCAGCAATCTGCTGGCCTGGCCGCAGCGCGCCTTGCTGGACAGTATGCCCAGCACCCTCACTTCCACGCCCTCCCGCGCGCTCGTCATTGTCACCATCGACGATGACGATTACGCCGAGCGCTTTCACCGGCGCAGCCCGCTGGATCCCGGCCAGGTAGCCGCAATCATCGGCGCAATTCAGTACTTCGCGCCAAAAGCGATCGGGGTGGACCTGGATACCGGGGACTGGAATCCGCACGACGCGGCGCGCGTTCCCGCCGCGCCCGGACGCCTGGTGTGGGCTCGCCTCTTCGACGCCGATCCGTCCGGCCCCCTCCGCATCGCTAATTTGGATAAGGTGCTCGGATCCGACGATTCCACCGTGTGCTTCGGACTGACCGCCATGCAGGCCGATTCCGACCTGCGCGTGCGCCAGTACCCCGGCGAATACCATTGGGTGCGGGGCGGCCAGACCGTGGCATATCCGTCATTTCCCCTGGTGGTGCAGCAGGTGGTCAAGGATGGAACCTGTCCCAGGCAGGAAAAGCCGCAGTCGGAGGACGCGCGAACCGAAGCCAACTGGAATGAAAACCGGCTCCTCATCCGTTATCGCGGGGAAGGGCATGAGATCCGCAAGATTCCCGCCGGCGCTCTGATGGACACGCTCGAGATTGCCGCCCATAGTCCCGAGAACCCCGCCGTGGATCGTATGCGAAGCCTGCTGGCCGGCAACGTCGTGCTGTTGGGCGGAACCTACAAGGCAGGACGCGATTCCTACCCCACGCCGGTGGGCATGGTGGCCGGAGTGGAGATCCTGGGCCAGGCGATTCTTACCGCGCGGGATGGCCCGATTCGCGAAGCGGGAAGTGGCCTGATCTGGTTCGATATCTGCCTGGGACTGGCATTGCTGGCGCTGAGTTTGAACCATCCCAGGCTCGCCACCGCGGTCAATGTCGCGCTGCTGTTCCTGCTGGTTCCCGTCAGCGGCTGGCTGTTCCGGTCGTTCGCGTTCTTTCTGGATACCATTCCGGTGCAGATCAGCATGATGGTCCACTCCAACTTCCACCCCATGCTGGAACGGTATATGGAAAAATTGGAAGAAAGGCTCGTGAAGTGATCCGTCGCTGCCAGCGCCGATCCACGAGGCCAACCGCCCTGCCAGAGTCCGGCACGGGACAATCCATCCGCTCGGAATGCAGACAGCCACGTCCGTGAAATCAAGGAGTCTGACTGATGACTCGAACGTACTCTCTGATTATCGAAGGGGACAGCGCTGGTTACAGCGCTTATGTGCCAGAACTCCCGACTATTGTGGTCGCGGGCAATTCGATAGACGATTTGGCTGCCCGCGCCAAGGAAGCCATCCAACTCTACTGGCGGACCCTGCACGATGATCGATCCCCGGGTGCGACCGTTCGTGAAATCCAAGTCGATCTGCCGGTTTAGGGCGGTCTTAGTCGCTCGGCGGGTCAAGCCCGCGGGATGGGCGTCATACGACCAAATGGCCTTCATGTTGCGTTTATTGCAGGTCAGAGGAAGGCATAAAGAAGCGGCGGCTTTGTTCCGCGCCGCTGTCGACCCTGAGATGGAAGATTGCGGATAGTTCACCACGAGTTGTTTGGATGTGGGTACGGCGAACGTCGTGGTGTAGGAATTGAAAATGGTTTGTGCACTGGGACGACTCAGTCTCGCAGCACGGTCATGGGATCGACGCGGGTTGCACGGCGTGCAGGGAGATGCAACGCCAGGAATGCCACGAGAGCGACAGCCAGAAGCGCACTACAGATCGCGACGGGATCGGCTGGGCTGACGTGGTATAGGGCGCGGGCTACAACCCGCGCGGCGAGGACTGCGGCGGCAGTACCGACGACCGCGCCGCCGGCGACCATGACGAATCCATGGCTAAAGACAAGTTTCCTGACGTCACCAGGGCGGGCGCCGAGAGCCATTCGGATGCCGATTTCGTGGGTGCGGCGTGTCACGGAATGGGAGACTACACCATACAGACCTACGGCTGAGAGAAAGATGCCGAGCAGAGCGGAGACACCGAACAGGCCGGAGGAGGATCGCCAGGCGAAAAGCGGAATGGACATTTGCTGCTGGAGTGTGTTCAGCGAGTTGATGGTCAGGCCGGGCGCCTTGCGGCGGACAGTCTCCCGCACCGCGGGAGCAAGAGCCGCGGCAGTCTGTCCGGGCGCGGCTTCGATGACGACGAAATTGGTGCTGCGGGTGAAGTAGTAAAAGTATGGCAAGGCGTCCTCGATCAGCGTGTTGTACTTGCCGGTTTCGACGACGCCCACCACCTGGCTCTGCCGGCCGTCGAATTGAAAGAAGCGGCCGAGGGCGTTAGCGGGCTCCCCCCAGTAGCGGCGGGCCATCTGCTCGTTGACGATGACCGAGGAATCGGTTTCGGCAGCGGTGAAGTCGTGGCCGCGAAGAATCCGGGAACCGATGGCGGTGAGGTATTCGGGACCGGACCCATTGCCCTGAACTCCAACCGGATCGGGGAGCCCGGGAATAGTGAGCTGCCGTGGAACACCACCGTCGCCGCTGAGGGGAGGGTTTTGCACAACGCTCACCCGACGAACGCCAGGTATAGCGCGCAGTTCATCCTGGAGTTGCTCCTGCAGACCGAAATGGTCAGTGAGGGCCTGGGAGCTATTGGGAATCATGATCGCGAAGAGAATCTGGCGGTCTGGATCAAACCCGGGGCGGATGCGTTCGACCTGGAGGTAGGTGCGGACCAGGAGCCCGGTACCGAGGAGCAGGAATTGCGCGAACGCAATCTGACCGACGATGAGTGTGCCGCGGAACCAGGACCGGGAAAGGACGCCGGGTTCCCCTTTGAGCGCGGGTATGAGCTCGGGTCGCGAAAAGCGGAGCGCGGGCAGCAAGCCGGCGGCCAGGGTCGTGATAAATGAGAGCAGTAGGGTGTATGCGAGAACGCGGCCATCGATGCGGAGGCCCAAGTCGATGCGCATGGGAAGCGAGGGAGTCAAAGCGGGAATGAGGCTGAGCAGCCATTCGGAAAGCACCAGGCCGAGAGCTGAGGCTATCGACGAGAGCAGCAGGGTTTCGACCAGCAGTTGGCGCAGGAGCCGGGCACGATCGGCGCCGAGCGCGAGTCGCATAGCGAACTCCCGGCGTCGTGCTTCGCCCTGAGCCAGCAGTACACCTGCGACATTGGCGCAGGCGATCAGGAGCACCATGCTGACGAGCGCCAGGATGAATGCGCCGACGATCATCCGGCCGCGATCAGCGGTAGCCCGCAGTACCGCGGCAACATCGTGATTACGGGGCTCCGCGGACGCAAGCGAAGTGAGAGCGGCCTCCACCTGCTCGCGATGCACCCCAGGACGGAGGCGAACAGTGAGGCTTACGGTCAGTTTGGCGCGAAAGCGCGGGTCTTCGGCTGTGAGAGGCGTCCAGATATCACCGCCGATGAGGCTCTGGATCGGCGGGCGATAATCCGGAGGAGCCACGCCGACCACGCGGTGTAGCTGGTAGCTAATGATGATGTTCTTGCCGACGATGTCCGGATCGGAAGAGTATCGCCGCTGCCAGAGCGAGTTGCTGATGTAGGCTGGCGGGGCCCCTTCATACCGCTGATCAAATTCGACAAGGGTACGGCCGAGTGCGGCGCGGCTCCCCAAAGCAGTGAAGTAGTTACCAGAAACAGCACTCTGGCCGACGACCTCGGGAGCGCCGGCGCCTCCACCGACAATCGCGCCATGACCTGATTGGGCAATGCAGTCGGCAAGTCCATCGAGCGCGGACTGATATTGGGGCAAGTCGGCATAGGTGGGGTTCTGATAGACGCCGGCCTGCGCAGTCTTGAGGTACACGAAGTAAACGTTCTCGATGCCTTCCACGGTCGTCGGGCGAAGGAACATTCGGTCCACCACGCTGAAAAGCATGGAATTGGGACCGATCGCGAGGGCAAGAGAGAGCACGGCGACAGCGGTCGTGCCGGGGTTGCGGCCGAAGAGGCGGAGAGCATAGCGAAGATCCTGGAGAAGGCCGGACATAGTCATGAGTATCAAGCACGCGGGACGCCACCCCACGCACGGCGGCAAATTCTTGCCGTTGCAATAGTTTACGCCGACGCTTGGCTATATAATAACAGGCCTCAATGTCCGTTAATGGGACTGAACCGCCGGATTTGCGCCGGCTAGGGAAACCGCGATGCCGCGCCTGCCCCATGGGAAATACGATCTCAGCGCGATGACACACCGCTGTGTGGAATATCCGAGGTGCTAGAACCTCGGCACCAGCTTCCGATAATCCGGCGTATGCCTCATTTGACGGGTAGTCATGCCGTGCCTCTGCTCCGCCACCACATTTACCGAAAAACCGCCCACAGCGCCAGAATTCGGTGGCCTGGACTTCGCGTTGGCTACATCCTATCCCGGACGAATGGCCTTCGGTATACCTCAGATGGTGACGACAGCAACTTCGCGGCCAGAAGCTCGGACGAGCCGTTTTATGTCGCCGGGGTCACTTGTGAGAATCGTAGCTTCTTGGCGAAGGGCTGTCGTCACCACAACGGCGTCAACGACATCCGACGTTTTGGTCATGCCCAGCAACCGCCCGGCTTCGTGCGCCTCGGTCTCCCCAAGAGGAACCACCACGCACCCAGTCAAGAAGCGCCGAAGTTGGGCTTGTTGTGGCGACCGGCTGACCTGGGCGACCACCGGCGCGGGAACCAGTGGAACTATGCCAAATTCCAAACGGGCCTTGTGTTCAGCCCATGCTCGCCGCTCGTTTCTATCGGCGGCCACCAGAACGGCGGCGTCATAGACGACGGCGCTCATGCCGAACGCCGGACCGTTCGCGCTGTTCGAAGCTGAGCGCGCACGCTGCGGCGCGCTTCCTTCATCTCTTCTGCCGTGAAACGTCCGTGCTGCTTTTCCCACAGCGCGACCGCCGCCAAACCGGCCCGCCGCTGTAGTGCCTGGCGCGCCGCAGCGGTCATCCAGGCAGAGACGCTCACACCCTCGCGGGCGGCTGCCGCAAGGATGTTTTCGTGAATGTCAGGGGCTATCGTGATTGCCAGTTTCGGTGATGGGTTGCCGCGCGGCATACAAAGTATCCTACTACAATAGGATACCAGGCGGAGATCCGCGCCTTGCCGCACTGCCAACCTACAATCCACCGCCCTACTCCTGCCGCAATGCAATTAGCGGATCCAGCCTGCTGGCGCGGAGTGCCGGGATGAGGCTGGCGCCCAAGGCGGCCAGCACCAAAACGGGAATCGTGACCGCCAGCGTCGAAAGCCCGGCCGGGCGCATTCCTTCCACCAGGCGCAGCAAGACCCGCCCCGCGGCCAAAGCTGCGGCGCCGCCCAGGACGGCGCCGGTCAGAATCATGCCCAGGCTCTGGCGCAGAACCAGCCACGTAACTTCGCCAGCCGTCGCCCCCAACGCCATGCGCACACCGATCTCGGGCACGCGCCGGCTGGTCAGGTAAGCCAGCACACCGTAGATGCCGATGCAGGCCAGCAGCATCGCCAGGCCGGCGAACAGGGAAAACAACAGCAGCAGGAAGCGCTGTCGGCCCAGCGAATCGCCGGCCAGTTGGTCCAGGGTCCGGACTTCGTAGATCACCTGGTCCCCCGTCGCGCCACGCACGGCCTGCTTGAGCGGTTCCACCACGCTCAGCGGCGCGACCCGGGTGCGAACAGCAATCGACATCAGATCCGACCAGCGCCGCAGGAGACGGTCGGGCACCTGGGCAAACGGATAGTAGAGTTGCGCGCGCACCTTTGCCTGATCGTCGCCCGCGGGTCCCCAATAGCGCACATGGCCCACAATGCCGACCACGCGGACGGGGTCGCCGCCAAGATCGATCCACAGGTGCTTGCCCAGCGCGCCCTGCCGGCCGTATGCCTGCTGCGCCATCACATCGTCAATCACCACGACGGATTCGTGGCCCATGCGGTCGCGGCCGTCGAAAAACCGGCCTTCGAGCAGCCGGATGCCCATCACCTTCAGGTAGTCCGGCGAAACGCTGGTGGCCAGCGCCACCGGTTGCTGGTTGTCGGGCGCCTCCGCCGGCGAAGTGCGATAGCCGATGGGGTTGTTGCCCTCGCGCATGGGAACGGTATCCACCATGGCGGCGGCTTCGACTCCCGGCACCTGGCGGGCACGCTCCAGCACGTCATCCCAGGCGGCGCGGATTTGAGCGGGGTAGGGAAGGGTAGCCGGGGAAAGCGCCGTCCGGGCGGTCAAAACGTTACGCACATTCAGGCCGGGATCCAGGGAGGAGAGCCGGAGCAGGGTGCGTCCCAGCAGCCCGGCGCAGACCAGCAGCACCACCGCCAGGGCAATCTCGGCCGCCACGAAACTTCCATGCAGCCGGCGCGAATGTCCGGCCACCGAGCGCGCGCCGGCGCGCAGCGTCCGCTCCAGCGCCTGCGTGGGGACGCGCAGGGCCGGCGCCAGTCCAAACAAAAAGCCGCAGAAGAGCGAGGCCGCCAGCGCAAACACAAGCACATGCCAATCCAGATGGACCTCTTCGGCGCGCGGCAGACTGCCCGGCCAGAAGGCCACGAACGGGCGTGTGCCAATGACCGCCAGGGCGATCCCGAGCACGCCTCCGCAGAGCCCCAGTACGGTGCTTTCCGTCAGACACTGGCGGACCAGCCGGCCGCGTCCCGCGCCCAGCGCCGCGCGCATGGCCAGCTCCCGCTCGCGCGACACGGCGCGCGCCAGCAGCAGGCTCGCGATGTTGGCGCAGGCGATCAGCAGCACCAGGCTGACGGCGCCCAAGAGCAGCCATAGCGTGGACCGGACATCGCCCACGTCCGGGCGCAGCGGTTCGGCCACGAAGCCGCGGCCCTTGTTCGATTTCGCGTACTGTGCGGCCAGGCGGCGGCCCACCAGCGCGAGTTCCGCCTGCGCCTGCGCCAGGGTCGCGCCCGGCCGCAGGCGCGCCCATACCAGGAAGCGGTGCGCCTCGCGATTCTCCAGGTATGGCGCGGCATCCTGAGCCAGCGGTGTGAACACATCCGCGTCTCCCTGGTCCAGCCGGAATCCGGCCGGCGCGACGCCAACCACGGTATACGACTTTCCGTTGTATACCAGCGTCGAACCGATAGCGTCCGCGCTGCCGGCGAAGCGGCGCTGCCACAGGGCATCGCTGATGATCGCCACCGGCGATCCGCCCGGCCGGTCTTCTTCGGGTAGGAACGTCCGCCCGCGGTACAGCGGGATGCCGAGGAGCGAAAACAGGTTGGCGGAGATCTGCCGTCCGTTCAAATTCTCGGCTGGACCGGGAACGCTGAGAGTTCCGTTGCTGAAGCGCCACGCCGTCATGGCAAGCGCCCGGCTTTCTCGCCCGCAATCGGCAAAGTTCGGGTAGGTGAAGCCCCAGAGATTGCCCAGGATGGTGCTATAGTCCGTCTGCTCCTGCACCAGGACCAGGCGTCCGGGATCGGAATACGGCAGGGGCTTGAGCAGCACGCCATTGATCATCGTGAACATGACCGTGGTGGCTCCCGTGCCCAGGGCCAGGGTCAGCAAGGCGACCGCCGCGAATCCCGGCTTTTGGCGCAGGGTGCGCAGGGCGTAGCGGAAATCCTGCCAGAGATCCTCCAGCCACCGCGTGCCGCGGGCGTCGCGGCAATCCTCCTTTACCTGCTCGGGCCCGCCTAGCGACAGGCGGGCGAGACGCATGGCTTCCTTCGGGTCGCGCCCCTGGGCAATCAGGTCGGCGGCATGTTGTTCCATGTGGAAGCGCAGTTCCTTCTCCAGTTGGGCTTCCATCTGGCCGCGCCGCCACCAGCGAGACCACCAGCTCATTCCGCGCCTCCTTCCGAGAGCCTGAGGATCAGGCTCACTGCCTCCGCCAGCCGCTGCCAACTGGCCGTTTCGGTATCCAGTTGCCCCCGGCCCTTGCGGGTCAGGCGATAGAATTTGGCCTCGCGTCCGGTCTCCGTCTCCTTCCAATCCGCCGCCAGCAGGCCCCGGTTTTCCAGCCGGTGCAGCGCCGGGTACAGCGACCCCTGCGGCACTTGCACCACATCGCGCGACACCTGCTGCAGGCGCTGCGCGATGGCATAGCCGTGTACCGGCCCGAGCGCCACTATTTTCAGAATCAGGAGGTCGAGCGTACCCTGTGGGAGATCTGATTTTTCAGACATACTATGCACTCCTACCTATAGCATAGGTAGAAGTGTGAGGTATGTTAAAAAACTAGGACACCGGCGCGCCGAGCACGATAGTTCCACCCTGCTCCGAGGCGCCGAAGACCGGTGTCTGGGTGTGGTGCAGGTCGGTTTCCACCGCCGCCTTGACGTGCTCCCGCACGTAGTCGGCAAGCTCTTTCACGGTGGACATTCCGTTTTCCCGGCGCATGGCTTCGATCAGGTAGTGCGTGAAGTAGCCGTTCTCGATGCGCGAACTTTCCCAGGATTCCTCTTCCGCCCGGCTGGCGGTCAGCACGGCGCGGCCCGGACCCAGTTCGAAGGAGCGAAACGCGCCGCTGAAACCAGTCACGCTGTCCGGCGACTCGTT
Organism: Candidatus Sulfopaludibacter sp.; assembly: GCA_031292755.1. GTDB lineage: Bacteria > Acidobacteriota > Terriglobia > Bryobacterales > Bryobacteraceae > Sulfopaludibacter. The sequence continues at coordinate 132,373 of JARLGM010000002.1, forward strand.
GTCCACGGTTTGCGCCTGCCGGATGGCCGCGCCGCTGTGGCAGGTATCGATGAAGACGGCCAGGCGCCTGGCCGGAATATCGCGGTTCAGGTCTTCCACGAAATCCACCATCTGGTACGAACTGGAGTAGAGCTTCTCGGGCGGCTCCAGTTCGGTATCGTTGGCGATGATGTAGCTGACTCCCAGCACGTCCATGCTCTTCGGCGACCCGTGGGTGCTCACGTAGATCACCACCAGGTCCTCCGGCTTCACGCGCTCGCGCAGCCAGCCGATCCCTTCTCTGATGCCCTGCACGGTGGCCTGCTTATCCACCAGCACCTTGACGTTTGCCGGCTTGAACCGGCCGAATTGCGGGTCCGTGAGACTGGCGGCGAAATCGTGCGCGTCCTTTGCCGTGAAATGAAGGGTGGGTATGGTGGGATCCTGAAACTGCTGCACCCCTACCACCAGCGCCCATTTATCGTGCACCGCCCCCGGCATGGTGCGATCCGCACGCGCCAGTCGATCGTTCATTTTGAAAGGATCGACGCCGCGCCGGAGCGAATCGGAACCGTAGTTCTGCGCCTGGGCCAGCGCATACTTGGCCATGTTCGGGGTGCCGGCCTTCTGTTCCAGCAGCGAACGGTAATACCAAAGGTCGCCGCTGGTGGGACAGGAGCGCGTGCCCAATTCCAGGTAGCGCCGGAGCATCTGTAGTTGCGCCGCGGGCAACGTGGGAACCAGCGTTTCGCGAACGTGGATGATGCGCTCTTCCTCGGTGCCGCATTGGGCCCAGGCACAGCCGGCAAGAACGCAAAAAAGCGCGATGCGCCGCATGACCTATTTCTTCTTGGCGGGCGGAGGCGCCGTCCTGCTTTTCATTTTGTTCTTGACCGCCAGGATTACGTCTTCGCTCATGTTGGCGGTGAGCAACTGGGCGATGCCGTTGGGGCTGATATCGAACTGTGGAGGGTTGGCATCCTGCACTTCCGAGATGATGAGCCTGTCGGACATCTTATTAATGTTCTTGAGTTTGATCAGATAGGCGTTGTCGTAGACCATCTTTGCGGCCGCGCCAACCGGCGCCGGGCCGGAGCCTCCGGACGGCGGGGACGTGACCACCGAATTGCCCGCCTGCGTCACTTTCACGCCACGCGATTGCGTCCCCTGGTGAGAGCGCGCGATCTTTTCCAATGTGATGTAACGTTCCAGCGACTGTTGCGCGCGGCTGATGGGCTCGTTGAACTTTTCTTCGCTCCGGTTGGAATCCTTGGCCTTCTGATAAGCGTCGGCGGCATTCACCAGCAGGTCCTGCGCCTTCTTCGGGTCCTTCTCCTGGTAGGCGATGGCTTCCGAACTGAGGCCCACCAGATACAGGCGGCAGGAATCCTCTTCGGCCTTCGGGAGCGGCGTCATCGACTCAGCCGCCTCCTTCAACGCGCCCCAGTTGCCCGCTCTGGCGTAGCTGTCCAGGTCCTTCAGCCCATACGGCAGCTCCACGTCGAAGCGATCGTCGATCGGCACCAGCCGCTGCGCGATCTTGTTGGCCATTCCCTCTACTACGTCCGAGATGCGCTCGCTCGCGGTGGGCAGGCGGTCATCGGTTGACGTCTTGGGTTTCTTGGCGAACGGGTTGGGCATGCCTTTGCTGCCGTTTTGTACCGTGCCGGTCAGGAACCATTTTTCGTAATGATCCTTCAGGTTCTCCGAATCCAACGCGCGCCCGCTTTTGATATCGAACACTTCCACCGTGGCTTCCATGTTGCCCAGGATCACGATATAACTGCTGGTTTCGTTGCCGTTCTGCCGCTGCTGCTTCTGTTCGGCTGTCTCGAAGGTTGTCACCTTGACGATCAGGTCGGTATCGGGATGTGGATCGTCCAGCGAAATGCCCCGTCCGCGATCTTTCAACAGCACGGCACGCAGTTTGGTCTGCATCACATCGATGGGATCGTCTTTGACCGAGGCCATCTTGCTGACCTTGATGCGGACCCGGGCGCCCGCCAGGTCGATCACCGGCGGCAGCTTCCGGGTCAGGGCCACGGTTTGCGGTTTGGACCGTTCGATGGTCTTCACAATGCCGCCGCTGAAACAACTGCTGGCGCCTAGCGGAAGCGTTCCCACAGCGATCGTGACAACCGCAATACAGAGGAACCCGGATGAGCGCATATAGGGTGTTCTACTGCAAGCCGGGCGGGAAGTCAAATCACCGGCGCGCGGGCGTGCCCTTATTTCACCGCCCTTGCCGCTTCCTGCGCTGTAATCGGCGCAAGCTCCACCTTCTTCATTTCCCCGTCGCCCAGCTCGACCGCCAGCGATTTGGCTTGCAACGCGTCAGCGAGATCGGAGTCCCAATTGCTGGACTCGAACTGCTCCAGCGCAAACAGGCGATACTTGCCCGGCGCCACGTGTTCCATTCGGAACTGCCCGTTCTGGTCGGCATGGGTGCTCTCTCCGATCCGCCCGAGGTCGTCGATCAGCAGAATCGTTACGGCCTGCGACAACACTGGCGTATCGCCCACCAGCCGGCCGGTAAGGGCGGCGGATTTCCTCGCCACCACAATCTGCATTCCTCCGGGGTTTCCGTTGCGTAGATCCAGGGTACGGCCGTCTGTGGACTCTCCGCCCAGCAGAATGCGCTTCACGTAAAAATCGCCGCCGACCCAGACCCTTTCCAAACGGTACAGGTCCGGCGTGAGGTTGGTGAACTGGAAAGTGCCGTCCGCACTCATCTGCGCGAGCCTGGCTTCGTTCCCTTTTAGCAGGACCAGGAATGTATTCGAAGAGGGCCGGTATGGTTCCCCCGCCTTTTCGGCGCGGAATTGGACCGGCAGTGTGAAATCCGCTGCCGCGGTTTGGTCTGCCGTGATCGTCACTCCATCGGCGTCGCCGCTGGAGAGGTCCACCTCTTTTTTGCCGCGCAACAGGTTTCCGGCGCGTAGTTCCACAGTGTATTGCCCCGGTTCCAGCCCTCCGCGATAGAAACTGCCATCGGCGCGGATCCCCGACGAGGTGGTGCCGTCGGGATGCTGGAGCCGGAGATAGGCGCCCTCCGGCGCCCCCACCACCTTGCCCGCAATGTGCCGGAACTGCGTCTTCCGCAGCGTGAGCAACAGGCCCGTAACGTCCTTCCCCGCCTGGAGCACAACGGGCTTGGCATCCTCGAAACGGGCGGCGGCGGAATAGAAGCTTTCCGTGTATCCCTCCTGCCGGGGCTTTCCGCCGGCATCCAGGAGCGGCATGTTGAAGTCACGGGCTTTGGCGGTCACGCCCAGGTAGTAAGTGCCGGGCGGCAGATCGCCGAAGCGAAACACTCCTCGATCGTCGGTCTCCTGGCTTTCCACTTCGTCCTGGCCGGAATCCTCCCGCGAACGCAGGCGGCGGTAGACGTGGACCTCCGCCCTGGCGAACGGTTCGCCATCTCCCTCCACCACCGTGCCGGAAAGAATAGCGCGGCGCACCAGTTTGACCGAAAGCGGCTCCAGTTCGCTCCCCGCGCGCACCGCCAGGACCACGCCGCCGCCGTAGGTGCCGTCCAGATAAGCGGCGCGTTGTGTCTCCAGCAGATAATCGCCCGGATCCACCGTCTCGAAGCAAAACCCGCCCTGTTCCCCCGAGCGTTGCAGCAGCGAAGGGATCTCCCGCGAAGATTGCCGCACTAGGAAGAGTTTCACGTTGGTCACGGGCTTGCCAGTGGATTGGTCCGTCACCACGCCGCGCACCACACAGTCCGCTTGCGCCCAGCCAGCAGTTGCAGCGAGCAGGAACCAAGCCGCGGTTCTCATCGAATGCTCTCCATCGCGCGCTGCGCTACCGCCGCCGGCAAAACCGGAGCCTCCACCTGCACGTTTCCCTTTTCCGGCAGGTCCACCGGCGCGCCGCTGCCTTGCACCAGCCCGATGAACTCGCGATTCATCCACAACGCTTCCTCCAGATTCGCCGCGGCGAAGACGAAGTACTTACCCGGAGGAATCTCGGAAAAAGTGAAGGCGCCGTTCTGGTCGAGTTCCGCGAACCACGCCCCGCGAATTCCGGCCCGGGACTCCTGCGGCACCAGGACCGCCCGCATCGCGTCCCCTGCCGCTACCGGCACGGCGCCTTCCGAGGGATCGGGCCACTGCACGGTGCCCTGCACCTGCCCGGTCCCGAGGCCCACAACGATCTCCAGTTCAGGGGGAGAGCCGCCGCGAAAATCCAACACCGGAGATGGCCACTCCTCGGGCCCGGCTTTCACCGATTTCACGTAGACTCCGCCCTGGCTCGATCCGGCCGCCAGGGTGTAGCGCGCGGGCGTAATCCTCCCCAGGCGCGCCGTGCCATCAGGCTGCACCGGAACCGTCGTGAAGCGGGCATTCCCGGGTCCGGTTACCGTTTCCAGGAGCAGATACACCGAACTTAGAGGCGGAGCGCCATCGCCTTCCACCTGAACACGGGCGTTGAATGACACATTCTCTCCGGAAACCGCCAGCCCCTCCAGGTCGCGCGACTCTACCGTGACCTCTTGAGCGGGTCCTTTGGGTCCGCGGTGTCCGATCGCGCTCACCAGGTAATCGCCCGCAACGACGCCGGGAATATCGAAGGTGCCGTCCGTGGCCCTGTCTGCCTCGCGGGATTCCCAGGGAAGAGGAGTGTCCTGGCGCCGCCGGATCATCTGCACTTCCTCGACGTCCGGACCGGTGGTGCGCCCGCGCGCGTGAAAGCAGGGCGACCACGCCAGTCGCAGCCCGATTCCCGTCACCTCCTGGCCCGCGCGGACTTCCACCGCAGAGGCGCCTTCGATCGATGGCGCATTGGGATAATAGACCCCCGCCAGACACACTTCGCCTTTGCCGGAGGCGTCCTTGACCACTTCGGTCAACGGTCCCTCGTCCGGGCGCCGGGCGTAGAAGTAATATCGCCCGGGCTCAAGTTCGGGCGCCCGGAATTGGCCCTGATCGTTGGCCGCGGTATCGATTTCTTCATACCAGCGGCCGGCAATCGACCATCGTTGCGCCAGAATTTCGATGATCGCCCGCGGCACCGGTTCGCCCTCGCCCGGGCCTTCGGTAACCGTGCCCGTCACAATGGGCAACGGTGTGGCCAGCAGGTCGAGATCGGCCAGATTCTGCCCCGCTGTCAGGTGAATCACCGAACCGCCCGGAACCCCCTTGCCGGCGCTGTGGACTACCGGTGAAAAGCCCCGCCGTTCCATCCCCAACCGGTAATCGCCGGGGGAGATGCCCTCGAAACGGAACTCACCGGCGGCACCCGAGGTTCGCACGTACCCGGCCCGGCCTGCCACCGGCGCCAACCGGACCGTAGCCTTGGCCACCGGCAGTCCGGTGATGGAATTCGTCACTCTACCGGAGAACTGCGCCTGGGTCCACCCCGTCAGAACGGTAGCGAATATCAGTAGTACGGTGCGCACACTGTGCCCTCGCGCCATCCGGCGGCCTCCGCTTGTGCCATCATAATCAATCACATCCGGTAGGGCGACCGCTTCCGCCCGGATTGTGGCATTTTTCCTGCCATGGCTCGAAATGGCTACTGGAAAACAGCCCCAAAAGATTTTGGAACTCGCGTAACGGCAATCCGCGTCAGGTCGCCTAAACTATAGAAATAGCTGAAGTGCGTGCAACTGCCTCACCCTTTTTCGAACTGGAACCCGGCCTCGCAGCGATTGCGCCCGAACATTTCATTCTGCGCCGATGAGCATAAAATAAGGAATTACACCATCAGCGCCAAGACACGGAAGAGGGCGGGAAACTGGAGGGACCTGGCAAACTCATGACTCAGAAAACCCCAACTGCGCCGGAGCATATTAAACCCGCGCCAATCCGCGAGGAAGAATTACCCCATCAGCCGGAAAGCACCAAGCGCAGTTCGGGTAAGGGTTGGATCTGGCTTCTGGTACTCATCCTCGCCGCCGCCGCGGCCTATTACTTCTACCCCAAAGGCGCCGCCACAGATTCAGGCACGCCGTCCGACGCGGGTAAATCCGGCAAGAAGAAAGGTGGCGGTCTGGCGCCCGTGGTCGCCGTGAAAGCTACCCGGGGCAACATCGGAGTCTACATTGACGATCCGGGGCTCATCGTACCGATCTATACCGAGCTGGTAAAGAGCCGGGTGGATGGCCAGTTGATGGCCATCCATTACAACGAGGGCGACCTCATTCAGAAGGGACAGCCCCTTGTGGACCTGGACGACAGGCCCTTCAAAGTCGCCCTGGAGCAGGCCGAAGGCCAGTTAGCCCGAGACCAGGCGCTACTGGACAATGCCAATGTGGACTTGGCCCGCTATCAGACGCTGCTGGCCCAGAACGCCATTCCCGAGCAGCAACTGGCCACCCAGAAGGCCCTGGTGAGCCAGTACGAGGGGACCGTCAAGACCGACCGGGGCATGATCGATAGCGCCCAGTTGAATATCGTTTATAGTCACATCACCGCCGATATCACCGGCAAGGCCGGTCTGCGCCTGGTAGACCCCGGAAACATCGTGCATGCCGCCGATACCACCGGCCTGGTAGTGATCACCCAGGTGCAACCCATCAGCGCGGTCTTCCCGGTGGCGGAAGATCAGCTTCCCGCGGTGTCCAAGCACTTTCGCACCGGCGAGAAACTGACTGTCGAGGCGTGGGACCGCGACGGACGCAACAAGCTGGCCGTGGGAACCCTGGCCACCATGGATAATCAGATCGACCCCACCACCGGGACTCTGAAGCTGCGCGCCATCTTCGATAACAAAGACGATTCGCTCTACCCCAACCAGCTCGTTAAGAACCGGCTGCTGGTGGAAATGAAACACGGGGTGGTGCTGCTGCCCACCGCTGCCATTCAGCTCACGGCCACCGGCAAATATGTCTGGATGCTCAAGCCCGATTCCACAGTTACGGTTCGCAACATAACCACCGGCACGGCCGAGGGTGATCAGAGCGAAATCACTTCGGGGCTGGAGGCCGGCGACAACGTGATTCTGACCGGAGTCGACAAGCTGAACGAAGGCAGCAAGGTGAATGTCGCCTCGGGTGGTGACGGCGGCGGTCGCGGCGGCAGCAGAGCCGGTGGTGTTCCCTCTGGCTCCGCCCCGGCGGACAATACACAGGTTAAAAAGAGCGGCCGAAAAGGCAAATCGGGAGGACAGCATCAGTGAGTCCGTCCCGGACGTTTATTCTCCGGCCGGTCGCGACGTCTTTGTTGATGGTAGGGATTCTGCTGGCGGGCGGCGTCGCCTATAAGCAGTTGCCCGTCTCGGCCCTGCCGGAAGTGGACTATCCCACCATTCAGGTCATCACGTTTTATCCGGGCGCCAGTCCGGATGTGATGGCCTCTTCGGTCACCGCGCCGCTCGAGCGCCAGTTCGGCCAGGTGCCCGGGTTGCAGCAGATGACCTCCACCAGCAGCGATGGCAGTTCGGTCATCACGCTCCAGTTCAATCTCAGTTTGAATATCGACGTGGCCGAGCAGGAGGTCCAGCAATCCATTAATGCCTCCGGCACCTTCCTGCCGGTGGATCTGCCGGTCCCGCCCATTTACAGTAAGTCCAACCCCGCCGACGCGCCCATCCTGACCCTGGCCCTTACCAGCACGGCGATTCCGCTCTCCAAGGTGGAGGATCTGGCGGACACCCGCCTGGCGCCGAAGATTTCCCAGTTGCCCGGCGTGGGCTTGGTCAGCATCTCGGGCGGCCAGAAGCCTGCCGTCCGGATTCAGGCCAATCCCACACAGCTCGCCTCCTATGGACTGAACCTGGAGGACCTCCGCAACGCCATCGTCGCGGCCAATGTCAATCAGGCCAAGGGCAATTTCGATGGACCGCTCCAGAGCTACCAGATCGGCGCCAACGATCAGCTCCTCTCCAGCGCCGATTACGCGCCGTTGATCATCGCCTACCGCAACACCGCGCCGGTCAAATTGATCGACGTGGCGGATGTCAAAGACGACGTCGAAAACATCCACCAGGCCGCCTGGATGAACAAAACCCCGGCGGTCATCGTGAACATTCAGCGCCAGCCAGGCGCCAATATTATTTCGGTGGTGGACCGCATTAAGGCCCTTCTGCCGCGCCTCACTGAGACCATGCCCGGTTCGGTATCCGTGAAGATCCTGGTGGACCGCACCAATACCATCCGCGCCTCCGTCTCGGACGTTCAGTTCGAACTGATGCTCACCGTTGGCCTGGTGGTCATGGTGATCTTCCTGTTCCTGCGCAACGTGTCTGCCACCGTCATCCCCAGCATCGCGGTGCCGCTCTCGCTGGTGGGCACTTTCGGCGTGATGTACCTGTTGGGCTACAGTCTCAACAACCTGACCTTGATGGCCCTGACCATCTCGACCGGCTTCGTGGTAGACGATGCCATCGTGATGATCGAAAATATCATGCGCTACATCGAGGAAGGCGAAACACCGCTGCGCGCCGCGCTGAAAGGCTCCGAGCAGATCGGTTTCACCATTATTTCGCTGACCATCTCGCTGATTGCCGTGCTCATTCCGCTGCTCTTCATGGGCGATATCGTAGGCCGGCTGTTCCGCGAATTCGCCGTGACCCTCAGCGTCACCATTCTGGTTTCGGCGGTGGTTTCCCTCACCCTGACTCCGATGATGTGCGCCAAACTGCTCAAGCATACTCCCGAGGGCAGCCAGGGACGCTTCTACCGTGTTTCCGAAGACGCCTTCAACGCGGTGATCGCGTTCTACGGCAGAACGCTGCGTTTCGTGCTGCGATTCCAGACCATCACCCTGCTGGTGGCGGTGGGCACGCTGGCTCTCACCATCTGGCAGTTTTCCGTCATTCCCAAAGGCTTCTTCCCTATCCAGGACACCGGCGTGATCCAGGGTGTCAGCGAAGGCAAACAGTCGGTTTCGTTTGACGAGATGTCGCAGCAACAGCAGCAAATCGCCAAAATCATCCTCGAAGACCCGGCGGTGGACAATCTGGAATCGTTCATCGGCATCGACGGCACCAATACCACGTTGAACAGC
>JARLGM010000030.1 GCA_031292755.1 Candidatus Sulfopaludibacter sp.
TCTCCATCCGATAGACCTTGTATCCCGGCCATCCAAGAACCCTCGTCCACTCACGTTCCCGCATCCTCTCAGGCTAACCAACAAAACCTCTCTGAGAAAGCTAGCCTTTCGGGCAGATTGTCGGATTCCTGCGCAGAGCCCCTTTTTCATAAGGGGTGTATCAATGAACTGATGAAGTCGCGTGCGCAATTCGTATAATTTCTTGAGCAATGCCCTCGGGGGAAAGAACGAAGTCTATACACCCGCTCGCTATTCGCTCCCAGGCATATCTGGCTGCCCGGCTGTGTCGAGCTCCTGTGCGATTGTGATTCCTCCCACTTCCCTTATGCCGCACAGCGCCGCTGCCCCATCGCCATCAAAGCCGGAGACAATGACAGCGATGAGTTTGCCGCCCCAGTGCTTCGTCAGGGAACGCAGAAAAACCGTAATCACGTCGGGCCATCCCCTCGGCTTTGATATCGGCTTTAATCGGAACTCTCCAGCAAGAACGTGCAGATCACGCTGTTCTGGGATGACGAACACACGGTTGGGCTGGATGAGTAGTTTTTCCGTGATCAGTTCAACCGGCATCTTCGTATAGCGCGGAAGAATTTCGTGGAGCAGGGTGGCCACGGTCCTCAAGTGATTAACGATGACAATAGCAGCCCCCATATCGGCCGGCAGGTGCCGCAGCAGACGGGTATAGGCGTCGAGGCCACCGGCAGAACCTCCCACGCAAACGACAGGAAAATCTCTTGCAGCGCTCGTAGCTTTCATGGGCAATCACTCCGCTTCGGGTTCTTCATTTTCAGTATTCCACCTTCTACCGTGCGCTAATCGTTCATTTATGGGGTTGATTCTTCCGAATCTCCCGCTCGGCCTGGTCCCAGTCCTGAACGGCTCGCCTGTCCAGGCGGCCTCGCTGCTCGTACAGTTCATAGGCACGTTTGGCGATCTCTGGAGTCACATCGTGCGGTTTCCCGGCGACGAAGTTAAGAACGCGCCATTTGATCAAGGCGACTTTCACTGGGTCGCCAGCACCGTTTGCTTCGCCGCAGATGCCCGCGGTATTTGTTTATGCCATGGTAGCCTGCCTGGTTCTGAATGACGCCCCAATGGACAAACTTCAACAGGAAGGCGTTGGTAGTTGCGATAAGAGCGCGCTTGCCGGGTGACTCAATTTGTATCGCAACACCCGCAATCGGCGCTCCGTTGACTGCATCGGTGACCGACCCCGCACGGTTTGCCGCAGGCAGCGGTACACAAGAGCATTACCAACGCTTTCATCGTAGTAATTAGTATAGTTTGGGCTGGAGTGATGGTATACTCTTGGCGCTATGGGTTACTCGTACCCCTGTTCCGGCTCCCGTACGAGCTTAAATTTTCTCCGGACCGCGTTTCCACCCGAAGGGGGTGCTTATGCTCGACCTCATCGTAGTTCGTGCCATTTTCGTTGTGATTCTGTCGGCTTCAGCTTATGCTATGGAACCCCTGCAATCCAGGCCCATTTCGGCAGCTGGTGGACTGATTCTGGGTCTCTGCATCATCTTTTTCGAAATCCGCCTGGAGCAGGTGAGCCTGAAGCGGCTGATTGGGGCCGCTTTCGGTTCCGTTTTGGGAATTTTCGGTGCGTTTCTCATGTCGCTGGTAATTGCCAAGACACCGGCGCCGGCCTTTCTACAAGTGTCTCTGCTGCTGCTGATGACCTACATTGGCCTCATTGTGGGTGCCAAGAAGGGCGAAATGCTGAATCTGGCCGCGCTGGGCGGCATTTTCGGAGGAGAGAAGTCCTCCAAGAAGACGTTTAAGATCCTCGACACCAGCGTCATCATCGACGGCCGCATTGCCGATATCGCCGAGACTGGTTTTCTGGACGGAGTGCTGGTCATTCCCCAATTCGTGCTGCGCGAACTCCAACTCGTTGCCGATTCCGCCGATTCGATGAAGCGGAACCGCGGCCGCCGCGGCCTTGATATCCTTCAGCGCATACAGAAGATGGCCCACCTCAACGTACAGATCGTGGAGGAAGATTTCCCTCAGGTTCGCGAAGTGGATATGAAGCTGATCGAACTGGCCAAGGTGTTCGATTGCAAGGTCATCACCAATGACTTCAACCTGAACAAGGTAGCTCAGCTCCACGGGGTAGAGGTGCTGAACATCAACGAACTGGCCAACTCGCTCAAGCCTATCGTCCTGCCAGGTGAGACCATGCGGGTGTTCATCCTGAAGGAAGGCAAGGAGTACAACCAGGGCGTGGCTTACCTGGACGACGGTACCATGGTGGTCGTGGACAATGCCAAGAAGATGATTTCCAAGACCATCGACATTTCGGTGACCAGCGTGCTCCAGACCACCGCCGGAAAGATGATCTTCGGCAAGTTCGACGACCGCATGCACGCCGCGGCCGCCGGAGCCGAACGGCACGAGCGGCCCGTCCGCAAGAGCGACCCGCAGCCCATGACCAACCTCGGCACCGAGAAAACCACGATAGAATCGTAGCTGCCAATGAGAGTTGCCGTGATATTGCCCGCCGCGGGCCTGGGCACCCGTATGGGCCGTGTTTCCGCCGAAAAGACGGGGACCAGCCGCAAACAGTTCATGTTGCTGGAAGGCTCGCCCATTCTGGTGCATACCGTCAGAAAATTCGCCGCTTCCGATCGCGTCACCGAAATTGTTGTCGCCGTGCGTGCCGAAGACCTGGATTGGGTGGGCGAAATGCTGGCCGCGGAGTTCTCCCCGGCTCGCGTCCGCGTGGTGGAAGGCGGCAACAGCCGGCAACAATCGGTGGAGAACGGCCTGCGCGCGCTCCAGTTGGATGCCGACCTGGTGGCGGTCCACGACGCCGTGCGCCCCTTCATCGAACTGGAGACCATCCACAAGGCGTTCGACGAAGCCGCCGAAACCGGCGCGGCGATTGTGGGCGTGCCCGTGGTCGATACCGTCAAACAGGTGAGCCGCGGCACCGGCAAGGTCAAGATCCGCGCCACCATCCCCCGCGAGAAACTGGTGCTGGCGCAGACCCCCCAGGTGTTCCGCCGGGAATTGCTGGATCGCGCCTTTCAGTTGGCGCGAGAGGACGGCTTCATCGGCACCGACGAAGCCAGTATGGTGGAGCGCCTGGACGTGGAAGTGGGAGTAGTGATGGGCAGCGATCGTAACATCAAGATCACCAAGCCCGGCGATATGGACCTGGCGCACCTGTTTTTCCACGAAGACACCGCAAAGGAAACGCAAGCGTGAGCGACATTCGAACGGGCCTGGGCTGGGACGCGCATCGCATCGCGCCCGGCCGGCCGCTGATTTTGGGCGGCATCACCGTTGCCAGCGAGTTCGGCCTGGAAGGTCATTCCGACGCCGACGTACTCTCGCACGCGATCACCGACGCTATTCTGGGCGCCGCCGCCCTGGGCGACATCGGCATGCATTTTCCCGATACCGACGAGCAGTGGAAGGGCTGCGACAGCCTGGTATTCCTGAAGCACGCCATGAGTCTTGCCTACGCCGAGGGCTACCGTCTGATCAATCTGGATTCCACCGTCATCATCGAGCGCCCGAAGTTGAAGGATTACCGGCAGGCCATCCGCGAACGCCTGGCGGATGTGCTTTCTCTGGAACTGGACCGCGTCTCGGTGAAATTCAAGACGGCCGAAAAGGTGGGCCCGGTCGGCGAGGGCCGTTCCGCGGAAGCCCAAGCGATCGTCACACTCCAGAGGCTTGGCACGGGTCCGTTCCACGAAGCTCCCGGGTTCGGCCAGCAGGCGTGAGCGGAGAGCGCTTGCAGCGGAACTACTCTTCGCGCAGGGCCAGCGCCGGATCCACTCGTGCCGCCCTGATCGCGGGCCGCGCCCCGGCGAGGGCCGCTGCCGCCAGCAGGCAGCCGAGCGGCAACGCGATACTGGCCATATCGGTCGGCTGCACCTCGTAGAGCAGTTTGGTCACGGCGCGCGCCAGCAGGTTGCCGCCGCATATTCCGGCGGCGAGGCCCAGCGCGGTTACCACAGCGATATCGGAAATCACCAGCCGTACCACCGAAGAGCGGCGCGCGCCCAGCGCCACGCGAATGCCGATCTCCCTTCTTCTGCGCACCAGCGAATAGCTCAGTACACCGTAGAGCCCCACCGCCGCCAGCACCGCGGCCACGATGGCGAAGAAGCCGGAGAGCAGTGCCAGCAGCCGTTCGCGAATCAGGGCATCGTCCACCAGCGTGGATTGCAGGACTATCTCGCGCACCTTCAGGGAGTGTCCGAATGACTGCACCGCGTCGCGCACGCGAGGCGCGATGGCGCGGGGGTCGCCCGCCGTCCGCACGGCCAGGGTTCCCTGCAGACGGTCCAGAGGCAGGTACAGGGTGGGCGGCGCCGGCTCGCGGACGCTCAGGTAGTGCACGTCGCCTACGATGCCGACAATCTGCCCGGTGTGGTCTTTGTTGCTATCGCCGGGCAGGGCGAACTGTTTGCCCAGCGCCTCTTCGCCCGGAAAATAATGATGCGCGAATGCCTGGTTGACTATCACCGCGCTGGAATTGGCCGCGAGGTCGCGGGCGGTGAGATCGCGTCCGGCCAGCAGGCGAATTCCCATGGTTTCAAAGAATCCCGGCGAAACCGGCAGAATGGTGGCCGAAGCCGGGTCGGGGGCGCGCCCCGGGATGCGGATGGAGTCGGTCCACACGTCGCCGGAGAACAGACTCCACATTGAAATTCCGGCCGCGCGGACGCCCGGAACCCCACGCACGCGCTCCAGCAGTTCGGTAGTGTGGAGCTGGGAGTTCTTTTCCGGCGCCTGGCGCGCGATAGTCAGCAGCGCCACGCCGTCGCGGGAAAAGCCCAGATCGACGCCGGCCAGTTTTACAAACGAGAGCACGAACATCCCGCCGACGAACAGCACCGCGAAGCTGAGGGCGATCTGCACCGCCAGCATGGGCCGCAGAATGGCGCGCCGGCCGGAGAACTTGGCGCCGCCGGCTTTCAACGCCTCCTGCGGCGTCACACCGGAAGCCCGCAGCGCGGGCGCCAGCGCGAACAGCAGCGTCGCGGCCAGACTGGCGGCGGCCGCAAACGACACCATACGCCAGCCCAGGTGCACATCCAGATAGACGGGCAGATTCCACGGCCCCAGCATTCCGACAATCGCGGGAGCCGCCGCCGCCCCGAACGCCAGTCCCAGGGCACACGCCGCAGCCGCCACCAGGGCGCCTTCCACAATCACCTGCTGGATCAACTTCGCGCGTCCGGCGCCGATGGAGATGCGCAGGGCCATCTCCCGTTCGCGCGCCGCCGCCCGCGCCAGAAAGAGATTCGCCAGGTTGGAACAGGCAATCAGCAGCACCAGTCCCGCTACCACCGCCAGGATCCACATGGGTCGCGCGAAGCGCTCGCGCAGGTCCGAAGGACCGCCGGCGTCCGGGGTGAGATGCAGCGACTCGGCCAGGAAGCTCTGAATCCTCTGCGGCGGCTCGTTATTCCGATAGAGGTCGGCGGCCCAATCGCGATGGGCGTTCGTAAAGGCCGCTTGCAGCACCTGGCGCGCCTGCGGCGGCGTGACGCCCGGCTTCAGCCGTCCCATAATGTGAAGCCATTCCCAAAACCACTTGGTGAGCGAATCGGCCGCGCCCATCGATAGGGGCATCCACGCGTCGGTGAGCGTGCCCGCCTCCACGCCGGTGAAACCTTTCTGCGCCACGCCGATAATCTGGTATTGGACTGGCCCAAAAAGGAAGCGGCGTCCGATGACGTTCCGATCGCCGCCGAAGCGCCGCATCCAGTAGCTATAGCTCAATACGGCGAAGGGATGCTGGTTCACGCCGGTCTCGTCGTCCGGGGACAGCAGGCGTCCCAGGGCCGGCCGGATTCCCAGGGCGCTGAAGAAATTTCCGGACACCGCCTGGTTGCGGAGTTTCTCCTCCTGGCCGCCAACGAGGATCGCCGGATTGGGAAATACCGGGCTCGCGGCAAACAACTCCGCCTGGTCCCCAGATGCGGCACGCAGCCTCTGGAGCGCCGGATAGCTGAACCCGCTGCCGGCGTTTTCCCCTTCGGGGCCGGAGGTCAGAAAAAACAAACGATCCGGCTGATACACGGGCAGCGGCCGCAAAATCATGGCGTCGATCAGGGCAAATGCCGCGGTGCACGTGCCGATGGCCAGGGCCAGGGAGGCCACCGCCGCCGCCGTGACCACGCGGTCTTTCACCAGCACGCGCACTCCGAAGCGCGCGTCGCGCCACAGCGACTCAATCCACGGCATCAGGCGGATGTCCCGGCTCCGCTCGCGCGTGGCCAGGGAATTTCCCATGCGCCGCCGCACCGTTCGTCCGGCTTCCTCCGCGCTCATGCCCTGGCGCATGAGCTCTGCCATCCGCGATTCCATGTGGAAGCGCAGTTCCTCATCCAACTCCCGATCCATGCGCCCGCTGCGGAACGCATTCGCCACACGCGACAGAAGCGACATCGTCTCCCTCCTACGCCTGCCCCAGCACCTGGTCCACCGCCGCGGTTACCGCGCGCCAGCGGCCCTCTTCGGCTTCCAACTGCTTCCTGCCGGCCGCGGTGACCTCGTACATGCGCGCGCGCCGGCGGTTCTCCGTGGTCACCCATTTGGCCCGGATCCAGCCGTCTTCTTCCATGCGATGCAGTGCCGGATACAACGACCCTTCCTCCACCCGCAGTACCTCATCGGACATCCGTTCGATGTGCGCGGTCATGCCGTAGCCGTGCAGCGGCCCCCTGCGAGCCAGGATCTTCAGAACGAGCAGGGGAAGCGAACCCTGGAGTGCATCCTGCTTTCTCATGGAGACATCTTATTAAGACAGCTATGGTAAGTCAATCGCTTACTATGGTGCTTGCCGATGCGTTCCCTGCTCCTGGCCGCCTGCGTGCTAAGCGCCGCCGTGCTGGCGTCGCTCCTGCTCCGGGCTCCGGACCCTACGCCCGCGCTGCCGCGCATCATGCTATGGGCTTGGGAGAGTCCGCAGGACTTGCGCTTCCTGAAGCCGGGCGCCGCCGGCATTGCCTTTCTGGCGCGCACCGTCTGGCTCCATCCCGAGCGCCCCGCCTCGCGACCGCGCATGCAGCCGCTGCGATTCTCGCCGGGAACGGATCTGATGGCGGTGGTTCGCCTGGAATCGGCCGGCCACGGCTTGCCCGCCGTCTCCGATGCGGTGCGCGAGGTCGTGCCCGCGGCACAACTTCCTGGCATTCGCGCCTTGCAGATCGATTTCGACGCGCGCAAGAGCGAGCGCGCGTGGTATGCCGCCTTCCTGCGGGAATTGCGGGAGGCCGTCCCGCCGGCGCTGCCCCTCACCATCACGGCGCTGGAAAGCTGGTGCGATGGCGACCGCTGGATGCGCGGACTGCCGGTGGCCGACGCGATTCCCATGCTCTTCCGCATGGGGCCCGGCGAACGCGTGCCCACGGATTTCAGCGAGTCGGCCTGCCGCGCCAGCCTGGGCGTCTCTACTGACGAGCTTCCGCCCCGTGTTCCGCGCGGCCGCCGCCTCTACTTCTTTCACCCTGGACCGTGGACCGAAGGGGCCTACGACGCCGCCGTCGCCCAGGCCGCCCGGTGGTCGCGATGACGCCGGGGCCTTACTCGTAGTGCAGGGCTTTCATGGGGTCGCTGCGCGCGCCGCGCCGCGCGGGGAACAGCATCGCGGCTAGGGCCGCAGCCGCCAGGACCAGAGCCGAGCCGAGATAGACTCCCGGGTTGGCGGCGTCCAGTTCCAACGGCGCGTTAGCGAAGACGCTACGGATGGCAGAATCCGCGGCCAGCGCCAGCCAGAGGCCCAGAAACAGTCCGAGCGCCACGGGCCGCGCTCCCGCAACCAGCACTGCGCGGAAAATATCGGCCCGCTGCGCGCCCAAGGCCACGCGAATGCCGAGCTCGCGAGTCTTCTGCGTGACCGTGAAAGAGACCACGCCGTAAATTCCCGCCACCGACAGAGTCATGGCCACCACGCCCAGCAAAAGTATGAGCATCACCACGTGCCAGGTATCGGCGAGCGAATCATCGATGCGCGCCTGCAACGTTCGAGGCATCACCAGAACGTCGCTGCGGACCGTGCGAACGGCAGCGCGCATAGCGCCTTCGGCGGCGGCCGGGTCGCCGGTGAAGCGGGCCAGCAGAAAGGTCTCGCGCCGGTCCCACTGGTCGAATACGTAGGCGATGGGATCGTCGGTAAGGACGGTATTGACATCCCGAGCCACGCCGATGATCTCGTATCGCGGTCCCCCCAGCGTTTGCAGAACGCGGCCCACTGGATCGCTGTCGGGCGAGAGTGCGCGCGCCAGTTTTTGCGAAACGACGACGCGCGGGGGATCGGACACGCGGAAATCGCGGCCGCGCAACAGGCGAATTCCAAGCGTGCTCAGAAGATTCGGAGCGCCCGCCTGGAAACTCACACGGCGCGCCGTTTCCATGCCGCGGTCGGCCATTTTCGCGGAAGCGGTCCGGCTGCCGGCGAACGGCACCTCATTCGAGCGCGCCACCGATACCACGCCCGGCAACCCGGCCACGCGGGCAAGAGCGCTTTCGGCAAGCAGCCGCGAGGCATCGGCAGTGGACCCTGCGGGGAAGCGCAGGGGCGCCACCAGCACGTGGCGCGTTTCATATCCCTGGTCGCTGCGGTACAGGCGCCAGTAAACCTGCACGAACATGCCCGCGCCTACCAGTAGCGCCAGGCTCAGCGCCACCTGCGCGGTCACCAGCACAGTGCGCAGGCGCGTGCCGGCGGCGTCGCCGGCGGCGGAATCGTAGCCTTTCATCGAATCGGTCAGGTCCACTCGCAGCGATTCCAGGGCCGGCGCCAGGGCGGAAACGCCGCCCGCGGCAAGCGCTACTCCGAAGACATAGGCAAAGGTGCGCCAATCCGGGTCCAGGGAAAAATCGGCGCGGCGATGCGCCACATACTCGAAGAGAATTCGGGGAACGTGAAAAGAAAGGTAGAGGCTGATGGCACCGGCCGCGGCGGCCAGGAGAAAACTTTCGGTGAGAAGCATGCGCAAGAGCCGCAGGCGCGGAGCGCCGAGGCACAGGCGTACGGCAATCTCTTTGCGGCGGGCCACGGCGCGGGAAAGCAGCAGCGTCATCACGTTGGCGCAGGTGATGAAAAGCACCATGGCCAGCGCCAGCATGGAGAACATCATGAACCAGTAGCCCTTAGCCACGGCGTCCCCCGAGCGGCTCATGATGGGTACCATCGAGAGCAAGGACCCGTCGGTGACCGCCAGGGTCGTATGGCGGCCCGGGTGCTCGCGGTCCATTTGCCGCGCCAGCACCGCGAACTCCGCCTGGGCCGCGGACCGCGAAACGCCCGGCGCCAGCCGGCCGTCCAGCCACAGCCAGAAAGTGGGCTTGGCGAACGGGTCGAAACCCATATCGAGATAGGGCTGCCCGGTGTAGGGGATCCATAGCTCCGCACCATTCACCTGCGCCGCGGTTTCGGCCGGCGCAATTCCGATCACGGTGAAGCGATGATCGTTGATCGAAATGGTGCGCGAGAGGATCTGGGGATCGGCCCCATAGCGGTCGCGCCACACCTCTTCGGAGAGCACCGCCACGGGCGGCTGTCCCGTCGTGGCGCACTCGTCGGGACGGAAAAAGCGGCCGATCCTGGAATGCCCGGCCTGGTACACCGAAAAAAAGTTGCACGACACCAGCAGTGCCGGAACGCCCGCCGAGCGATCGCTTTCCAGCGTCACGTTGGCGCGGAAACTGGCCGCCAACGCCGCCAGGGATTTGGTGCGGTCGCGGTAAGTCAGATACTCGCCGGCGTCGACCGCGCCGATCGACGCCATTTCGCTGCCCGCATGAAGCGGCGAGACGCGCACGAAAGTCTCGGGATGCGGCACGCGCGCGCGGAAGGCCACCGCATTCATGAGCGTAAAGACACTGACGTTCATGCCGATGCCGAGCGCCAGAGTGGCCACGATAGTGGCGGACAGCCCGTAGTGCTTGCGCACCAGGCGCAGGCCGTAGCGCAGGTCCTCGCCGAAACCCGCCGGGCGGAAGAAGGGCATGGCGTCGCGATCCTCTTCGCCGGCCGCGTTCCAAAACGGGGTATGCTCGACGGGTGCTTCGGCGGACGGCGGCACGGCTTCCAGCGAGTCGCGCTCGAAGCCTATGTCGAGCACGGCGACCACGGGTTCCGGCACGTCGTCATAGACCAGCACGACCTCCTGCCGGTCATCGGCGCGCCCCCGGTGCATCCATCGCCACAGTCCAAAGATCAACGGAAAGCCCGCCGCGAAGGTGACCCATCCGGCGGAAAACGCGTGGATCGCGAAGGCTGCCGTACCCATGTAGGAAAGCGCCGCTAACGCGGCCACGAGCACCTGCCAAAACTGCCGCTTGCCCGGGAGGTAGGAACAGGTGAAGGGCGCCTTGTGCCAGTCGCGGAAGAGGAATTCGAAGACCAGCAGAGCCACGAAAAGACCCAGCGCGGTCACCCGGAGGGCACGCCACCAGCCGAATACGACGACCGCCGCCGGAAGGGTGCACGCGTAGACCGGGACCAGGCCACAGACGAACACGAAGCGATCCACCGCGCGCATCCACGAGGCGCGGCCTTCGCTTTCAGCGGCCTGGAAAATCCAGTTGGCGCGCAGTTCCGAGGGCAGCGAAAAGAGGTACCGCAGCCCGGCGATCAGGAAGACGGAAACCGCCAGGGGCACGAGCACCACCGGCGTCGAGTCGCCGCTGCGGAGGCCTCCCGCGCCGATCATCCACGCGATGGCGAGGCCTGCGCAGATCTGGAGGGCCAGGCGATGGACGCGACTGCGCGTGAGGGTTTTCCAGATGAAGGCGAACATGGCATGCTCGCGCGGGTCGCGAGGAACGAACCAGGCGGGCCATGCCATAGGCCGACGCCGCGGACGCGACGGCGCTTCAAGCAGCAGTCGCTGGTACCGGCGGTAACTGGCCAGGTAGGAAAGCATCGCCAGAGCGGGGGCTAGTCCCGTAACCCAAAGGGCGCAGCGGGCGCCCGGTTCGGTGCCGCCGAGCATGGCCGACCAGAGTCCCAGAAACCAGTTGGGCGGCCACCACGCGGCCGCGGGCTGACTCCACAAAAAGGGCAGCGCGGCCACGTTCGCGGTGAAGAGGATGGACTGCGCATAAACCGAGACGCGTTCGAACAGGTGCGGCGGGAGTATATTGAGCAGCAATCCCTGCAGTGCCAACATGCTGAAAAACACAAAGACGCAGCCTGCCGTGGCTGCCACAAACAACGCCGCGGCAAAGGCCAGGGTGGGGTGTTGCTGCCATCGTCCGGCGATTATCCAGGCGAACGCCAGGGAAGGCACGGTGTTCATCGCCAGCACGAAGGCGATAAACGCCAGCACGACCGCCGTCAGTTTGCTCCAGAAAATTTCGAGCGCACGCACCGGAAGCGAGGCCAGGGCCAGGCAATCGCGCAGAGTGGGGAACAGCGACTGCCATTGGAGCGCCGTCAGGATCCCGGTGACGCAAATGGCCAGACCGATAAGCCAGAGCGTATCGGTTCGCAGGACGAGCAGATACTGCGCGTGATAGTCCTTCACCACCGGACAAAACATGGAAGGCCCGTCCAGTTGCAGGCAGCCGTAGCGGTGCATGAAGAGGGGGACCATGAGGATGCAGGCCGAAAGCAGCGCGGCAATCACGCCGGCGGCGGCTTTGGCCCATTGTCCCGGGGTGGTGACCAGGTCGCTTTCGAAGAAGCGAGCGAGGAAGTGGCGCACCAATTCGACGCGCGTAGAGTGAGCCAGACGAGTCCACTCCCGCAGCCGGGTCATGATGCCACCACGTCCAGAATGCGCCGCGCGATGGTTTCGGTATCTTCGGGCTGGGTAAGCTGCGCGAAGATGCCTTCCAGCGAGGCTTCCGCCATCATGATGCGCAGGCGCGCTACCGAATCGTGCGCCACCACGCGCCCCTTGCGAAGAATGAGTAC
This sequence comes from Candidatus Sulfopaludibacter sp., assembly GCA_031292755.1. Taxonomy (GTDB): domain Bacteria; phylum Acidobacteriota; class Terriglobia; order Bryobacterales; family Bryobacteraceae; genus Sulfopaludibacter. Next base: position 11,903 of record JARLGM010000030.1, read on the forward strand.
GGTATCGCAAACCTTCTCCACCACCTCCAGCACGTGGGAGCTGTACAGCACCATCTTCTTGCGGGCCGCCAATCCCTGGATCAGACTGCGCAGCACCATGGTGGCGTTCACGTCCAGCCCGGAAAAGGGCTCATCCAGGATCAGCAGCTCGGGATCGTGCAGGAGCGCCGCGGAGAGCAGAATTTTCTGCCGCATGCCTTTGGAGTATGAGGCCAGCGGCGAGTGGCGCTCGTCCCAGAGCCCGAAGAGGCGCAGCAGTTCGTCCATTTTCGGATCGAGGCGCGTGTGGTGCAGCCCGCGGAGGCGTCCGGCCAGTTGCAGGTATTCGTGGCCGGAGAGGTGCGGATACAGGTGAGCTTCCTCGGGCACATAGCCGATGCGGTGCTGAAACTCCTTGAGGTGCTGCTGGACGTCGCGTCCGTCAAACAGGATATGGCCGGCATTGGGTTGGATCAGGCCGATCAGCATCTTGACGGTGGTGCTTTTCCCTGCCCCATTCGGTCCCAGGTAGCCCAGGATCTCGCCCGGCTGGATGGTGAAGCTCACGCGGTCTACCACGGCGATACCGCCGTAGCGTTTGGTCAACTGACGCACTTCGAGCATGGCGGTATAGACACCGGCGGAGGCTGCAAGGTTTCCACGCCGCGCTTGACCTCCACCACCGCAGCGCCATACGCTAACGTCCAGATGCTCCTGAAACTCGCGCTGGCCTTCGCAGTCCTGCCTCTCTATGCGCAGGATACGCGCCATGTCACCGAACCGCGTATCCCGCCCAGTTGCACCGTATTGACCGCGCGGCTCTCGGCGCCGAACGGCGCGCTTGCCGCGGCGGACGAGCGCAATCCCGATACGGCGCGCATCCAAAGCGCCATCGACCAGTGCCCGGAGGGGCAGGCCGTAGAGCTGAAGCCCGCCGGCGGCAGGAACATTTTCCTGGCCGGCCCGCTCACTCTGAAAGCGGGGGTGACCCTGGTGGTGGATGGCGGCGCGGCCCTCTTCGCTTCCCGCAATCCCCGCGATTACGATCTGACGCCCGGTAGTTGCGGGGTGGTCAACCAGCGCGGCCACGGCTGCAAGACCTTTCTCACGGCGGACCATGCTACCGGCGGCGGAATCATGGGCGATGGCGCCATCGACGGCCGCGGCGGCGTCCAACTGCTGGGCCAGAACGTGACCTGGTGGGACCTGGCCAAAACGGCGAAGATTCTGGACCAGTCGCAGAGCGTGCCGCGCCTGATCGCCGTACGGCAGTCCGACAACTTCACCATGTATCGCATCACCCTGCGTAATTCGCCCAACTTTCACGTGGGTGTGGACCAGACCAACGGCTTCACGGCGTGGGGCGTGAAGATTCAGACTCCCAAGACGGCGCGCAATACCGATGGCATCGACCCATCGTCCTCCACCAATGTGACGATTGCCTACTGCGAGATCACGACCGGCGACGATGACGTAGCGATCAAAACCGGCGCCAGCGGCCCCTCCACGCACATGACCATCGCGCACAACCATTTCTATTCCGGGCACGGCATGTCCATCGGCAGCGGCACCAGCGGCGGGGTGAGCGCGATCCGAGTCAGCGACCTGACGCTGGACGGCACCGACTACGGTATCCGCATCAAGAGCGACCGCAGCCGCGGCGGCCTGGTGGAGGACGTCGCTTACGAGAACGTCTGTATGCGCGACGTGCCGAATCCGCTGCTGCTGACCTCCATGTACACCACGTTTCCCGGCGAGAAACTGCCGGTGTATCGCAATATCCTGCTGAAGAACGTCCACAGCGTCACGCCCGGCTGGGTTACGTTCTTGGGGTTGGATGAGGCGCACAAACTGGGTGCGACTCTAGACAATGTCACGGTGCAGGGGCTGCGCGCCGGGGATGTGCGAATTGAAAACGCGGAGCTCACCGGCGCCGTGCGCGATGCGCCGGCCGCCTGTCATTTCACTTCGTTCCCGTCAATCCCGAGCGCGCCCGCCGCGGCGGTGACTGCACCCGCGGAGGACAAGACTCTATACGTGGCGGCGTCCGGGACAGGCGAGTTCTACTCCATCCAGCGGGCCATCGACGTGGCGCCGGCGGAGGGCGCGGTGATTTCGATCGCGCCCGGGGTGTATCGCGAAGTGCTCAAAATCGACAAGCCGAATATCCATCTGCGCAGTCCGTATTCGGATCCGTCGAAGACCGTGATTGTGTTCGATAACAGCGCGGGCACCTCCGGCGGCACCTTCCGGAGTGCCACCGTGTTCGTGAATGCCGACAACTTCCTGGCCGAGAACCTCACCTTCGCCAACGATTTCAACCGCACGCATCCGCAACTGCCGCAGGGCTCGCAGGCGCTGGCGGTGGCGGTTACGGGCGATCGGGCGGTGTTCCGCAATATGCGCTTCCTGGGCAACCAGGACACCGTCTACGCCGCCAGGAAGCGCCAGTATTTTGTGGATTCGTACATTGAAGGCAACGTGGACTTCATCTTCGGCGACGCGCGCGCCGTATTCGAGAACTGCGAGATCCGCAGCAATCGCAAGAGCGGCGGGTACATCACGGCGCAGGGTAAGAGCGACGCCCAACAGGACAACGGCTACGTGTTCAACCACTGCCGGCTCACCGCCGACGCGGGAGTGGAGCATGTGTGGCTGGGGCGTCCCTGGCGGCCGTATGCTACCGTCATTTTCCTGAATACGGAGATGGGCGATTTCATCGAGCCGGCGGGCTGGCGCGAATGGCATCCCGGCGAAACGCATTACCTGGACACGGTCTTCTATGCCGAGTACAACTCCACCGGCCCCGGCGCCCACCCCGGGGAGCGCGACCCGCACACCCACCATCTGACCGCGGCGGAAGCGGCGCAGTACGAAACCCGGCGGTATCTTTCCGGCGCGGATGGCTGGGACCCTACCACGGTGCGGTAGCGGCGGCGATGGCGGCCTGGCCGAGGGCGATGCCTCCATCGTTGGGCGGGACCTTTTCGTGGAGATAGACCGTGAACCCGGCGCGGCGCAGGGCGGGGACGGTACGGGAGAGCAGTTTCATGTTTTGGAAGGTGCCGCCGCTGAGACACACGCGGGGCAAGCCGATCTGGCGGCAGGTGTGCACGATGGCATCGGCGACGGTGTTGTGGAAGCGCGCGGCGATCACCGGACGCGGTTCCGTGGACGCGGCGATGCTCTGGATGGCCGGACGGAAGTCCAGTTCCTCGCCGGTCAGGCAGAAGTCGTAGCGTGTCTCCACCGAGGGGTCCGCGATGGCCTCCAGTTCGATGGCCGCCTGGCCTTCGAAGTTGACCTCGTAGCGCAACCCGATCAGGGCCGCCACGGCATCGAACAGGCGCCCGCAGGAGGACGTCTGCACGGTGTTGAGGCCGATTTCGACCATGCGCCGCACGACGCGCTGCTTCTGCTCCGGCACGCCTGCAAGGTGCGGCACGTAGGCCAGCGCGGAGCGCCAGGGCTCGCGGATGGCGGCATCGCCGCCCGCCAGAGGGGCGTAGCGGATGTGCGCGCGGCGAGTGAAGCCGGCATACCCGGCCACCAGGAACTCGCCGCCCCAGATGGCGCCGTCGGTGCCATAGCCGGTGCCGTCGAAGGCCACTCCTGTCACCTCGCCATCCAGTCCGTTCTCCAGCATGCAACCGGCGATGTGCGCGTGATGGTGCTGCACCCCGATCTTGGGCAGGCCGGGAATTTCCAGCGCCAGGCGCGTGCTGAGGTAGCCGGGGTGGAGATCGTGCGCAATGGCCCGCGGCTCTACCCGGAAGAGCTTCTTCAGGTTGGCCAGGGTCTCCAGGAAAAAGACCAGGGTCTCGTAGTTCTCCAGATCGCCGATATGCTGGCTCAGGATGGCGTGGCGCCCCTTGGTGAGGCAAAAGGCGTTTTTCAATTCGCCCCCCACCGCCAGCAGTTCGGGGACGGTGCGGCCCAGGTCGAGCGTCTGTGGCGCGAAGCCGCGCGAACGGCGCAGCACGCGCTGGCGGCCTTCGAAACTGCGGACCACCGAATCGTCGGCGCGCATATAAATGTCGCGATTATGGGTGAGGAACCAGTCGGCCACGCCGCCCAGGCGGGTGACGGCTTCCACGTTATCCACCACGATAGGCTCTTCGCTGAGGTTGCCGCTGGTCATGACCAGGGCGTCGTAAGGCGCGCCCTCGAAGAGCAGATGGTGCAGCGGCGTATAGGGCAGCATCACGCCGAGCGTGGGGTTGCCGGGCGCGACAGCGGGCCATGCCTTCCGGCTGCGCAGAATGACGATGGGGTGGCGCGGTCCGAGGAGCGCCGCGCGGTCCGTTTCCGTGATTTCGCAGAGCCCCTCGGCCGCCGCCAGACTGCGTGCCATCACGGCAAAGGGCTTGTCGGAGCGCCGCTTGCGCAGGCGCAGGCTGTGGACCGCCGCTTCGTTGCGGGCATCGCAGGCCAGATGGTAGCCGCCGAGGCCTTTGATCGCCAGGATTTCGCCCGCCGCGAGCCGGCGCCGCGCTTCCTCGAGGGGCGCTGAGAGCGAGGGTCCGCAAGCCTGGCAGGCGTTGGGCTGGGCATGGAAACGGCGGTTGGCGGGGTCGTCATATTCCGCCTGGCAGTCGGGACACATGCGGAAATCCGCCATCGTGGTGTTCGGCCGGTCATAGGGTATGTCCCGAATGATGGTATAGCGCGGACCGCAGTTGGTGCAGTTGGTGAAGGGATAGCCGAAGCGGCGATTGGCGGGGTCGGTAATGTCCCGAAGGCACTCGGCGCAGGTCGCCACGTCCGGGGAGATGAGCGCGAACTCGCCGGTTATGGCCTGGCTTTCGCGAATGCCGAAGCCGATCTCGCCGGTAGCCGGCAGTTCGGTCGTCTCCGTTTCCTGGATCCATGCCAGGGGGGGGGCCTCGGAGGAGAGCGCGTGGCGAAACAAAGCCAATTCCGCCGGGTCGCCCTCGACCTCCGTAATCAGGCCCGCCGATGAGTTCAAAACGAACCCGCTCAGCCCGTGCCTGCGCGCCAGGTTATGGACGAACGGACGAAACCCTACTCCCTGGACGATGCCGCGCAGGCGGATGCGGAGGCGGACTGGATTCACCAATATCCATTGTCAAACACGGACTTGCGGCAGGCGCGGCAGAATTCGGCGGATTTGATGTCCAGGCGCTCCACGGCGTGACTGCTGGTCATGACGCAGCGCCAGTCGGAGCAGTGACGCAGACCGAAGGTGTGGCCGAGTTCATGGACCGCTTCCTTAATGAGCCGCTCACGCAACAGATCGTCGCGTTTCGGCATGCCGTAGAGTTCCTCCTGCAGGCGCGCCGTGGACACCACGGCGCAGTTGCCGTCCAACTGGGCTTCGCCGAACACGAAGGTCAGCACGGGAACGTACAGATCGCAGGTAGTCACGCCCAGGATGCGGGCGTCGGGATCGCAGGCGCGCTCCAGGCGCTGGAGGATGGCGGTGGAGTGAAACTGGCCCCGGCCGGCATCCGCGGAAAATGCGATATCGAACGGCTCCGGCCGGATCCGGCAGGGCGTGCGGAACAGCCGGGCCAGATGAGACGCCAGGTTCTCCAGCGCGTCCAGGCCCGGGGCTGCGTGCCCCGGGTCACCGTTCGACAGCGGGATCACATGGATCGGTTTCACCGCAGCCCGTAACGCCGTAGCTTGTTGTACAGCGTGGTCCGGTCGATATCCAGGATGCGCGCGGCGCGCGACAGATTGTGCTGAGTTTCGCGCAGGATGCGTTCGATATGCACGCGCTCCACATCGTCCAGAGTCTTGCCGCCCTTGGGTTCATCGGCTTGAAACTGGAACGAAAAATCGGCCGGGCGGATTTCCTGTCCGCGTCCCACGACCAGGGCGCGCTCCACGGCATTCTCCAGTTCACGGACGTTGCCCGGCCAATCGTGGCGCATGAGCAATTCAAGCGACTCGGGCGAGATCTGCGGTACCGGCCGGCTGGTGGCCATGCAGAACTTGTTGAGGAAATGGTTCACCAGCAGGGGAATATCTTCGCGGCGGTCGCGCAGCGGAGGAATCTCGATGCAGAAAACGTGCAGCCGGTAATACAGGTCCGGCCGGAATGTGCCTTCCTTGACCAGAGTCTCCAGGTTCTTGTTGGTGGCGGCAATGGCGCGGAAATCCACTTTGATCTGCTGATTTCCGCCGACGCGCACGATTTCCTTTTCCTGCAAAACGCGCAGCAGGTCGGTCTGGGTGCGGAGGCTGATGTCGCTGATCTCATCCAGGAAGACGGTGCCGCCGTCGGCCACTTCGAACTTGCCCTTCTTACGGAATTGCGCGCCGGTGAAGGAGCCTTTTTCGTGGCCGAACAGTTCGCTTTCGAGGAGCGTTTCGGTGAGCGCGCCGCAGTGAATGGTCACCATGGGCATAAAGCGGCGCGGGCCGGCGGCATGGATCGAACGCGCCACCACTTCCTTGCCGGTGCCGCTTTCGCCGGTGATCAGGACAGTGGCTTCGGTGGGCGCCACCATTTCGATCAGTTCCACCACTTTCTTCATGGCGGGGCTCTTACCGATCAGTTCGGTGCCGGGCACGGCCTCCTGCAGGTTCTCGCGCAGGCGGGTCACTTCGCGGCGGGCGCGCTTGTGCTCCAGGGCGTTGGAGACCAGGTGCGAGAGCTCGTCCGGATCCACGGGCTTGGTGATGTAGTCATAGGCTCCGCGCTTCAGCGCCTGCACCGCGGTATCGACCGCCGCGTATCCGGTCATGATGACGACGGTCAGGTCCGGGTCAGCCTCGCGCAGGCGGGACTGTAGTTCCATGCCGTCCATCCCCGGCATCTTGATGTCGAGCAGCGCGATGTCGAACTCGGCTTGAGCGATCACCTCCAGCGCCTCCCGGCCGCTGCCGACGGGCCGGGCCGTGTAACCTTCGCTGGTAAACCATTTGCTCAACGAATCGCGAACCACCAGCTCGTCATCGACGATGAGGATTCTTCCTTTTGCTTTGTTTGATGTCAAGGGTTCTTCTACCACGCTACTTCCCATTGGCTCCTCCTTTTTGGGACACGCCGCAAAGGGCCGGCAGGCCCGCGGCCTGTCCTACAGCCGGTAATGCCACTCGAAATTCCGTTCCTTCTCCGGGCGTGGAGCGGACTGAGATCTCTCCCGCGTGCTGCTCCACGATGCTATGCGCCACAGCCAGGCCCAGTCCGGTGCGGTTCTGGTCCTCTTTAGTGGTGAAGAACGGATCAAAGATTCGCGGCAGAACATCAGCAGGGATGCCGCTTCCCGAATCTTTCACAGTCACTACGCCTTGTTCGCCGGCTTCGTCCAATCCGGTCGACACGATCAACCGGCCCCCTTTGGGCATGGCCTCGGAAGCGTTGACCATAAGCACCAGGATGACCTGCTGAATCTGATTGGCGTCGCAGTCAACCTGGGGCAGCGCGTCTGCCAGAGCTTCGGTCAGCTCGATATTCTGCATCTCGAGCTTGTGTTTGACCAGCAGGACGGCGCGATGCGCGATGACATTCAGATCGTTCGGCTCGCGGCGGCTGGGCGCCTGGCGCGAGAAGGTAAGCAGGTTCTTCACCAGTTCGCCACAGCGTTTGCTCTCGCGCTCGATGGTTTGCAACTGCTCCGCCAGAGAATCGCGATTGGGCAAGTCATGCTTCAGCAATTCGCGGAGCACCAGCCGCGCGTAGGTGAGGATGGCGAACAGGGGATTGTTAATTTCGTGTGCGACAGTGGCCGCCAGTTTGCCGATGGAGGCCATCTTTTCAGAACTGAGCAGGGTCTTGTGGACACGCTCGAGTTCCGCCGTTTTACGCCGCACCTGCTCTTCGATTTTGGCCTGCACGCCGGCCACCTCGGCGGTCATGGAGTTGAAGGACCTGGCCAGGTCGCCGAGTTCGTCGTCGGAACGCACCGGCAGCCGGTACTCCAGGTCGCCGCCGGCAACCCGGTGGGTGCCGTCGATCAACTCCTTCACGGGGCGGTGCACCACGACCCACATAAACAGCACGGCCGATACGCTGCCGAATACGATGCCTGCCAGCAGGAACCATTTGAGCGTGGCCTGATTGTGCGCAATCTGTTCGTCCACCGGCGCCATGGTTAAATCCGCGTCGATGACACCGAGCACGCGCTGGTCCGCATCGCGCACGTGGCATCCGCTGCCGGAGCATTCCGGCGCGTTGTCGATGGGCCGCATCACGCCGAGCAGGTGCTCCCCCTGTTTATCGCGGAAGTCGCGGGCCCGGTCGCTCCGATTCAACTTCTGCAGCGGCGCCGATTGGGCATGGCAGGCGTAGCACTGCTCGGCCGTCTTATCGACGACGGTGTTGACTTCGCGCGCGTCGGTGGAGATGGTGATGCGCCCTTCCTTATTGAAGATGCGGATGCGGCGGATGCCCGGCTCGCTGCCCAGTTCCCGCACCACGTTGTGGAGCGCGGAGCGGTCGTTATGCAGCATCTCGTAGTGCGTGCTGCGCAGGATCACATCGGTGATGCGGTCTGCCGCCTGCAACACAAACTCCCGCGATTGGGCGCGCTCCACCCGCAGGTTGAGGTAGCCAAACAACGTGAAGAAGGCCGCCGTGCCCCCAATCACGCAGATGGCGAGCTTGGCGGCCAGTCCCAGCCGGATTTTCTTATACAGCTTCATTCGATCGCGACTAGGTCCGCCTCCTTTTCCGCCATCCCACGAGCCGGTTGAGCGTGCATTTCCGGTTCGAAGATCGGGAAGTATTTGGCGATCGTATGGAAAATGGCGAAGCCCGCGGCCACGATGGAAAGCGTGATGGCGACCTCACTCCACCGGGGAACGTAGTGGACGCCGGAGCCCGCTTCCAGGCCGGTGATGCCAACATTCAAGCGGTTGGCAATAAAGCCGAACACCACCATCACCGCGCAGGCATACAGCTTGCCGGGCTGCATGCGGATGCGGTGCTGGTAGAGCAGCACCGTGGGCACCGCGACCAGCGCTATCTCCAGGACGAACAGCCAGGTTTCGATGCGGTTTCGCGCCAGCAGTCCGAACACGTGGCGGTGGCTCATGTCCAGGAAACGAATCCAGAGATAGACCGACATCACCACAGCCAGCACGCGCGCCATGCTCGCCAGCAGCGGCAGTTCCAGCGCCCGGCCGAAGGCCCGGCTGCTGTGCCAGGATTCGAAGATGGTCATCGCCAGACCCACGCCGATGGCCGAAACGTAGAAGAGCAAAGGAAGGATCGGGGTATACCAGAGCGGGTACAACTTCTCGGGCACGATCAAAAACAGGGTGCCCAGCGAACTCTGGTGAAGAGTGGAAAGCAGCACGCCCAGGATCATGAGCGGCACGGAGATGCGATGGATCCAGGCCAGGGGCTTGTGGAGGCCGAACTTTTCGAAAACTACCGGCAGAAACTCCAGAAACAGAACGGTGCTGTACAGGGTGACGCACCACGCCACTTCAAACATCACCGAATGGGGATTCCACATCACCAGCGGGTGCCAGAGGCGGTCGGGGCGGCCCAGATCGTAGAGCAGACCGACCACCACCAGGGTGTACCCCAGGAAGGCGGTGAGCACGGCCGGCCGCAAGACGGGCTTGTACTGTTCCACGTTGAAGATATGGACCATGGCGACCAGAGTGAATCCCCCGGCCGCAAGGCCGACGCCGCACATCACATCGAAACCGATCCAGATCCCCCAGGGGAACTTATCGCTGAGGTTGGTGGATCCGCCCAACCCGTACATCACACGGAGATACGTGGCGTATGCGCCGCTCAGCATGATGGCTGCGAAGATGGCCCGCCAGACCGTAATCTTGGGAAACTTCCGCGGCATTAGCGCCCGCCCTCCTTCTTTGCCACTTCGGTGCGCCGGTTGGTGATCCACCAGATGCCGCCCAGGAGCACGGTACCCGTTGAAACTATGTCCGGCACCAGTTCCAGGACGCGCCAGGTGGTTTCCGGCAGGGGCTCATTTGGCAAGTTCGTGCGCAGTCCAATCTGCTCGAACGGAACTGCCGAGAGATACAACACGCTGGTCCCGCCCACTTCATTCAGGCCATACACTTTGGGGTAATACTGGCCGGGCTTTTCGGCGATGCGCTGTTGGGCCTCGGCCACCAGTTCCTCGCGATTCCCGTTCTTGGTGGCGCCCACCGGGCACGCCTCGGCGCAGGCGGTCAATTTGCCGGCGCTCTGCCGCTCGAAGCACATGTCGCACTTGCGCATCTTGGGCAAGCGCTTGTCCCATTCGTACGATGGCACCTGGAAGGGGCAGGCCTGCATGCAATAACGACAACCCATGCAGCGGGAAGCATCATAGACCACCGGACCGAGCGCGGTCTTTTGCAGCGCTCCTACGGGGCAAACCGAGGCGCAGGCCGGCTGCAGGCAGTTCATGCAGAGCCGGCGGCTGAATTTATCTCCGTGGGTCTCGACGGCGGTCAGCTTGTGCGCGGAGATTCGTTCCTCCGCGGCAACCCTGTCGTTGTACGGCAAGCCCCAACGCTCCGCGCAGGCGCCTTCGCAGGCCTTACAGCCGATGCAGAGCGTGCTGTCGTATAGGATTGCCTTTGGCATATCTAGACCTTCAACTCCTCTTTTAGCAGAAATCATGGCAAATGTGTAGCAAAAACTTACAACCTGTTACGTCGTAAGGAAAAACTCGCCGGTCACGGCTTTCCAATCGGCCTCGGGAAACGCGGCCAGGAGGTCTTCGGCGGGACGTCCACCGTCAGCCGCGACAGCTCCGGCGAGAGAAGGTTGCATGGCGTAGAGACGCTCGACGCTGGCCCGCATCCAGTCGCGAACCATGATTTTGGGGACCAGGTTACGGCTGGTTGCTTCTTCATCGGGAACGTGCATGGCTACCAGCCAGCCTTTCCCGTAGGGCTCTTCGCGGAGGCGCGCCGGATTGGCGAGCACTTCAACATTGACTTCCAGGACTTCGCCTTCGGTGGGGGACACCATTTCGGTCTTAACGCCATGGCGATAGAACGAGAGGATCTTCTGTCCCTGGCGGATCCACTGCCCGGGCTTGGGAAGCTCCACTTTTTCCACTTTGCCTGCCAGCGCCACGGCGAACTCATCGGCGCCTACGCGGACGACGTTTTTGCGCTCCCGGACAAGCCAGCTATGGCCGGCATGATAAGAAAGGTTGTCGGGGACATGAAAACCGTTGACGTACTCAGACCCGGGCCCCTCGGGCGCACCGGCCAGTGCCGCGGTTTGGGATACCGACGGAACGGTAGCGATCACCTTGCGGCGATTCATTGCGTAATCCAGAACGATGAAAACCAGAAACGTTCCAAGAACCAGTAGGACTGTCATTGTGTTGCCTTCCTCTCTTTCCTCACCCTCCATAAAGGCACGGGAATGGCCAAAAAGTGGTGATTTTTACCTTTTTATCTGATGTGATTTCAAGCAGTTGGCGGTGTGGTGTTTTGGCGCGCGAGAGGCCGTGTCGGGTTTCACTACGGTGAATTGTAGAGATTACTGTTGAATCGCCTTAGAATGAATAGTTTAGATACGATGTCGGAGATCGCAACGGGGGTGATGGAGAATCCTACGGAAATCGCCCTTCATCAGCGGATTCTCAAAGGCATCGACGAGATCGATGAAGTGCCAGTGCTCCACCGCTGGAAGGCCTTTCAGGCTCTTGAAGAAAGGGATGTGATTTAATGAAACGACATCCTTAGCGCGCCGTCCAGCCGCCATCGATCAAAATGTCGGTGCCGGTGATGAAGCCGCCTCCCTCGCCGCACAGGAACAAGGCCAGGTTCCCGATCTCTTCCACTTTTCCCCAACGCCCCAGCGGGGTGTTGGACATGAACTGCTGATTGATCTCGGGATTCTGCATGAGCACGGTATTCATTTCCGTGGCGAAGGGGCCGGGGCTGATGCCGACCACGGTGATCCCCTCGGCCGCGAGTTCCTGCGCCAGCGCGCGCGTGAGTCCCAAAAGTGCCGCCTTGCTGGCCGAATATGCGCTGCGGCCCGGCAGCGAAACGTGGCTCATGATCGAGGTCAGATTGAGAATGCGGCCGTAGGAGCGGCCGCGCATGTGCGGAATCATGGCGCGGCACATCAGAAACACGCTGGTCAGATTGGTGTCGGTAACTTTGCGCCACTCTTCCAGAGTGTATTCCACCAGCGGCTTGCGAATGTTCGTTCCGGCGTTATTGATGAGGATGTCGACGTGCCCGAACTTCGATGCAACCTGTCCGGTCATCGCCGCCACCTGCTCCGCATCGGTAACATCGGCGAGGAAGATCGCCGCCTCCGCGCCCAGCGCCGCCGCTTCCGCCGCGGTCTCCTCCAACTTGGCGCGGTCGCGCGCCACCAACGCCAGTTTCGCTCCCGCGCCGCCCAGGGCAAGCGCCATCGCTTTGCCCAACCCGCGGCTCGCGCCGGTAATTACAGCTACTTTTCCTTCCAGAGTTTTTGACATGGTATCTGTCATTATCACCAATTGGTGATGGAGCCATCGGGGCGGTAATACAACTGGCGATTGCGGATCGGTTCGGTGATCTCGGCGACCTGCTTCAACGGTTTCAGATCCAGTTCCACGCCCAGGCCGGGCCGATCGTTCGGGTACAGCTTGCCGTTCTTGAAATCCAAAACCACGGGCAGGTGCGGAAACGTCTTGCCCTGGAAGTTATATTCCATTAGCACGGGGCCGGAGAAGGTGCCCAGCGAATTCACCAGTGCGGCGGTGGCGATGGGTCCGGTGAAATGCGGCACGATGCCCACAAAATGTGTCTCGCAGATGGCCGCGACCTTCATCATCTCGGTGATGCCGCCCACGTTGGGCAGAGTGGCGCGCAGGAAATCGATGTCGTGGGCCTCGACAATCCGGTTGAAGTCCCACCGGTTCCCCCACTCCTCGCCGGCCGCCAGCGGCACCTTTACGGAGCGGCGCAAAATGGGCAGGTCTTCCTGGAATGCTTCGGTGCGCACCGGATCTTCGACAAAGAAAGGCGCAAGGTCTTTGATCAGATCGCATCCGCGGATGGCTTCGGCCAGATCGAAGCGCTGGTGGAAGTCGATGCAGAAGTCGCCGTTCTTGCCCACGCCTTCACGCACCTGCACGCAATCGTCATAGACCTGGTTCAGCCGCTCGCGCGTGTTGTACGTGCTGTTGCCTCGCGAATCGGCGGCGCCCATGCGGAACGCGCGATAGCCGGCCTCGATGGTGGCCTGGGCCCGTTCCTTCAGGCTCATCCCCGGTTTGATGGTGGGGATGCTGCCCGCGGTGTTATAGCATTCGCAATAGTTGCGGACCATGCCGGTCAGCAGGGCATGCACGGGCAGACCTTGCACCTTACCCTTGATATCCCACAAGGCCAAGTCCAGCGCGCCGAGCGCGTGCAGTTTTTCGCGGCCCGGCGGATAGAAAAAGGAGCGCGACATGTCCTGCCAGAGATGTTCGATGAAGTGCGGGTCCTGGCCGATGAGCCGGCCGGCGCACTGCTCCAGGGTGTCTTTGGATCCGCCCTCGCCAATGCCGGTCACGCCGCCATCGGTCTCCACCGTTACCACCATGTCGCTCTGGTTGAACAGCGTGTTGCGGTTGGGAGGCTCGTAGACGCGGATTCGCGTGATCTTCATTTTGGGAGTGGCGGCCTGCACACGAGGCAAGCCGGCCAGGGCTGCGCCGGCGGCGGGGACGGAGCGGAAGAAGGTTCGCCGATTCATGGCTATTAGCTTACAGCAGCCATCCGTCCACCGCCGGATGCCCCCTTGACATTCTACCGGAACGAGCCTATTCTTCACCTAGAATGTCTACTAAAGGTGAAGAGGACCGCGTCGAACTTCTCCAGGGGACGCTCGACCTTTTGATTCTGCGCACGCTCCTCTTCGGGCCGGAACACGGCCACGCCATCGCCAAGGCCATCGAGCGCAATTCCGACGATGTCCTGCAGGTGGAGCAAGGCTCCCTGTATCCGGCGCTGCACCGCCTCATCAAGCGCGGCTGGGTCGCGGTGCAGGAAGGAGTCTCGGAGAACAACCGCAAGGCCAAGTTCTACCGCCTGACCGCCAGGGGCCGGAAGCAACTGCGGGTGGAAACCACCAAGTGGGACAAGCTGGCGGGCGCTATCGGGCGGATCCTCAGGCCCGCGGGCGAGGAAGGCGTGCCGTGAAACCGTTGGACCATCTCGATGACGATATCCGCGATCATATCGAGCGTGAGACGCGCGAGAACATCGAGCGCGGTATGGCGCCTGAGCAGGCGCGCAGTGCAGCCCTGAGGAAGTTCGGCAACGTGGCGCGCGTGATGGAGCAGACCCGCGACGTCTGGCGATGGGTATGGCTGGAACAACTCCAGCAGGACGTGCGATACGGCTTGCGTTTCATGTTCCGCAACCCGCGATTCGCAGCCGTGGTGCTGCTCACCCTGGCTCTGGGAATCGGAGTGAACACAGCGGTATTTAGCGTCGTGAACACGGTTCTCCTGCAGCCGCTGGCGTACCCGAATCCGGATCGTCTGGTGTGGTTGGGAACCTACGACCCGCAGATCAAGCGCGACATGGTCGCTATGCCCGAATTTTACGCCTGGCGGCAGCGGGCGCGCTCGATTACGGCGATGGCGGCGTTCGGATACCAGCAGGCGGCCATCGAGACGCCCCAGGGCGCCGCCCAGATCACCGGCGTCTATGGCGCCGGTGACTTCTGGAAGCTCACCGGAGCGCACGCCGCCGCCGGCCGCCTGTTCGGCGAGGAAGAGCAGGATTGCCTGGTGCTGTCCTGGGACCTGTTTCAAAGGCAATTCGCCGGCGATCCGCGGATCATCGGCCAGCCGGTAGTCATGAACGGGCGGCAGGTCATGATCACCGGAGTGCTCCCCCGGAATTACCGCTTTCAGTTCCCCATGTGGTGGGTGGCGCAACATCCCGAGCCGGTGGAAGCCTACTTTTCCGCCCCGCCTCCGGCGCAGCGGTCCATGCTGGGAACGCAGGTGGTCGGGTTGCTGAAACCCGGGGTGCCGGTGGCGCAGGCGAACGCGGAGATCAATTCCCTGGAGAAGCACCTCTGGGAGCAGGATCATGGGCCGAGGCCGCTGCCGGTCGTGCACGTCGATCCGTTGCAGCAGCAACTCACCGGCAGTTCGCGGCGCGCCTTGCTGGTGCTGCTGGCGGCCGGCGCATTCGTGCTGTTGATTGCCACCATCAACGTGGCCAACTTGCTATTGGCCCGCGCCACGCTTCGCCGGCGCGAAGTCGGCGTCCGCGCGGCGGTGGGTGCGGGGCGGTCGCGTGTGATCCGGAATTGCTGGTGGAAAGCGTCCTCCAGGCGCTGGCCGGCGGTCTGGCAGGCATGGCACTGGCGCGATGGGCCATCTATGCGCTGGTGCGCATCTCGCCGTTCGCTGTTCCCAGATTGACGGAGACGGCAATGGACGCGCGCGTGCTGGCCTTCACCATCGCCGTTTCCCTCGTGACCGGCATACTTTTCGGCACCGGCCCGGCGATTTCGTTGTGGCGTTCCAATTTGCACGATGCGCTGAAAAGCGGAGCGCGCCATTCCGGCGGCATGGGCGGACTGCGGCTCCGGCGCATATTGGTCGCGGTGGAACTCTCGCTGGCCATCGTCCTGCTCACCGGCGCGGGGCTCATGCTGAAGAACTACGCGCGCATGAACGCACACGCACCGGGGTTCGACCCGGAACAGGTCATCGTGATACGGGTCGGGCTGACCGGACCGAAATACCGGGAAAAGCCGGCGCAGCAAGCCTATCTCCGCGAGATCCAGAGCCGGCTGGAGCGTGCTCCCGGCATCCGAAGCGCTGGAGTTTCCGTCTGGTTCCTGTTCGGTGGCGTGCCGGCCTATCCCACCGACACAGATCCCGCGCAGAGACACGCAGTCCGTATCAACGCCGCGTCCACGGGATACCTGCAAGCCATGGGCATGACGCTGAAAAAGGGCCGCTGGTTAACCGTCCGCGATACCGATGGCGCCCTGCTCAACGAGAGTATGGCCCGGGAGGCATTCGGCAGCGCGGATCCCGTCGGCCGGCAGTTCACTGTGACCGTGGTCGGGGTAATCAGCGACGTCAAGTACTCTAAGCTGGATTCCGCCGCTCCGCCGGAAGTATTCATCGCGCCCGAACGCTCCCCCCTGCTCTACACTCTGTCCATCGCCGCGCTCGCCGCGGGACGCCCGGCCGCAGCCTCCCCGGCCCTCCGGAAATCACTTACCGGTATCGACCCCTCCCAGCCGGTGTATGACGTCAAAACCCTCGACGAGGCGCTGGCGGAATCGATAGCGCCGCGCCGCTTCAACCTGTTTCTGCTGGGCGGTTTCGCTCTGGCGGCGCTGCTGCTGGCCGTGGTGGGGATCTACGGTGTGGCCGCCTACTCCGTGGCCGAGCGCACCCGCGAGATCGGCGTCCGCATAGCGCTGGGTGCGTGCCGCGGGCAGGTGGCCGGAATGGTGGTACGCGAGGCGCTGCCCCTCGCGCTGGTGGGGATCGCCGCCGGGTTGGCCGCTGCGTGGAGCCTCACCCGGTTCATGACCAGCCTGCTCTACGACGCGCCGCCTACTGACCTCGCGACCTTCGCTACCGTGGCAATCCTGCTGGGCGCCGTCACCGTCGCGTCATGCGTGGGGCCGGCGCTCCGGGCGGCTTCTATCGACCCCACCGTGGCGCTGCGCTATGAATAGACCACATCCGCTGGACGGTTTCGAAGACGACATCCGCGATCACATCGAGCGCGAGACGCAGGAGAATATCGACCGCGGTATGGCTCCGGACGCGGCACGCCTGGCGGCCCTGCGCAAATTCGGCGACGTGGCGCACGTGATGGAGCAGACGCGCGACGTCTGGCGCTGGCTCTGGCTCGAACAACTGCTTCAGGATCTCCGCTACGGCCTGCGATTCCTGCGCCGCAATCCGCGTTTCGCCGTGGTGGTGGCGCTCACCATGGCTCTCGGTATCGGCGTGAATACGGCCATTTTCAGCGTCGTCAATACGGTGCTGCTGAAGCCCGTGACTTATCCTGACGCCGAGCGGCTGGTCTGGATTGGCGCGTACGATGCGAAGATCCGCCGCGACTTCGTGTGGACGGACGACTTCTTCGATTGGCGCAAGCAGGCCCATTCTTTCGCGCGCATGGGAGCATTCGGATACCAGCAGGCAGTCATCGCGACGCCCCGCGGCGCCAGCCAGAGCACCGGAGTCTATGTCGCCGGCGATTTCTGGCGGATCACCGGTGCGCAGCCTGGCGCCGGACGCCTGTTCGGCGAAGAGCAGGATTGCGTCGTGCTGACCTGGGACTTCTTCCAGCGCGCATTCGCGGGCGATGCTGCTGCGATCGGCCAGACTGCGATGATGAACGGCCGGCCGGTCCGCATCACCGGCGTGCTTCCGAAGACGTTTCGCTTTCAATTCCCGATGTGGTGGGCGGCGGCGCATCCCGACCCGGTGGAAGTCTATCTTTCGGTGCCGCGGCCGGGCGAAGGTGTGGCGCAGAGCACGCAGGTGGTGGCTACGCTGAAGCCGGGGGTCACCGCGGCACAGGCTGGGGCGGAGTTGTACTCGTTGGAAGCGCACTTGATTCAGGCGCGCGGCGGCCGCGATTACGGAATGACCGCCCTGCATGTGGACCCGCTCGCGGAGCAGTTGGGCGGTAGTTCGCGGCGCGCGCTGCTGGTGCTGCTGGCGGCGGGCGCATTCGTCCTGCTCATCGCCACCGTGAATGTGGCCAATCTGCAGTTGGCCCGCGCCACGCTGCGGCAGAAGGAGGTGGCGATTCGCGCGGCGGTGGGAGCGGGACGCTCGCGCGTGCTCCGCCAACTGCTGGTGGAGAGTGCGCTCCAGGCTGTGACCGGCGGAGCGGCGGGCCTGTTGCTGGCTCGATGGGCGATTTTCGTGCTTGTCCGGATTTCGCCCAACGCGATTCCGCGGCTGTCGGAAACCGCCATCGATGCGCGCGTGCTGGCCTTCACGCTGGCCGTTTCACTGCTCGCAGGCGTGTTGTTCGGCGCCGCTCCGGCCATGGCTCTGCGCCGGTGCAACCTGCACGATTCGCTCAAGAGCGGCATGCGAAATTCGGCCGGCTTGGGCGGGTTGCGGTTACGCCGCGCCCTGGTCGGGGTGGAACTCGCCCTGGCCATCGTGCTGCTTACCGGCGCCGGCCTCATGCTGAAGAGTTACGCCCGCATGACTGCCTATCCGCCCGGATTCGAGCCGGAGAAGATCATCGTCATGAAGGTGCGCTTCGTCCAACGCGAAGGCGAGGAACCGGCGCAACGCGCTACCGTGCGGGAACTGGTGCGCCGGCTGGAGCGCGCGCCCGGCACCCGCGCGGCCGGTGTTTCCTGTTGGATCTTCGGCCGGGGATTGGATTTTCCGTTCCACGTCAATGCCGTCTCGCCGGGCTATCTTCAGGCGTTGGGTATGAAGCTCGAAAAAGGGCGCTGGCTGACGGAGGCCGACACGCACGGCGCGCTGCTGAACGAGAGCATGGCGCGGCAGACGTTCGGCGAAGTGGATCCGATCGGCCGCCAACTTTCTATTCCGCGGCCGGTGACCATCGTGGGCGTCGTGGCCAGTGTGAAGTATTCCAAGCTGGACGCCGAAGCCCCGCCGGAACTCTTCCTGGGAATCGGCCAGGCGCCGGACCTCTACGGTGTCGAGATCGCCGCGCGAGTAACCGCCCGTCCCGCGGCCGCGATCCCGCTGCTGCGCCAACTCGTCGCGGATGTAGACACCTCGCAGCGCGTGTATGACGTGGAGACGCTGGAGCAGGCGCTGGCGCAATCGATTGCTCCCCGCCGGTTCAATCTGTTTCTGCTGGGCGGATTTGCGGCGGCGGCGTTCCTGCTTGCCGTGGTCGGCATTTACGGGGTCACGGCGTATTCGGTGGCGGAACGGACCCGGGAGATCGGCATGCGCATGGCCATGGGCGCGCGCCGCGGGCAGGTCGCCGCCATGGTGGTGCGCGAAGCTCTGCCCGTCGCCATGGCGGGAATCGGCGCCGGGTTGGCCGCGGCGTGGGGGCTGGCACGGGTCGTCGAATCGCTGCTATACGAAGTCAAAGGCAGCGACCTGCAAACCTTCGTCTTGGTAGCGCTCGTGCTCACGTTCACAACCGTGGCCGCGTGTCTCGGGCCGGCCGTCAAGGCCGCCTCGGTCGACCCCACCGTGGCACTGCGGTATGAGTGAACCGGCTGCATCGATAGCAGTGCTTGGGAAAGCCGACGAAGGAAACCGGTGATTCCCCAGCCCCCATCCCCATCTTTCTACCGCGCAGCCCGTGGTACCTTATACCAGATGCGAGCGGTATTCGCAGTGCTGCTATTCTGCGTTTCGGCCGGGGCGCAGGACAACTTACCGGTGGTGCGCGGCATTGTGCTGCGGCGCGACCCCGGCGTGAAGAGCGGCGAATTGCGAGTCCGCGATTCCCGCAACGCCGTCCTCCGCTACCGGTTCGACCCCCATACCTACATCGAACGGGACAATCGCTCCGTCGAAGCCGCGGACCTGAAGCCCGGCGATCCCGTGGAAATAGTGTCTGAGCAAGTGCCGGGAGCGCCCGTGCGGATAGCCCGGAGTATTCATGTGTTGCCGCCCGTTTTGACGCGCCGCCCGCCCACCGTCTCGGCACTGGCCGCGGCCGCCGCGGAAATTGCCGGGGCCAACCTTACCTTTGCCGGCTTAATCCGGCAGGTGACCGACTCACGGCTGGTTTTGCATCTGCGGGATGGGGATGACCAGGAAATCCTCTTGCGGCCGGACACGGTCTGCGTATCCAACGGCGAGGTGGTCGGAACCGGCCGCCTGGCGCCGAATATGCGGGTTTCGGTGCGCGCGGCGCGGAATGTTGCCGGAAAAGTAGAGGCATTCCAGGTGGTTTGGGGAAGCATCCTGGCCCCCCAGTGAAGTAAACTCAAAGATAATGGCCGTTAAAGAGAAAGAAGAAAAACAGCCCGCTGTCCCTATCGGCGCCTGGGCGCCGGCGGTGGCTTTGGGCTGGCTGATCCCGGGCGGTGGGCACTTCCTCCTGAAGCGCACCGGCCGGGGCGTGCTGCTGCTCATCGCCGTCACCAGTATGTTTGTGTGTGGCTTGATGATGCGCGGATACATGTTCCAGCCCCAGACCGGCGATCTGTTGACCACCCTGATCAATGTGGGCGGATTCGTCGGCGATGTCGCCGGCGGCATTCTGTATCTGCTCACCGTCTGGCTGGGATATAGCCAGCCGGACGTGGCGGGACACGTGCACGATTACGGCACCAAATTCCTGGTGGTGGCCGGGTTGCTCAACATTCTGGCGATGGTGGACGCCTTCGAAATCGCCGCGGGGAGAAAAGAATAATGCCCAAGATGAATTTGTCTCATTTTGAGGCGGCGTTCCTGTTTTCGCTCTTCACCAGCGTGGTCATGGGAATCGTTACCAAGAGCAACGATCGCGACCGCCTGCATTACGGCATCTATACTTTCGCCTGCTTTATGGTCGCGCTGTTTGGTTTGGGCTGGCTGATGTACTTCGGCCACGGGTAGGCATCAATACCGGCATGCCGCCACGCACCGCGAACTTCATCAACGCACAACGATAGACGACTTGCGCGGTCCAAGCCGTGCCGCGGCCGAATAATACGGCGGCCAACAGCCTGATCGCTCAATCTCAGACCGCGGGCACTGCCACGGGCGCGTTCAGCACGATGTCGATCGCCGGAGCATTGAGCAGCGTATTGTGGATCAGGCAGGCTTTCACCGCTCGCAGAACTCCGGCCTGGTGCTGTGCGTCCAGTTCCGGCGTGGTGACCTCGATTTGGAAGCGCCCCAGCCTCGCCGGGTGCTTTTCCTTCTCGGCCGTGACCTTGATTTTCAGTCCGTCGTCGGGAAGCGACCTGGCCTTCAGATACTGCTCCGCGTAGAATCCGGCGCAGGTGCCCAGCGATACCAGGAGAAACTCCGGGGGCGTCATGCCACTGTCGAGGCCGCCGTCGGTGACTGGCTGATCGCAGATCACACTGTGGCCGCGTGTAATCGCCTCGAACTTCACATTACCTTTATGTAGAATTTCGATTTCCATAATGCACTCTATATCTGGAGATGCAAAGCCTTCCGGAAGGTGACATGTCACCAACAGCCCCCCGTTTGCATCTTGCCAGTTGAAGCGGTATTCGAGATCTGAAATGATAAGAAAGTCAATCCTGCTGGTCCTGGTTGGACCCTTAGTAGCGCAAAATTCACTCTCCCTGCGCGAGGCGGTGCAACTGGCCCTGCGAGAAAACAAAGCCATCGCGGCCACCGATGCGGGAATGCGCGCCGCCGAAACCCGCGTGGGCGAGGCCCGTTCCGGCATGCTGCCCAAGGTGAACTATTCGGAATCCTATACGCGCAGCGATAACCCGGTCTTTGTATTTAGCTCCCTGCTCACCCAACACCAGTTCGGTGTGGACAATTTCAATATCGGTCCGCTGAACCGTCCCGATTCTCTCAACAATTTCCAGTCGCAACTCACTGTAGACCAAGTCCTCTACGATGCCGGCCAAACCAAAAACGCGGTGAAAGGGGCCGACCTCTCCCGCCAGTTGACTGGAGAGGAGCAGCGCCGGACCCGGATGCAACTGATCGCAGGCGTCGTGAAAGCCTACTATGGCGCAGTTCTTGCGGCCGAGAGCCTGAAAACCGCGGAACAGGCGCTCCGCAGCGCCCAGGCGGACCTGGCGCAGGCCGAATCGGTGCGCACCGCCGGCATGTCCACCGATGTCGATGTCCTTTCGATTCGCGTCCACCTGGCCGCGGTAACCGAACAGCGGATTCAACGGGCGGCGGACCTGGAAGTGGCGAAATCGGCGTTGAACGACGCGCTCGGACTCCCGCTGGACAGCGCCCATGTCTTGACCACGCCCCTGACTCCCATCGACCTTCCGGACTTGACCCTGGCATCGCTGGAGACCGGCGCCTCCACCACGCGCCCCGAGTCGCGAGAGATGCGCCTGACGTCGGACCTGGCCAAAACGCAGGTGGATTCGGCCCGTAGCGCGATGCTTCCGCAAGTCACATTTCACGCCGGTTTTGAGGCGGACCGGCAGCAGTTCATCAACAAGGGCGGCGCCAACTGGCTGGCCTCCATCGGCCTGCGCTGGAACCTGTTCAACGGCATGGCCGACAAAGCCCGCATTGAGGAATCCAACCACATGGTGCAAAGCGCCCACGCCAATGAAGAACGCATGGATTCCGCCGTCCGCCTGGAAGTGCGGCGCGCCTGGGCCAATCTGCGGGCCGCCGGGCAACGGATTGAGGTGGCTAAAGCATCCATGGCGGAAGCCGCGGAAAGTCTGCGCATCACGCAGAACCGCTACCAGGCCGGCATGAGCAACGTGACCGACCTTCTGCGCAACGAAACTGCGGTGCTGGAGAGCCGGACCCGGTATCTGGCGGCAGTGCACGACCAGCACATCGCCGCCACCATGCTCGATTTGGCTGCCGGGCGGCTCACGCCCGATTCGGAGGTATTGAACTAAATGCGATTCACACTCTCTTTCATTGTTGTCTCCGCGGCCTGGCTGAGCGGTTGCGGCGGCAGCGAGCCACAACCCAAGGCGGCGTCGATGCAACCCGCTGTTGCGGTTCAGACTGCGGCCGTGAGCGCGCAGCAGTGGCCCGCCGTCTATGAGGCCACGGGCACCGTTCGTGCGCGCACGGCTACGGTGCTCTCCAGCAAAGTGATGGCTTACGTGCGCGAGGTTGCGGTCCAGGTGGGCGACCGGGTACGCGAGGGCCAACTTCTCATCACCCTGGACGCACAGGATCTCGAATCCAATGTGCGCCGTGCCGAGGCGGCCGATGCCGAGGTTTTGAGCGCCATCCCCGAAGCCGACAACGGGGTGGCCGGCGCCAAGGCCAACCTGGATCTGGCCCAGAGCACCTTCAACCGCATGGAAGAGCTGGCGTCTCGAAAGTCGATTTCCAATCAGGAGTTCGATGAAGCATCGGCCCGGCTCAAATCGGCCCAGGCCGCCTGGGAGATGGCTCGATCCAAACGCGTTCAACTGGATTCCAAACGGGCGCAGGTGCAGCAGGAGATCCGCGGCGCGTCCATCATGCGCGACTACACCCGCATCGCAGCGCCGTTCTCCGGCGTGGTTACAGCGAAGACCGTGGAGCCGGGGACCCTGGCCGCCCCCGGTGCGCCGCTCCTCACCGTGGAGCGGGAGGGCGCCTACCGGCTGGAGGCCTCCGTGGACGAATCCCGGCTGCCGTTCGTGAAACCCGGACAGACGGTGGAGGTCGAATTGGATTCTCTGGATCGCCGGCTTACCGCGCGTGTCAGCGAGATCGTGCCGAGCGTGGATTCGGCGTCGCGCGCCTACATCGTGAAGATCGACCTGCCCGTGGTGCCGAACCTGCGTTCCGGCGTCTTCGGACGGGCGGGCTTCGCCATGGGCGCCCGTAAGGTTCTCTCGATCCCGCCCGCGGCCGTGGTCGAGCGCGGCCAGTTGCAATCGGTCTTCGTGATGGAAGACGGCACGGTGCGCACGCGCTTGGTGACCATCGGGGAGCGCCGCCAGACGGCCGTGGAAGTGCTTTCGGGACTGAGCGAGGGAGAAAAGCTGGTCAGCCCGGTGCCGGCGGGTCTCGCCGATGGCGCCCGGGTGGAGGTTCGGTAATGAGCACCCCCCGTCGTCTCGGTCCCGCCGGACGTTTCGCCCACGCGTGGATCTCTTCCAAGCTGACCCCTTTAATCATCGGCGGCTCCCTGCTGATTGGCGCCTTCGCCGTGTGGAAGCTGCCCCGCGAAGAGGAGCCGCAGATCATCGTCCCCATGATCGATGTCTTCGTGCAGATGCCGGGCGCATCGGCGCACGAGGTGGAAGAGCGGCTCACCAAGCCGATGGAGAAACTGTTGTGGGAGATCCCCGGGGTCGAGTACATCTACTCGACATCCAGCCCGGGTGTGTCCCTGGCGATCGTCCGCTTCAACGTGGGGCAGGACGAAGAGAAGAGCATCGTTCGCCTCAATCAAAAGTTGTATGCCAACACCAATCTGATCCCGCCCGGCGCAAGCATGCCGCTGGTGAAGCCGCGCTCCATAGACGATGTGCCCATCCTGGCGTTGACGCTGTCCAGCCGCCGCTATGGCGATTTCGACCTGCGGCGCATCGCCGCCCAGGTGGATGACACCATCAAACAGGTGCCGGATGTTTCCGCGGTCACACTGATCGGCGGGCAGCGGCGCGAGATCCGGATCGTTCTGGACTCGGGCAAACTCGCGGGGTACAACCTTTCCCCGCTCCAGGTTGCCGGCTCGATCGGGCTTTCCAACCGCCGCCTGCCTTCCGGACAGTTCGACTCGGCCAACCGCGAGTATCTGCTGGAGACCGGCGAGTTTCTGCGCACCGCCGAAGATGTGCGCAACGTCGTGGCCGGCGTGGCCAACGATAAGCCCGTCTTCGTGCGCGACGTCGCCGAAGTGAGCGATGGAGGCGAAGAGCCCTCCCAGTACGTCCGCATCGCGCATGAGGGTTCTCACGAGTTCCTGCCTGCCGTGACCATTGCCGTCGCGAAGCGGAAGGGCACCAATGCCGTCATCGTGGCGGAGAACGTCTTGCAGCGCGTCCAGCCACTCAAGGGCAGCGTGATCCCGGCGGACGTCCAGGTGGATATCACGCGCCACTACGGGGAAACCGCCGCCGAAAAGTCCAACGAACTGCTGTTCCATATGCTGATTGCGGTAGTGTCGGTAAGCATCCTGATCGCCATCACGCTGGGCTTCCGCGAGTCGCTGATCATCTTTATTGCCATTCCGGTGACGCTCGCCCTCACCCTGGCAGTCTTCTATCTCTACGGCTACACGCTCAATCGCATCACCCTCTTTGCCTTGATCTTCTCCATCGGCATTCTGGTGGATGACGCCATCGTGGTGGTGGAGAACATCGTGCGCCACTGGCGTATGCCCGCGAACCGCGAACGGCCGCCCTTCGACGTGGCCATCGAGGCCGTGGATGAAGTGGGCAATCCCACCATCCTGGCCACCCTGACTGTAGTCGCGGCCATTCTGCCCATGGCCTTCGTCGGCGGATTGATGGGGCCCTACATGCGGCCCATTCCGATCGGGGCCAGCGCGGCCATGGTCTTCTCCCTGCTGGTGGCTTTCATCGTGACTCCGTGGGCGGCGGTTCGCATTCTCAAGCCGGGCCATGCGGGCGCTCACGGAGAACGGGAAGACCTGGTGACGCGTGCGTATCGCGTGGTTATGGGCAAACTTCTGCATCTTCCGGCTCTGCGCTGGGGTTTTCTGCTGGGTGTCGTTACCTTGCTGCTCGGTTCCGTTTCCTTGTTCTATTTCGAGTTCGTGAAAGTGAAGATGCTGCCGTTCGACAACAAGAGCGAGTTCCAGGTGATTGTCGACATGCCCAACGGAACCACGCTCGAAGAGACCGCCCGCGCCGCCAATGCCCTGGCACAGGCCACGCTCGATCAACCGCAAGTGGTGAATCTGGAAACCTACGTCGGCACGGCTTCTCCCTTCAACTTCAACGGCCTGGTGCGGCATTACTATCTGCGCCAGGGCTCGAACGTGGCCGACATCCAGGTGAACCTGCTGCCCAAGGGCGACCGCAAACTACAAAGCCACGAAATCGCCAAACAGGTCCGCCAACGCCTGCTGCCAGTAGCCCAGCGGTACGGCGCGCGCATCAAAGTGGCCGAAGTGCCGCCAGGACCGCCGGTGCTCGAAACCCTGGTTGCCGAGGTCTACGGCCCGGATATGAACGAGCGCGTCGCCATCTCGCGGCGCATTCGCGATTTGTGGAAACGCACTGACGGCGTCGTGGATGTGGACTGGTACGTGGAAGACGATCAGCCGGAGTACCGCCTGCTGGTAGACAAAGAGAAGGCCGCTTTGAACGGCATTTCGGAAGACGATATCGCCCAGACCATGGCGCTGGCCTCCACCGGATACCAGGCGGGGCTGCTGCATTCCGATTCGGCCAAGGAAGACGTGCCGCTCACCCTGCGGCTTGACCGCGCTACCCGTTCCGACCTGGAAAAGATCCAGAGCCTTAAAGTCGCCGGACGCACCGGGCGCCTCGTGGCGTTGAGCGAACTGGTCCACAGCCAGGAAGTGACGGCCGACAAGAGCATCTATCACAAAAATCTGCTGCCGGTGACCTACGTGACAGGCGATGTGGCCGGCGCCATGGAAAGCCCGGTGTATGCCATTCTCAAACTCGGCCCCGAGATGGACAAGTTCCGGGCGCCCGGCGGCTACGCCATCGAGCAGCATATGGCCGCGCTCCCCACCGATGCCCAGCACTATTCCATGAAGTGGGACGGGGAATGGCACATCACCTATGAAGTGTTCCGCGATCTGGGAATCGCCTTCGCGGCGGTGCTGATCCTCATCTACGCCCTTATCGTCGGATGGTTCCAATCGTTCATTACGCCCCTGGTCATTATGGCGGCCATTCCGTTCTCACTGGTCGGGATTCTGCCGGCGCACGGCTTGCTGAACGCCTTCTTCACCGCCACGTCGATGATCGGCTTCATTGCCGGAGCTGGCATTGTGGTGCGCAATTCCATCATCCTGGTGGACTTCATCGAGCTGCGTTTGCAGGAAGGGGTACCGCTGGACCTCGCCGTGATCGATGCCGGCGCAGTCCGCTTCCGCCCCATGTTGCTGACGGCGGCGGCGGTGGTGGTAGGCGCCGGTGTGATCCTTTTCGACCCGATCTTTCAGGGGCTGGCCATCGCCCTGATGGCCGGTGAGGTCGCGTCGCTGGCGCTGTCGCGCATGACCGTGCCCATCGTCTACTTTGTTGTGAATCGAAGGAGAAAAATTGCATGTCCATCGAACGTTACTTACGCCTGATCGCCGGATTCTTCGTGATGCTGAGTGTGGCCCTCGGGTATTGGGTCAATCCGGCATGGTTCCTTTTCACCGCCTTCGTTGGCTTGAACCTGTTTCAGTCGGCGTTCACCAACTGGTGTCCCATGATCACGATTTTGAAGAAGATGGGAGTCTGACGGAAGCCGGCGGCTGCCGGCCCAGTCGGTGCCGCGTTCCTGGGCCGTAGCCGCATTGACACAGTATGAGTACTATAACTCACGATGTATATCAAGTGGGGATTGTCAGGACTTTCGTCCCATCGGACAATCAAAGGACCCGTGATCAAGGTTCTTCCCGCACTGATGTCCATCGCTCTGTTTCTGGGGGCGGGCTGCACTGCTTCGCATCCCAGTACCGCGGACGCGTCCTCTCCCGTGTCCGCTGCTTCCGATGGCGCCTCCGCGGCGCCGGCCATCTCCTCCGATACCTCGGCGATCATGCCGGAATTGCCGCGGGATCCTGCAGCCCTGTCTTCATCCGGCTCTTTCGGGGTCTCCATGCCGGCGTCGGCGTGGAAGGTCGCCACCTCCCACAATGGCCCGGTGGAAGAGAATCTCATCTCCTCGGTCAGCGATAGCAGACGTATGCGCCTGATCGTGAGGCAGTTCGGAAAGAAGCTCGAAATTTATCTGACCGCGGGCGAAGAGTTGGATGATGTGGACACTGCTTCCAAGAATCGCAGCCTGGTCAAATACAAATTCGACGATGGCGAATTGGCCCGTGCGGAATGGATCGTATCGCAGCACAGAACGGCGCTCCTGTTCACGGGAGATCCGTTGGAATTCATCGAGAAGATACGTAAGGCGAAGCGGCTCGATATGGAACTGCCCACGGCGGCCGATTCCCTCGACGCCGAATCCTTCAATCTCGTTTTATTCCCCGACGGAATCATCAGCGGGCTGGAAAAGACCCAGTAAGTTCTGTCGTTGCGTTCACTGCAGAGGAGATGCTTGCGGCCCTTCAGGGCCCGTGCGAGCCGCCGGTGGTTTGTTCAGCAGCCCGATCACGCGCTCGTACAGACGGTTTCGCACCTCAAAGCGCTCGGAGGCCCGGGTGACGTAGCGGACAATGATGTTTATCCCTGAAGGACCGGGGCGCATTTCCACGGCGGGGTCCGCGGCAAACTGGCTCAAACCGGCGTGCCGGGGACTGCGCTTCCACTCCGCTTCCGCAAGGCGCGCAGCCTTTTCAGTTTCCTTGAGCACCGCTGCGTGGATGAGTTCGATCATGGCGTAGTTCTCTTCCGCCGCGGGGATGCTGAACCTGATCTCATCCCACATCCACTGGCCCGTAGTCGAGAAGTTAAAATATTGACCCCTGATGGCGAAGCTGTTGATGAAACTGACGCGGCGGCCCGTCGGATGGCCCTGATCCGTCCAGTTGCCGGTCTCGAGCACGGAGGTGCGAAAAAGACCGACCTCCGCAACCTCGCCGGCGACGCCATTGATCTCCACCCAATCGCCAATCCGGATACCCTGCTTTCCCATCAGGACAAACCAGCCGAAGAACGCAATGATGAAGTCCTGTAGAACCAGCGTGAGTCCGGCGGTGGTGAGGCCCAGGATGGTGGGCATCTCGCTGGGGGCGCCGAAGATGACAAACAAGATGATCAGTACGCCGAGGAGTTGGATGCCGAGTTTGAAGATGATGTGCAGGGTTTTGACGCGGCCCCGGTCGAACTTGGGACGATCGATAAGCTGGCGAACCAGCGCGTCGAGGAAGATCACGCAGATGAGGATGAAAGCGATCAATGCGAAAGACCGCAACAGCAGATGCACGATGATTCGATGTTGCAGAAGTATTTGCCCGGCCCAGTTGCTGTATACGCCCGCCAGTTGCTGCTGAATCTGGATGCGATCGTTGCAGATGCCGAGAATCTGGCTGAGCGCGCTCTGCCTTTGCAGGCTGGCGAGCCTTGCGGACTTGTCCAGGCCGGGCGCGGAAGACGCGGCTTTGATCTTGTTTGTGAGGTCCGTATGTTGTGCCGTCAGAACGACGATGTCGTTTTGAGCCTGCCGCAGGGCTTGTTGGACTAAGTCGTAGCGGGTGCGCTGATCGAACCACGCGTTTACCCTTCCGGCGAGGGTGCCGTGCCGCCTTGCGGCAACCACGGCGCCTTGCCCGTTTTGGGCTGCTCCCGCGTCGTAGTCCTTCATTTCCAGTTCATGCGCGGCCAACTCCGCTTGAACTCTGCCGGGCTCATCCCCGCCGGCGCGAGCCAGATCCTGCTGCGCATCGGCCGCCAGATCCGAGTCGAGTGCAAGCTGTGCCTTGACAACTTCCAGGTCGTCTGCCGCCGTTTCAGCCGCGGCGCCCTTCGAGTTGGCAGCCCGATCTGTCAGACTCTGGACCAGCGCCTTATCGCCGTCGACGACCTGCTGTAGTTGTTCTACGCGCCGCGAGAGGGCCAGCGCCTCGCCTGTGAGCGAGCGCCGCTCCAGGTTAGCCTCGCGCAGCGCCGACGCGAAGGCCTGGTCTACTTCGTGGTCCGCGAAGCGCTCGGCCTGTCTTGCCAGTTCCTTCTCTTCCGCGGTACTCGCGAGTCCCGCCAGCGCATGGGCGGTTTGCCACGGACGCTGGTCCACATGCGTGCTCCCGTTTGAGGCCAGGCGGCTCGCTTCAGCCCTCTGCTTCGTGAGGAACGGAAGTTCCGCCAAAGCGTCGCGAGTCGCCCAGGCGAGACTCAGAAACAAGATGAGCAGGGCGAGCAGGCTCAATAGGAGCAAGAGCCTGGTTCTGCCAAGCATCACGCGAAGGACCATCGCGGTCGTTGTTCCGCTGGGGGCGCTATTCGACACTGACTTGATTGTTACAGGATTTGGCGTCGCCCGCCGAACCTGCTCCGGCGCCCTCAGAAACTGCGCCATTTGGCGCCGTTGCCCTGGCCTCCCATCGGCAGACTGGGAAAATTTCGATCGTTCCCGCCGGCCCTACTCCCGGCGCTTCACCACGCGATTGCCGGCCGATTCGATGCACGTTCGCTGCATCACCCCCCGCTTGCTTTCGCTGAACGGGCACACTTCGAAATCGGCAAACACATCGCAATCGAACCCGCAGGCCAGGTCTTTCGGCATAATCGGCACTTCGCCCGGTTGTGCGCCGGTCACGCCGAGCAGCCTCGTCGTTCCCAGCGGCCAGATGCGAAATGTCGGATTCCCGTTATATGCGCGCAGACGTCCGTGAACCCGAAAGCACCGTCCCACCAGCGCGGGGTTACCCTTGCACGCAGGCGGACCGGCCGCCGGCGCCGCGGCGAGCAGCAGAAAGAACGCCAGGCGCATCGCTTTGCTCCTTACTGTGGAAGGCGATAACCGGGCCGCGCGTATGGTACGGCGCCCGGCACGTTCACCTCGACCTTCAGGTTATGATAGCCCGGCTGCGTCGAATCCGGCGGGAAACTCAAGGTGTAAACGCTGCGCAATTCGGTCCCCACGATTCCCACCGCGTCTTCCAGCGCGCGCTGCGTGCGGAAGTGTAGAAGCGTGCCGCCGGTGGCGTGGGTCAGCATGGCAAAAGGGTCGGCCCCAACCTGGCCCTCCGATTCGTGCGCCAGCGTGGGGACCAGTTTACTGAGGTCCACGCCGGCTTTGTAGCCGCCCCGTTCTTCCTTGAAACCGGGGCCCTGCAACGAGAAGGTATCCTCGATGAATGCCTTGTTGAATTGCGGCAGGGCCAGCGCGAAGATGGTGACGTTTTCACGTTCGGCCTCCTCCCGGAGCGCCTCCAGATCGGCCTGGCTGCCGCGATCCGACGGCTGCCCGATGAGCAGCAGAACGCGCGACCGCGAGGCCGGCTGCTGCTTGAGCAGATCCACTCCCGCCATGGCCGCGTCGATCATCCGAGACCTCTTGCCGCCCACCGAGATCTTGCGAAAGGCGGCACGCGTCTCGCCCGCTTCGAAGTCTTTGCGCACCGTCACGAAGTCATCGTAAGTGATGATTGCGGCTTCGCCGTTCTCGCCCACCAGCAGGTCTTCCACCGCGCTGCCTGCCTTCGAGATGAACGGCAGATACTGGCGGACCTGGGCGCTCACCTGCACCACCACCGCCACCGATGGCGGCAGGTAGTCGGTATCCAGTGTAAAATGTTGCGGCCGGCCCTCATCCAGCACCTGGAAATCGCTTGCCTCCAGCCCGGCTACGCACTTGCCATCGCCCGCAAACACCAAAGCCGGCACGCTCACCAGGTGCACCGGCACGCGGATCACCGGCCCTTGCGGAGCGGCCAGGAAGGCGGCGATGGCGAGCCAAAGCACGTCCCAATTCTAATGCCGAACGCTCCGCCGCGCGACTGTGAAAACACGGCTCGGGCCCGCACATGTGTTCCTTTTGCGACAATGAGGCATGCGATCCATGCTGTTTTTGATTCCGGCGATCGCCTTTGCTCTCCCGCCGCAGCGCCCGGAACAGGCGCCCCCGCCGCCGGCACTCGTGAATCTCAATGTCATCGCGCTGGATGCCAAAGGCCAGTCGGTGATGGACCTGCAAGCGGACGACCTTCGCGTCTGGGACAATGGTAAACCGCAAAAGATTTCCTCGTTTCGCCGCCGCCAGTCCCGTCTATCGGCCCCCGCCGCGCTCGGCCCCCGGGAGTACGCCAATCGCGCCGGCAACGTGATTCCCCACGCCACCGTCATCCTCTTCGATCAGTTGAACACGCAGTTCGCGGACCGCGGTTATGTCTCCAACCAGCTTGTCCACGTTCTGCAGCAGTTCGAATCCCCCGACAACCTCTACCTCTATCTGATCACCACCAATGGCAGCCTTTATCCCGTGCATGGCCTGCCCGGCAACGAAGAGGACGCTACGAAGGACAGTTCCTGGACGCGCGACATCCAGACCCGGCTCAACGACGCGCTGCGCATCACCCTGGCACACCGGCCCACCGACCTGATGATCGATATCGACGCGCGCGTGCGCGCCACCTTCGAGACGCTTTCCATGGTGGCTGCCCGCCTGGCCGCCGTGCCCGGACGCAAGACCATCGTGTGGCTGACCCATGGCGTGCCGATCTCGCTGAGCCCCGCCCGCACCGGGCTGGCCGATTGGATCGACTATACCCCTTACGTCGAGCAGTTGAGCCAGACACTCGACCATGCCGATGTTTCCATTTACGCCGTCCAACAGTCTCCGCCCGGCACCGCGACTGCCGGGCAGGCGGATGAGGGCCGGATGACCAGTACAAGCCCTGCCGGTCGCGGCGGGTTGTCCGGGAGCGACCCCACCGCCGTCACTGGCGTCACTGGTTTGGGCAGCGAGCAGACGCTCGATGAGTTTGCCCGCCTCACTGGCGGTCGCGCCTGGGAGAATAACGATATCGGCGGCGCCATCAAGCAGGCCATCACCGATGCCAAACAGAGTTACCTGATCTCATACACGCCGCCTCCCGAGAACTGGGATGGTAAGTATCACAAGATCCGCGTTACCTGCGCCCGCAAGGGAGTCAAGCTGCAAGCCAGGCAGGGTTACTACGCGTTTGCCGAGCAGGCCACCGCCAAGCAAGAGGAGGCGGCCGTCCAGGCGGCCGTTCAGAGTCCGTTCGACGCCGCCGAAATCGGCCTGCGGGCCACCGCCACGCCGGAAGCCGGCAATCCGCCCGTCCTGCGCCTTGCCGTCCGTATCGACCTGAGCGGCGTGCAACTCGCCCAGACCGGTGACGCCTTCGCCGGTGAACTGGCGGTCCGCTTCGTCGAGTACCAGGACGATGGCGCTATACGGCAAACCAAGCCGGTAGCCCTCAAGATTCACCTGACAGGGGAGCAGCATCAGGCTGCCCTGAAAGATGGGTTCGCCATGGAAGAGGGCCTGGCGCTTGCTGCCAACGTGGAGAAGGTGCGGCTGATCGTTTTCGACAGTGCCAGCTCCGCGATTGGATCCCTCACAATCCCCGTCGCTAAATAGAATTGTACTGGTACGATCTAGGGTATCTTGGCGAGCTTTTCTGCGGCATTCTGACAATGCCATGCAGAAACTTTTCCTCTTACTCGCACTTAGTGGATCCGCCCTTCTCGCCCAGGATGTGCCTAACCCGGACCCCGGCTCCAGCCGCACTCTGTGGCGCGCCAGTATTGCCGCGCTCACGGCAGCCAACGCCATGGACATCCAGTCTTCCTGGGGCAAACACGAACTCAACCCGGCCCTGGCGAATAACAGCGGGACGTTTGGGGCACAGGGCGCCCTACTCAAACTCGGCTTGCAGGGCAGCCTGGTAGGAATCGAATATCTGATTACCCACCACCATTCCAGCGGCAAGCTCTATCGCGTTCTGGGCATCGTCAATTTTGGAGCCGCCGCCGGAATCGCCGGTGTGGCCGTCCATAACTACGGAGTGCCGCAGCCCGGCAGGTAGCGTCGTTACGAAGCGGTGGTTCCAGTTGAATGGTAATTACGGACCCGGAGCCGTGCAATTTCTATACCTCAGTCATCTCCCATGCGGTCGTCCAGTGTGCCGGCGCCCACCGCCGTGCGCGAGCGGGGCCGGGGCTTGTCCATATTCGCAAAGTCACCGGGTTTTTCACCGGCTGCCGCGATATCCTGCCCGCCGGTTTCGGTCATCATTTTCCTGGCGAGCTTGACCCAGTCATCGTTGTCGCAGTGCACCGAAACCAGCACGCCGCCCTCGCGAATCCGGCCTTCATATCGCTTGGCTTCGTACTCCGGAATGCCCATGCCGGCCAGCGCTCCGATAATCCCGCCCAGGGCGCCGACGGCGCCCGCCCCGGCCAGCGCTGCCACAATCGGACCCGCGGCCAGGAACGGTCCGAGTCCCGGAATAGTTAGCGCTCCGATGCCGGTCAGCCATCCCAGCACGCCGCCCGCGACGCCTCCCGCCACCGTGCCCGCGGTTGCGCCTTCCGGCGCCTTGGTATTCTTTTCGTGGGCAAAGTCTTTGGTGCCCGTATTGTCAGGAAAGAGCACAGAAATATCCGTGCTGCGAAAACCGCCGTTGCGCAGATGTTCCACTGCTTCTTCGACCGCCTGGCGGTCGGGATAGATCCCGAAAACTGCCGTGTTCTTGCTCGACATTTTTGCGCTCCTGCCGGGTAAACGTGCAATGGACGGGCCATCGTTCCGCCTCTTCAGTGCGAATACGGACCGTTTCCAAAAGCCGGCCCACAGGGGATAGAATACGAATTACGGAAAATGCTATGAACTACCTCGCCAGTCGTCGCAGCTTTCTGGGTGCCGCCGGTGCCGGCCTCGCCGCCGCTTCACTCCCACCCGCATTCGCTAAAATCGAGCCCACGCCGTGGGGTATCAAACTGGGCATCGCCACTTACACCTTCCGCGAGTTCGATCGCGCCGACACTATCGCCTTCATCAAAAAACTCCAGATTCCGTGGGTCAGCGTGAAGCAGATGGGCGTCCGCGGAAAATACCATTGGGATATGAAAGCGCCCGCCGCAGAACAGGCGCAGGCGAAGAAGGATTTTCAAGATGCGGGCCTGAAGGTGATGAGCGCCGGCAACACGGATATGAAAGAGCTCACTGCCGATGGCCTCCGTCCCTTGTTCGAGTGGGCTAAGAACGGCGGTGTTCCCATGCTGGTGGCTGCGCCGGTCCATGAAAACATCGGCGTGATCGAGCAATTGATCAAGGAGTACGACATCAAAGTGGCGATTCACAATCACGGTCCCGAGGACAAGAACTTTCCCACTCCCGAATCCGTCCTGGAAGTGGTGAAGGGCCGCGATCCCCGTTTCGGCCTGTGCATGGATGTCGGACACTCCGCACGCACCGGCACCGACGTGGTGAAGGCCATCGCCGACGCGGGCAGCCGTCTGCTGGATATGCACGTGAAGGATCTGACCCAGTTCAAGGACACCCCGGAAAAACAGGCGAAAAACAGCCAGTGCGACGTGGGCGAGGGCATCATGCCGTTCCCGCAGATTTTCAAGCAGCTTAAGAAGATGAACTACCAGGGCTGCGTGAATCTGGAGTACGAGATCAACGGCAAGGATCCCATGGTTGGTGTCCAGAAGTCCTTCAGCTATATGCGGGGCGTGTTGGCCGGGCTGGCCGGGGCCTGAGGGTGGCGGATATCCCGGTGGGCACCACGGGCGAGCCGCACAGGGTCGACTTTCGATTATCGAACGATATCAGCCAGGCATTTGAAAACAAAGCTGCTCTTCGTGTGCGATAATTTTCGCACATCCCCTATGCACAACATCGAAATCGGCGCCACGCTCGAACATCGGTTGCTCGTCACCGCAGACGTGGCGATCAGCTTCCTGGAGATGGATGAGGCCAGAGTTCTTGCCACGCCGCAGCTGGTTCGCTACATGGAGTGGACCTCTCGAAACTTGGTCCTCCCTCTTCTCGAAACTGGATACGACACCGTTGGCACCAAGGTCAACATCAGCCATTTGGCGGCGGCACCAATTGGAACCGTAGTCACATTCAAGTCGGAGATCATCGGTGTTGAAGAACGGCGGGTACTGTTCCAGGTGGTTGCGAGAACCGAAGACGAAGTGATTGGCGAAGGCACGCACGAAAGAGGCATCATCAACGTCGCCAGGTTTGCCACTCGCCTTGCGGCGAAAATGCGGCCAAAATAACGAGTGTCGGCATGGGCGCAAACACGGGCGCTGCCGCTCCAGGCAAAAGCTGTCTTGGACACGAGTGGAAACTGGTGATGTTGCATGGGTCACTTCCGCTTCAGACAAGCGCTACGGGGTCACTCTTGCTAACGCCATGGAACAGAACTTCCCAGGCCAGCTTTTGTCTATCATGCACGACAGGGCATTATGCTTTTTGCTGCATATTTGCATATCTCCACGTGCATTTTCCCTCCAACTCCCTTACAATGTCCCAATATCACGCACCATCCCCTACGAGGAGAGAACACATGAAGTTTTTAGCCGGAGTCGTTCTTGGAGTGGTTCTGAGCGCCGGAACCTATACGCTGATGGCGCAACCTGAGCGTGCCATGCACCCCCGCATCGCCGCGGCCATCACCGCGCTCAAAGATGCCCGCGCCTACATGGCGGAGGCGCCGCACGATTTTGGAGGCCACAAGGTGGAAGCCATCCGCGCCACCGACGACGCCATCCGCCAGCTCAACTTCGCCCTTGCCTACCGCGGCCGCCAGGACCGCAGGTGAAGTTGCGATATACTGCTTAACACGTGAACGCCAAGTTTTGCGTCGGGCTCCTTCTGGTCGCATCCGCCTCCGCCGAGGTCAGCTTCAATCGCGATATCCGCCCCATCATGGCGGATACCTGTTTTCGCTGTCATGGCCCGGACAAAAGTTCGCGCATGGCGGGCATGCGGCTCGATTTGCGCGACGAAGCGCTCAAGCCTCTCCGTGACGGCTCCACGCCCATCGTTCCGGGCGACCCCGGCAAGAGCGCCATCATCCAGCGCATCTTCGCTCCCGGCGCGCGCGTCATGCCGCCGCCCGCCATCCACAAGGAACTCACCCCCGCGCAGAAAGACACCATTCGGCAGTGGGTCGCCGAAGGCGCGAAGTACGAGGGCCACTGGGCCTATCAGCCCGTTGGGCGCGGCACGCCGCCCGCCGCCGGCAATCCCATCGACGGGTTCGTGCAGGCGCGCCTTGCCAAAGAAGGACTCCACCAGCTTCCGGAGGCCGACCTTCGCACGCTCATCCGCCGCGTCTCGCTCGACCTCACCGGCCTGCCGCCCACTCCCGAAGAAACCGAAGATTTCGTCGAAGATGCCTCGCCCCACGCCTACGAAAAGCTGGTCGACCGCCTGCTTGCGTCCCCCCGCTATGCCGAACAGCAGGCCATGCACTGGCTCGATTACGTCCGCTATGCCGATACCTGCGGCTTCCACGGCGACAACGCGCTGCCCGCCTGGCCCTACCGAGACTACGTCCTGCACGCCTTCGCCGATAACAAGCCGTTCGACGAGTTCACGCGCGAGCAGCTTGCCGGCGATCTCATCCCCAACGCCACTCGCGAGCAGCGCGTGGCGTCCGCCTTCAACCGTCTGAATCGCACTTCCGCGGAAGGCGGCCTCCAGCCCAAGGAATACCTCGCCAAATACGGCGCCGATCGCGTTCGCACCGTTGCCGCGGTGTGGATGGGCAGCACCCTGGGCTGCGCCGAATGCCACGACCACAAGTTCGATCCGTTCCTCTCCCGTGATTTCTATTCCATGAAGTCTTTCTTCGCCGATATCAAGGAGACCGGCCTGGTTCCCGACCGCGGCTCTAAAGCCTGGGGCACGCAACTCGCTCTGCCCACGCCGGCGCAGGAGAAGCGGCAGGAGCAATTGAAGACGGAACTCGAAGCCGCCAAGGCCAAGCTCACCGCCACCATGGCCGGTCTCGCGCCGCGCCGCGCCGACTGGGAAAAGCAGCTCCTCGCGGATTACGATGCCGGCAAACTGGTGTGGCATAACCAGCGGCCCATCTCCGCGAAATCGGCCAACGGCACGGTGTTGAAGATCTACAACGATGAGCCCGTCCTCTTCACCACCTACGACGGCAACAACGGGACGTCGGAAACCAAGCCCGGCGATGGTGTAGTCATCGCCAGCGGACCCAATCCCGATACCGATACCTACACCGTTCAGTTCCGCCCCGGCGCCGGCGTCTGGACCGCGCTCGAAGTTCAGGTAGTGCAGGATGAAGGCCTGCCCGGCATACGTGTGGCCCGCGGCGCCGACCGCGTGGTGATCGACGAAGTCGAGGCCGAACTGGCGGGCCGCGGTAAGTTGTCCTTCGCCAGCGGCATGTCCAACCTCAATAATCCGTCGCCCGAGTTTCCGCCCATGGGCGCCATCGATGGCGACCCGTCCACGGGTTGGGCCATCGCAACCTATAACGAAAACACCAAGGTCGCCCTGGCCCTGCGTTTCACCCAGCCGCTCCACACCGAGGCTGGCTCCACCATGACCGTGCACATCGCCCAGAACAGCGAATATCGGCGCGCTACCATGGGCCGCTTCCGCATCGCGCTCTCCTCCGGCGCGTATTCCTATCCACACCAGGAGCCCGGTAAGGAAATCCCGGAGAACGTCCTCAAATCCCTGCGGCTCGCTAAAAAGAAGCGCACCGACGACGACAAGAAACGCATCGAGGGGCACTTCCAGTGGGCCTACCCGAACGCTCAGCCCGATGTCATCGCGGTCGCCAAACTGGAAATGGCGTCGGCCATCCTGGACAAGCAGATTCCCCACGTCGTCGTGGCCGAAGCCACCACTCCTACCGAAACCCGCATCCTGCCGCGCGGCAATTGGATGGACGAATCCGGCGATATCGTGACGCCCGCCATCCCCGCCTTTCTCGGCAAGCTCGATACCGGCGACCGCCGCGCTACACGCCTCGACCTCGCCAACTGGCTGATCGACGCGCGCAATCCCCTCACCGCGCGTGTCTATGTGAACCGGCTGTGGCGCCAGTTCTTCGGCACCGGCATTTCCAAGGTACTGGACGATCTCGGTTCGCAAGGCGAATGGCCCGTGAATCCGGAACTGCTGGACTGGCTGGCCGCCGAATTCATGCATCCCGAGTGGCAGGCCGAAGGCGCCCACGATTGGGATATGCGTCACGCGGTGCGTGCTATCGTCCTCAGCCAGACCTACCGCCAGCAATCCGCCAACAACGACGAGCGCGATCCCGACAACCGCCTGCTGTCGCACCAGAGCCGCTTCCGCGTGGATGCCGAAGTGGTCCGCGACATCGCCCTCTCCGTCTCCGGTTTGCTGGCCGACAAGTTCGGCGGGCCCAGCGTCAAGCCGTATCAGCCCGACGGCTACCTGATGACCATGAATTTCCCCAAGCGCGAATACTCCGCCAGCCACGGGGACGATCTTTACCGCCGCGGCGTCTACACCTTCTGGCAGCGCAGCTTCCTGCATCCCAGCCTGCTCACCTTCGACGCGCCCACGCGCGAGGAGTGCACCGTCAATCGCACCAATTCCAATACGCCCCTG
>JARLGM010000031.1 GCA_031292755.1 Candidatus Sulfopaludibacter sp.
AGGGACCGGATTACAGTATAACGGAGGCCCTCTACTTTTGCAATGAATTTATGACTCAGGACACTAGTTCGTTGGCAATCGCGGTTACGTCCAGTTATGCACGATTCGCTCATTATAAATAAATCTCAGCTGACGACAATGCTTTTGCCCAGGTCCCACGAAATTATCAGGCTGGCCGCCGACCGCCGGCGTGCAGGGGTAATCCAGAACTCCGGGCGCCCCCATTCTGGGAAGCTGAGGAGCAACCGATCAAGCAGCTACCCGGAAGCCGTAATCGGCGTAGCGGAATTCGGGAGGAATGCTGCTGCGGGCGGCGCAGCGCGCAATCTTGATCTGGTGACGCCACGCGCCACCGCGGGAAGCGCGGCGGTGGCCGGTGGCCGGGCCTTGCGGATTGTCCGGCGGTGAAACGCCGTAATAGCCCGCATCGTACCAATCGCTGCACCATTCGTGCACGTTCTCGCACATGTCGAACAGCCCGAAACCGTTCGGTTCGGATTTGCCCACCGGCTCCGGACCTTCGCGCCAGCGCTCCGCATATCCGGGACGCTCTGTTACCGGCCGATCGCCCCAGGGGTAGAGTCGCTGCTCCAGGCCACCGCGCGCGGCGAATTCCCATTCGGCCTCGGTGGGCAGGCGGACAGCGAATCCCCACTCGCGGCCGAGCCAAGCGCAAAACTCCACGGCATCGAACCAACTCACGCCGGTCACGGGCAGTTCGGCGCACGCGTAGGTAAACGGGCGGAAGGCGGCGTACTGTACGTTGGTCACCTGGTAGCGGCAGAGACGAAACGGCGCGACGGTGACCCGGTGGGCCGGACGCTCCTCATCGCGACCGTCGTTTTGGCCCATGAGAAACGTGCCGCCGGGGATTGCCGCCAGCTCGCTTGGGTCGAGGAGTTTCATCTTCCAGGATCGAAAACTGCAGCTTCCGTTCGTTGGCATCCACGCGGTCGAGAACCACACGCACCTGGTCGCCGATGGCAAACTCACGGCGGGTGCGCCGGCCCACGATCTTGCGGATGTTCTCCTGATAAGTGTACTGGTCGCCGGGCAGCGTGTCGATAGGCACCAGGCCCTCGATGAACAGGTCGGCCAGTTCGACGAAGAGGCCGTATTTGGCGGTGCTGATGATCAGGGCGTCGAAATCCTGGCCTACGCGCTCGGCCATGAACTTCACTTTTTTCCACTCCACCAGTTCGCGCTCGGCATCGGCGGCGTGGCGTTCGGATTGCGAGCACTCTTCGGCGATGGCGCGCAGTTCCGGTTCCTGCGGCAGCGACGCGATGCGGTCTTCCATTACGCCGCGCAGCAGACGATGAATTTCCAGATCGGGATAGCGGCGGATGGGCGAAGTGAAATGCGTATAGCTCCCGGCTGCCAGGGCGAAGTGGCCGGCGTTGTCCACGTGGTACCGTGCCTGCCGCAGCGAGCGCAGCATCAGGTAGCTGAGGATGCGTTCTTCGGGCTTGCCCTCGATCTTGGCGACCAGCTTCTGATAGTGGCGCGACGAAATATTGGTCTGGCCGGGCAGGACGATTTCCTTCCGCTGCTTGCTGCCCTCTCGGCGCTTATCGGTGTAGCCGAACTTCTTCACGGGAATCGCACCCACGCCCAGCGAATATCCGAAGTGCGCCGCCACTTCTTCGAATTCCAGCACGCGGCGCGGATCGGGCAATTCGTGAATGCGGTAAATCGAGGCGATTCCGGCCTGTTCCAGGTGCGCCGCCACGGCCTCATTAGCGGCCAGCATGAATTCTTCAATCAGGCGATGCGCTATGTTCCGGGGTGCGCGCGAAACGCCGGTCATGGCGCCCCACTCGTCGAATTCGATGAGCGGCTCGGGCAGGTCGAAATCGATGGACCCGCGGCGCACTCGCTTGCGATTCAGAATCAGCGCCAGTTCCTGCATCAGCTCGAAGCGCTTTACCAGAGGGCCGTAGCGATCGCGCAACCCGGCATCGCCTTCCAGCAGCAGGTGGACATTGGTATAGGTCATGCGCTCCACGCTGCGGATGACGCCGGCGGTGAACTCCTGACCAACCACTTCGCCCTGATGATCGATTTCGAGCAGTGCGGAAAGCACCAACCGGTCGGCCTGCGGCACCAGCGAGCAGATATTGGTGGAAAGCTCGAAGGGCAGCATGGGGACGGCGCGATCGGGAAAGTAGACGCTGGTGCCTCGCAGGCGAGCCTCGGAATCGATGGGGGTGCCCGGGCGCACGTAGTGGCTGACGTCGGCGATGTGGACCTGCAGGGCATAGTTGCCGTTGGGCAGACGATCGACCCACACGGCATCGTCGAAATCGCGCGCCGTTTCGCCGTCGATCGTCACGATGTCCAACGGGCGGAAGTCGCGGCGGCCTTCCAGTTCGGCGGAGGTAATTACGGAGGGCATCGCCTGCGCCTGCTCCAGGACCTCCGGCGGAAACTGGTGCGGCAGGTGATGTTTGCGAATGACGATTTCGACATCCACGCCGAAATCGTCGGGCCGGCCCAGAATCTCCATCACGCGGCCCACCGGGCCGCTGCCTTTCTCCGGAAATTCCAGCAGTTCGACGTTGACCACCATGCCGTTCAGCTCTTCCACCGATTCGACCTTGGGCGCGGTGACGCCGATGCGGTCCACCGGCGCGGTCTCGGGCGGGAACTCCATGCCTTCGGGGATCTCGATCCACTGCTGGATGCGCTCGTCCTGAGGCACCACGTAACACCCGCGGCGCCCGATGTGGAATTCGCCGACCACCAGGGGATTGGCGCGGCGCAGCACCTTGACGATCTCACCATCCGCCCGGCCATCCGCTTCGATGCGGGCGATCCGGACCACCACCTTATCGCCGTGCATGGCTTTGGCGGCCGAATCGGGCGGAATGAAGATGTCGCCGTTGAGACGCTCGATGGGGTGATCCGAAATGAGGAAGCCGTAGCCTTCCCTATGCATGTTGAGGCGGCCCACGGCGAATTCGCGACTGCGCGACGTGACGGCAAAGTGGCCGGAGCGCAACTCGATCAGGTCGCCGCGCGCGGTCAGGCGGGCGAGCGCGGATTCCAGGCCGGCGCGCTCGCCACCCTTCGTCCCCAACTCTCGAACGAGTTGTTTGAAATTGGCCTTGGCATGCGGCAGGCTCGCGATGTGGTCCAAAAGGACGGCGTCCGTCACTCTTTGATTTTACTTACAACGCTTACGGAGGTATGCTCGTCAACATTGGCGGGTAGGTGTCATGATACGGCTCACCCTTTTATTGATTCCCGCGGCGCTCTTCGCGGGGCAGGTACGGTACGCCCGCCTGGGCGAATTTTCGGGTCCGGTGGAAGTGCAGCTTCACCCGGCGGATGAATGGATGCCGGCGGAACGGAATCTGCCTTTGCCGGAATCGGCCTGGGTTCGCACGGGTGCCGGCGCGCGCGTCGAAATGGAACTGGACGATGGCAGCGTCTGCCGCCTGGGCCCGGATTCGCAAGGCGGGTTCTCCGATTACACGCTGCTTTCCACCGGCCAGCGCGTCACGCTCATCTCGCTGGATCACGGCGTGGCCTACTTCACCGGCCGTCCGCAGGGGAAAGACGCGTTGACCCTGGCCGCACCCGGTATGCAGGTGATCCTGGTAAAAAAAGCTCGCATCCGCCTGGAAGCGGAGACGGCCTGGACGCGCCTTTCCATACTCGAAGGGTCGGCACGGTTTTCCTCGCCCACCGCGGAGATCGATCTGGTACAGGGGCAGTACACCCGCGTGGAGCCGGACAATCCCGCGCGGTTCGTGCTGGATCGCGGTATCGCCGAAATGGCGCTGGACCGCTGGAACGCCGAGCGCGACAAAGCGCTGGCGTCGCCGGTCAGCGCAGGGCACGTGGCGGAGCGGTACGGTGTGGCCGATCTGGACGCGGCGGGCCAATGGATCGAGACCGGCGCCTACGGCGCCGTCTGGCAGCCCAAAACGCCCGCGGGCTGGGTGCCATATCAAAACGGTCGCTGGCGCTGGTACGATGCCATGGGCTACACCTGGGTCAGCGACGACGCATGGGGCTGGTTGCCGTTCCACTATGGCCGCTGGACGCGCACCAGCGACTTGGGTTGGATCTGGGCCCCTTCGGTCAGCCAGGTATTCAAGCCCGGCGATGTGTATTGGATGCGCGGGTCGAAAATCGCTGGATGGGGACCGCTGGCTCCCGGCGAAGAATGGGACCCGCCCTCGCAGCCGCAAGAGTTCCTGAACGTGCACACAACGTGGGCCGCTTTTTCGCCCGAGGCGCGGACCATCGACCCGGCGGGCTTCAAGGATCGTCCCAAGGAAGCGCTTACGGCCGCGGTGTTTCTGTCGTCGCTACCCTCCCCTGCGTTTGTCACGGCGCGGCTGGATGCCGTGCGGCCCGTGGTGAAGGCCGGCAGCACGCGTATAGTGCCGTCGCTCCAGGGCGTGAGCTTTCAGGATTTCGGCGATCCGCCCCCGCCTCCGCCGGCCATCGTGATCACGCCGGCGCCGCCTCCGCCAATCGTCGTCATCAATAATCCGCCGGCCGACCCCGAGCAGGTAGCCGTGCCTTATGCCGTACCCTATCCGGTGCTTGCAGGCACCTTCAGCATGACGACTTCGGGCGGCCCGAAAAGGCAGCCGCCCCAGCCCAAAACCTCCGCGCCCGCCCCGTCCTCACCCCCGCCGCCCCAATCGGCCGGCAGAGGCGGAACGAACCCGGGAAAGCCGCAGCCGCCCATCCTGAAGCCGAAGCGGCCGCGCGACGATGGCGAACGCGCGAGCTATAACCAGGTGCTCAAAGATGCGAGCGATCCCGCGAAACAGCTTGTGGACCTCGATAACTGGTCGCGCCGCTATCGCGATTCGGATTACGAAGACGAGCGCCGGGTCTTGTACATGCAGGTCTTCAGCAAATTGAATCATCCGGACAAAGTAGTGGAAGAGGGCGCCAGGCTGCTTGCCAAGGGCCTGGAGCGGACTTTCCCGGACCCGGCCGATGGTCCGACCGAGATTCTGAACGTCCTCTATCTGACTACCGTGAGCGGCCAGTTACTGGATAATCCGCACAAGCCGGAGGCGGCCACCATCACTGCCGCGGCGCGCAGGCTGCGCGAGTATCTGCCGGCCTTCTTTGCGCCGGAACGGAAGCCCGCCAACCTGAGCGCCGAAAACTGGCAGCAGGCCCGCACCTTCATGGACGACGCCGCCAAGAAGACGCTGGCGACTGCGGCTCAT
The DNA here is from genome assembly GCA_031292755.1 of Candidatus Sulfopaludibacter sp. Taxonomy (GTDB): domain Bacteria; phylum Acidobacteriota; class Terriglobia; order Bryobacterales; family Bryobacteraceae; genus Sulfopaludibacter. The sequence goes on from JARLGM010000031.1 coordinate 5,208, forward strand.
TGGTCGCCAACGAACTAAACTGGCTGAAGGCAAAAACCCTATGATGTTCCCCGCTCCTGTCCCGGAAATCCCCGCCGCCAACGTCTCCAAAGCCGCAGCCTACTATGTCAACTCGCTGGGCTTCACTATCGATTGGGGAGACGACCAGGGCGGCATCGCAGGCATCTCAAGGGGCAATTGCAGGCTGTTTATCACCAACCGCTCCTTCCGGGAGCCCTACGGCAACACCGGCCCGATCCTTTTCTGGCTCAATCTCGAGAGCAAGGCTGAGGTGGACGAACTTTACGCAGAGTGGAAGGCCGCGCAAGCAAAGATTGTTTCCGATCCCGAGGACAAACCATGGAAGCTGCGCGAGTTTATCGCGGCCGATCTGGATGGCAACCTCATTCGTGTCTTCTATGATTTCCGGAGAGACAGCTAACGGAACGGCATCGATGACTAGCCGAGTTGCGCCAGGATCGCGTCCAGCCGCCCGGCATCGCCGATGCTGCCCTGAGCAATGCGCCCGGTACCGCCGCCGCGTCCGCCATGCGCGGAAAGCGCCGCCTTCAAGACCTTGCCGGCATCGATTCCCGCATCTTCGGACACCGCCAGCAGGACCGACGCCGGATCCTGTAGTGCAGCCACGAAGACGGCCTTCGAGTGCGCGGTGAAGTTCTGCGCGATCGCGCGTAGCTCCTCCAGATTGCCGCGCTCGGCCCGCCGCGAAACGCGTCGAAAACCGTCAGAGCCGGGTTCGGTGGCCGCGTACAGTTCCCGCCCCTGGTGCCCCGCCAGATCGAGTTCCAGTTTGCGGCGGGCCTTATCCCCGGCGCGGGCCGTTTCCTGTGCGGCCGCCACCATGCCCGGCACTTCGTCCAGCGGCGCGGAAAAAAGCTGCGCGGTACGCGACAGCGCTTCGTAGTCGGCGCGGGCGCGGCGGATGGCGCGGCCGCCACAGAGGAATTCCACGCGCGAGGTCTGCCGCACCTTTTCCACCTTGCGCAGCAGCACCGCGCCGATTTCGCCGGTGGCGCGCACATGGGTGCCGCCGCAGGCGCTGCGGTCCACGCCTTCGATGGAGACGATGCGCAGCGTGCCTTCGCGATCCGAAGGCTTGCGGAGCCCCTGGACTTCCGCGGCGTGCTCAAACTGCACCGCAACGGGGCGATTCTCCCAGATCGACTCGTTGACCCGCCGCTCGGTTTCGGCTAGAACGCGCGCATCCACGGCGCCGCCTTCCAGGTCGATGGTGGAGTTGTCGGCGCCCATATGGAAGCTCACCGTCTTCAGGTGGAACAGTTCCTCGAAAACGGCCGAAAGCAGGTGCTGGCCGGTGTGCTGTTGCATGTGATCGAAACGGCGCCGCCAGTCGATGGCACATTCGACGGACCCCATGGCGACCGGCGCGGCGACACGGTGGGCGACGCGCTCCTCCTCTTCGGAGACATCGGTCACGGCAATGCCGGAGATCGTACCGAGATCGAACGGCTGTCCACCGGAAGTGGGGTAGAACGCGGTACGGTCGAGATACAGCACCAGGCCATCGGGGGAGGTTTCGATCACGCGCGCGGAGAAATCGCGCAGATAGGAATCGGTGTAGTAGAGACGTTCAGACATGAGGACACTGTCATTGTGCCAGGAATCGGCCGGCGAAGGCAGGCAGTCTTCCGTGGCGGCCGCCCTACGCCGTCGCCGGCCGCAGATGCAAAGCCTCCAACAGCCCCTTCCACTTCCGCAGCACCAGTTCGGTCAGGTTCAGCAGAATCGCCAGCGCCAGGAATAGCGGCCACAAATCCATGATCGTTGCAATACTGCGGCCCGTCGAATCGAATACCTGCCGCGCCGGCGGATTGTAACGTCCGCCCGTGGCCGAAGCAATCTGCCGCAGCAGTTGCGGATTGTTTCCGTACTCCTGCATCTCGTCTTCCTGCCGGTAGAATCCCACCTCCGGAAACGCCGGCGAATCCGCCACCGGGCGTACCCGGAACAGCCCCTGGTTCTGCCCGATTGCCAGACTCCCGCGATAGTGCCCCTCCGCCACTTTGCTCACCTTCAGCGGCTGTTGGAATCCATTGGGCCCCATCGCGAAAATGTCCGGAATCGCCGCCGGCTCCGGCACGTTCTTCGAAAGGCGATAATCCACCACCAGCAGCCCGGACGCGCGATCGTAATCTGCCGACGTCTCCGTCTGCGGCGCATGCGGCAGCAGATCGCGAAAAATGTTCGCCCACAGTTTGTCGAAGCCCGGCCACGTCACCCATTTCTCCGCCCAGCGATTCTTGGCGTCGCTCGTGAACACCGCGCTCCTCCCCAGGCCATACTGCCACCGCACCAGCAGCGGATCGCCCCGGTCCGCCTCCAGAATCGTGTCCGAGGTCGGCCGCGACTGGAAGCGCACATAGCCGCGCAGCGCTGGAGCCGTCTCCATCCCCACTCCGTCCAGAATCTCGGCCGCCTGCAGAATCCGCGGCGTGATCGATTTCTCCACCGCCGTCACGCCCGTATGCTCTTCCACGTCGCGCAGCAGAATCTGCTCCAACCCGGATGGATCGTTCAAAAAATACGATTTGCCCTCGGCCGAAGACGCCACCTTTTCCAGAAATGCGCGGTTCACGTCCTGCCCCAGCCCCACCGTGGAGATCGTGACGTGATTGTTCACCGCTTCCCTGGTCAGATTCATGCTGTCGCCTTCTTCGCTGATACCGTCGGTCAGCAACACGATGTGCTTATAGACTGCCGTCTGCGGCAGAATTCTCTGGTACGCCTCCGTCAGCGCCGGGGCGATCTGCGTCCCGCCATCCGGCGTGATCCCCGCGATCAACCGCTTGATCGCCGCGCGATCCTCCGCCTTCCGGATCGGCACCGCCCATTGAAACGAGTTGTCGAAGATCAGCACGCCCACCGTGTCGATGGGCCGCAGATTGTCCACCACGCCGCTGGCCGCCAGCCGCGCCAGTTCGATTTTGCGTCCCTCCATCGAAGACGATTTGTCGATGATCAGCACCACACTGGTCCCCTCCGGCGAACGCGGCGGCGCCAGTTTCGCCGGCAGCGTCCGCTCCAGCGCGTCTTCCGGCTGATTCTTCTTGTCCACGTAAATGTTGTGCTCGCCGGCGATCCACACCAGGCCGCCGCCCTTCTTCACGAATGCCTCCAGCGCCTCCTTGCGCGGCGCCGGAATGCTTTCCATATCCCAGTTGTTGATCACGATCAGTTGATAGTCGTCCAGCTTCTCCGGAATGCCCGTCTGTGAGTGCTCCACCTCGAACTGATTCGCCTGCAATGTGCGCTGCAAGTGGACCTCGCTCGCCGGCGGATCGTTCGAGATCAGCAACACGCGCGGATGGCGCAGAATCACCGCGTCCTCAAACCGCGTTTCCCCCATCCCCTCGGCTGAGATCTTCCCAGCCAGCGCGATCGCCCCCACGGAATTCACGCTGGCCTCCAGACGCAGATGATTGGTTCCCGCGGCCAGCGCCACTCTGCTCGACCCCAGTTGTTTTCCTTCCGCCGTCAGTTCCACCGCGGCCTGCGCGGCGGCCGGCGATTCCAGCGTCACCTCAATCGGAAACCGCTCCCCGCTGAACACCTGTCCGGGAAACGAAACCGTCTGCAGCAGCAGGCCCGGCTTGGGCCGCCCCGCCACCGCCACCGTATCGATCGGCACCCCCAACTGCCGCGCCTGCCAGATCCCCCGCGCCACGCTTCCCAGATTCTCGTTGCCGTCGCTCACCAGCACCAGCCGCGGCACCATCCCCGCCGGCAGCGCCGCCACGCCATCGCGTATCGCCGCTTCCAGGTCCGTGCCGTGGCCGGGCGCGCCCGCCGTGTGCCGTAACTGCCAGCCGTTGCGCCCGCGCTCGTCCAGCGCCGTGTTCCGGGTTGTGCGCGCAAACGGAATCACGCGCATCCAATGTCCCCCGCGAGCCTGCTCCATGCGGTCGGCCAGGCCCGACTCCGTCCGCAAATCGTCGGGCGAAATGCTGGCCGATGTGTCCACCAGCACCCCTACCGCGACTTTGCTCTGATACACCGTCAGCCGCGGCATCGATAGCGCCAGCGCGATCGCCACCAGCGTGCCTGCCTTCAGCCCCAAAGCCAGCCGGCGCGAAGAACTGCGCCACTCCCACACCGCCCACGCCACCGGCAGCAGCGCCAGCACCAGGGCCCACGGCCGGTCGAACGTCATCGCCGCACCTCTGCCGCGGTTCGCGACTTGTGCCGCAGCAGCAGCGGACGCAGCGCGCGCCGGAAGCTGCCGTACAGCACCCACTCCGCCAGCAGACACAAACCGCCCGCTACCGCCAGCCACGGCCACACATCGATGCTGCTGTCCAGCACCGCCGCAAAATGCGGAATGCCCTGCCGCACATCCGGCGGCGGGACCCATTTCGAATCCCACAGCTCCGGAATGGTCATGGCGTACATATACTCGCGATTGCCTGCCACCACCCGCACCGACCCCGGAGTCCCCGAGAAAAACTGCACCGTGCGATCGCGCATCGTAAACGGCAGCGGTGCGCCGTCTTCGCCCGTCACCTGAATGTCCTTTTGCGGCGTCTCCCGGTCCAGCGCCACTTTCACCGTACCCACACTGCCGCCGGTAATTTCCCAGCGCTGAAAAATCTCCGGCGACACCCAGCGCAACAGATTGGCAAACAGCAGCGGAGTCGCCAGCTCGTAACGCATCGCCGAAAGCGCCGGATGGAATCCCAGCACCACGATCTTCGGCTTGCCCTCACGCGCCACAATTACCGGACCCGCCGCCACCTCGCCCACGCGTCCGTCGCTCGGCGCGGCTTCGAAGACCGAGACCTTCTCCAGCTTGAAATCCTTGGTGCGCAACCCCGCCGATGCCGGGTGCTCCGGGTTCCAGCCCGCGAACGGCACATTCTCCACCGACGTGCGAATCGGGATCGGCGAGCCCTGCGCCGGTGGATCGATCCAGATCGAATCCGCCGCCGGCCGCTGCGGCGGCACAAAGCGGTCCAGAATCACCAACCCCTGATCGTTCGCCCGATACTCCGCCGGCCTGCGAAACACCGCCGTCACCCGCGGCGTGGCCGCCAGCACCGGCCGCAGCAGTTCCGGCTCGTTCGAATATACCGTCACCGCCAGCGCCGGCTGGCCGGGCAGTTCCATCTCCGCGTGATCGTCGGCCGGAAATACATCGTGCGGCGTCAGATTCACGCCCAGCACTCCGGCCGCCGTGGTTCGGTATTGGAAGCTGGCTTCGCTGTCGCCCCCCGGCTGCAAGCTAAGGCGCTGCGTGCCGATCGGCACCCGCCCCGCCTGTTGCGGCGTGCCGAAATCCAGCGACATCGTTACGTTGCGCGGCGCGGTCCCGTAATTGTGCGCGGAAACGTAAATCTCCCACAGCGCCGGATCGGTGGCGGAGCGACGCATCCCGATCTTCCGCAGCCCGCAGTTCTCCACGTTGTCGGCCACCGCAATCACGCGCAGATTCTTCGGAGGCGCCGATGCGCTCTCGCCGCTGTCCGCCGTGCGTCCCGGGCCGATAAACGCGATCTCGCCCGCCCGTCGCCCTTCCTGTAATTGAATGTGCCGCGCAAAAGATAGCGCCTGGTTCAAATTCAGCGCCGTGGACCCGGGCTGCGATGCCACAATCGCCGCGTCCACCTTCTGGTGCGTGGGTTCGAACGCCGTCGCCGGTGTGGCCAGCGCATCGGCACGCACCAGCATCACCCGGTCGCGCGCCGGCAGCGCCCGCAGATATTGCCGGGCCCGCGCCTTCGCCACATCCATCAGCGTGCCCTTCCCCGACCGGGCCATCATCCATGAAGACGTATCCAATACGATCACGTGATCCCGCCCCGCCAGCGCCGGCGTCCCGAAACGCAATTGCGCAATCGCCAGCAGCAACAGGCCCATGCCGATCAGTTGCAGCAGTAGCGACCACGGCTGGTTGATGTGCCGCCGCCGCGCCGCCACCGCCGGCTGCTCCGCCGCCACCCAGAACCGCAGCGTCGAAACCACCTGCTTTCGCCGGGACCGGTCCAGCAGATAGAGCGCCACCGAAACCGCACCGATCGATCCGAAGACCGCCAGGAACTGGAAGAAAGATAGATTCAGCAGATACATGGCGATTTCAAGCGATTCCCCTGGCCTTAATCAAATCTCCGAAGATCACCGATTCCAGAGATTGCGATGTCGCAATCCCGGCATACCGCCCGCCGCTGCGGAAGGCCATCGTCTGAATCGCGCTCGCGTATTCATCGAACGCGCTCGTATACCGCCGCCGCGCATCGTCGTCGAAATCCAGTTTCAGTCCCGCCCCCGTCTCGGCATCGCGCAGTTCCAGTTCCCCCGTCCACGGCGGCGTCCGGTCCTCATCGCTCCACACCTGCAGCAGCATCAGCTCGTGGCCGAAATCCGCCAGGTACTGCAGCGCCCGCTCACAGCCTTGATCGTCCAGAAAATCCGAAATCACAATCACCAGCCCGCGCTGCGAATAGCTGCCGATGAAGTCCCGCACCACCGCGTTGTAGTCCGTTTTGCCCGAAGCTGTCATCGCTGCCAGAGAATCCATCACGCCCGGAAAGCGATGCCTGCCTCCGGTGGCGAAAATGCGCTGCGCCAGCCGCCCCGAAAACCCATGAATCTCGATCGTATCCAGCCGTACCAGCCCCACATAGCACAGCGACGCCGCCAGCTTGCGCGCATAGTCGAACTTCTGCCCGCCGTGCGCCGTCATCGATTCGCTCACATCCACCAGCATCCGCACCGGCACGCGTGGCTCCACCTGGAACATTTTCAGAAACAGCTTCTCGAGCCGCAGGTACGCGCGCCAGTTCACCGCGCGCAGATCGTCGCCGTGATGAAAATTCCGGTGATCCAGAAATTCCTGCCCGGCCCCGGCAAAGCGGGACATGTTATGCCCACCCACCAGGCCGGCAAATGATTTTTGCCAGTGGATGGTCAACCGTTCCAGTTTTTCCAGGAATTCCCGGTCCAACAACGGGGCGGGCATACGTTTCCTACGCGACCGAAGCTTTTGCGGTTACACCTTTGATTACTGCCTGTAGAATGGTTTCCGGCGTCTGCCCGTCGGCATGTGCGTCGAAGTTCAGAATAATGCGATGCCGCAGCACCGCCGGCGCCACGTGCACGATGTCTTCGGTGGACAGGTGGAACCGCCCGCGCGTCAAGGCCAGGACCCGCCCGCACTCTACCAGCGCCTGCGCCCCGCGCGGCGAACTGCCGTAGCGCACATACTTGCGCGTCAGTTCGTGCGCCTCCGGCTGATCCGGCTGCGTGGACATCACCAGTTCAATCGCGAAATCCTGTACGTGCGGCGCCACCAGCACTTCGCGGCAAACCGACCGTACCTGCGCGATCGCGTCACGGTCCATCACCGGCACCGGAACCTGCTCCTCCCGCTGAATCGTGCGCTCCACGATGCGGCTCAACTCGTCGCGGCTCGGATAGGTCACCAGAATCTTCATCAAAAAACGGTCCAACTGCGCTTCCGGCAGCGGATAGGTGCCTTCCATCTCAATCGGGTTCTGCGTCGCCATTACCAGGAACGGCATCTCCAGCGTATGCGTCGTGGTACCGCTGGTCACTGTCCGTTCCTGCATCGCCTCCAGCAGCGCCGATTGCGTCTTGGGCGTCGCCCGGTTGATCTCGTCGGCCAGCACCAGGTTGGCGAAAATCGGCCCCGGCTGAAACCGCAGCGCTTTCCCTCCGCCGCGCTCTTCGGTATCGATGATCATGCTGCCCACAATATCCGCCGGCATCAGGTCCGGCGTGAACTGAATGCGCGAGTACTTGAGTTGCATCGTGCGGGCCAGAGTGCGCAGCAGTGTGGTCTTGCCTAAACCCGGCACGCCCTCCAGCAGCACGTGTCCGCCGGCCAGCAGGCAGATCAGCACGCCATCCACTACATCGTCCTGACCCACGATGATTTTGGCTATTTCCCGCCGGACGGTATTCAGCCGGTCTACGGCAGCTTGAAGAGTGGCTTGGGTTCCCATTTTTTACATTGTAAAGCACCGGGACGGACTGGCGCAGGCATCGGATACTGCCTGGGTGAGGCGAGTATGAATTGTTGCGAGGAAAGGAGCTAAACGCCCGCTTGCTGACCCATCTTCTGGACCAGAACATCCAGAACGGTTGCCATCTCCGTGAGCGCTTTTCGAGCCTGATCCGGCAAGATCGTGCGCGTGACCCGGTAATAGAACTGCATCACCTTGTAGTCCAGCACCAGCAGTCGGTCCTCAAATGAGGTCATCTCCAGCCCCGCCGCGTGTTCGATCAGGTAGGTGAGCATCTGGTAGTCACGGTTCAGAGCCTTGTGCAGCGGAGACAGCGTATCCCCGGTCTTCAGGCGCACCAGCACCACACTGCATTCGAATCTGGTATCCGGCTCTGAACCTGGTGTGGCCACCTGCTCTGCTGCATTTCGTAATAGGAGAATGCAGCTATACCGGAACCAGTAAACGAACAGTACAGCGGAAAACGCGATGATGAGTATGCTTGCCAGCATCGTTAATGTGGTACTAGATCAACCATGACGAGTCTACCACTAACAATGGTTGACTGCAAGCCTTTTGATCGAGTACTATGCGGCCATTCTTACAGATTTGCGGCGGATACAGAATCGCTAGTACTGTATACTAATTCGACGCTAGGGCCGCCGCCACATCCCTCCCAGGATACTCATAATCCAGCAACTTCCCCGACAGGTAGCTTTCATAGGAGCCCAGGTCGAAGTGCCCGTGCCCGCTCAGGCAGAACAAAATTACCTTAGACCGCCCCTCTTCCCGCGCCATCAGCGCTTCATCCACCGCCGCGCGAATCGCGTGCGCCGATTCCGGAGCCGGCAGGATCCCTTCCGCACGCGTAAACTGAAGTGCCGCTTCGAATACCGGCGTCTGGGGATACGACTTAGCCTCGATATACCCCAGCTTCATCAGGTGGCTCAGCAGCGGCGATGCCCCGTGGTACCGCAACCCGCCCGCGTGGATCCCCGGCGGCACGAAATCGTGCCCCAGCGTGTACATCTTGATCAGAGGCGTCAGCTTGGCGGTATCTCCAAAGTCGTATGCGAAGGTCCCCTTCGTCAGACTCGGACATGCCGACGGCTCCACCGCCAGGATCCGCGGACCCTTACCTGCCATGCGATCCAGGACGTACGGTAACGATAGTCCCCCAAAATTGCTGCCCCCGCCAAAGCATCCGATCAACACCTCCGGCTCCTCACCGGCCATCGCCATCTGGAGCCTGGCCTCCTGCCCGATCACGGTCTGGTGAAGCATCACATGATTCAGCACGCTGCCCAGCGCATAATTGGTATCGGCATGGGTCGCGGCATCTTCCACCGCCTCGCTGATGGCGATTCCCAGGCTGCCCGGCGAATCCGGAGATTCCGCCAGCACCGCCCGCCCCGAATTCGTCCGATCGCTGGGACTGGGGAACACCTCCCCGCCCCAGGCATGCATCATCATCCGCCGGTACGGTTTCTGGTCGTAGCTGATCCGTACCATGTAGACCGTGCACTCCAGCCCGAACAGCCGGCAGGCCAGGGAGAGCGCGCTGCCCCACTGTCCCGCGCCCGTCTCCGTCGCCAGCCGCCGGATCCCCGCCCGCTTGTTGTAATACGCCTGCGCCACCGCCGTATTGGGCTTGTGACTGCCCGCCGGACTTGTCCCTTCGTACTTGTAGTAGATGTGGGCCGGAGTGTCCAACGCCTTTTCCAGGCGGCGCGCCCGGAACAGCGGCGTGGCCCGCCACAGGCGATATATATCCATCACTTCGCCCGGAATATCGATTGTCGCGTGGGGCGAAAATTCCTGCTCGATCAGTTCCATCGGAAAGATCGGCGCCAGGTCTTCGGGCGCCAGCGGCGCACGAGTCTGCGGGTTCAGCGGCGGAGCCAGCGGCTCCGGCAGAGAGGGCAGCACGTTGATCCAGGCCGTCGGGATCTGGCTGTCGGACAATAGAAATTTGGAGGTTTCAGACATGGAAGGCTTATTGTAACCGCAAAGCGCCACGGAACAATTGCGCCCCGCCCTGCGTAGGGATGGGGTAGGCAGGATCCACATGACTACCAGATTGCTGTTGACGCTTGGCGCTCTGAGCCTGACCGGTTGCGTGATCACGCACGAACCCGCCGGCCCGGCGCAATACAGTTCGCAGGCCATTGAGCGCGATGGCGCTAAGGAAGTGACCGTGCACCTCAATATGGGCGCCGGCCAGTTGAAAGTGGGCAGCGGCACGCATAAGTTGATGCAGGGTTATTTCACTTACAACCTGCCGTCCTGGAAACCCGAGCTAAACTACGCTTCCGGCGACCTCACGTTGAGCCAGCCCAAAACCCATAACATGCACGTGGGCAATAACAAGTACGAGTGGGACCTCCGCTTCGCCCAGGATATCCCCCTGAACTTCCACGTCAATTTCGGCGCCGGCGAAGCCCAGCTCGATCTCGGCAGCCTCACCCTGCGCCATGTTGACGTGCAGATGGGAGTAGGCAGCATCAAGCTCGACCTGCGCGGCGTTCCCAAACAGGATTTCGACGTCACCATCGATGGCGGAGTCGGTGAAGCCGTCGTCCATCTTCCCGCCAGCGTCGGGGTCTATGCCGAAGCCTCCGGCGGTATCGGCGAGATCAGCGCCCGCGGCCTCCAAAAGCGCGAAGGTCACTGGATCACCGAAGCCTATAACCAGCCCGGCCCCAAAATCCATCTGAGCGTCCACGGAGGAGTAGGCTCCATCTCCCTGATCGCCGACTGACACGGACCTAACCCAGCCGCTTCGGCGGACTGGCCGGTCCCCGGCATATCCGGCGGCGAGCCAGTCGAGGTATCCGGTGATGGCGATGGCCGCGGTACACGCCGCAAGACCTGACGTCAACACTGGACTTCCACGATTCACACTCAATACTCCGAAATAATCTGGCCAACCGGCTTGCCAGCGATTAGAATGTCGGTTTGGAGGCTGGCATGAAACGCTGGACGCGACGGAGTGTTTTGCAGGGGGCTCTGGCATTGCCCGCCGTAGCCGCGGCATCGGACGCCGGGAGCGCCGCCGAAGGCCCGCAGCCTCAGGCCGCACCCAAGGCCGGAGGGAGGGAGCGGCTGTCGCTGGATTTCGGCTGGCGGTTCCATTTCGGCCATGCCGGTGACGCCGCCCAGGACTTCAACTTCCGCGGCAACTTCTCCAAGACCGGGAACTTCGGGCCCGTCGGCACGCTGCTGTTCGACGATAGCGACTGGAAACCCGTGGATCTTCCGCATGACTGGGCGGTGGAGTTGCCGTTCCAGAACGATCCGGCGCTGGCCAGCAAGGGCTTCTATCCGCTCGGGAGAACATATCCGGCAACCAGCGTGGGATGGTACCGGCGCGTGCTGGACCTGCCGGCGTCAGGGGCGGGGAAGCGCATCTCCATCGAGTTCGACGGCGCGTACCGCGAAGCCATGGTGGTCTTCAACGGATTCTACATCGGCCGGCACATCGGCGGGTACGATCCTTTCAGCTTCGACGTGACCGATTTCGCTGCGTCCGGCGCGCCGAATGTCTTGCTGGTGCGTGTCGACGCGACGCAAAGCGACGGATGGTTCTACGAAGGCGCCGGCATATACCGGCACGTGTGGCTGACCGTCACCAACCCGGTGCACGTGAAGAAGTGGGGGACCCTGGTGCGAAGCGAAGTGCGGCCGGCCGAGGCGACCGTGCGGATCCGGACGGAAGTGGAGAACCACGGCGCCACCCCGCAAAGCGCCCGCGTCACATCGACCATTCTCGACCCGGCCGGAAAGGTGGTAGGGAAAGCATCGACCGTGCCGTCTTCCATCCCTGGCGGAGAGGAACACGCGTATGAGCAACAGGTGATGGTGAAGTCTCCGGCACTGTGGTCGCTCGAAAATCGCAACCTGTACAAGATGGTGTCGGAGGTGGAAGCCGGCGGCGCCATCACCGACCGTTACGAAACCACGTTCGGCATCCGCACGTGTACTTTCGACGCGGAGAAGGGGTTCTTCCTCAATGGGAAGTCCGTCAAGCTCAAAGGGACATGCAACCACCAGGACCATGCCGGAGTGGGCGCGGCAGTGCCCGGCGCGGTGCAGCGCTACCGCATCAGCAAACTGCAGGAAATGGGTTGCAACGCACTGCGGACGTCGCACAACCCACCCACACCGGAACTGCTCGATGCCGCCGATGACTTGGGCATGCTGGTGTTCGACGAGACGCGCATGATGTCGTCGAATCCCGAAGGTCTGAGCCAGTTTGAAAACCTGGTGCGCCGCGACCGCAACCATCCGAGCGTGTTCCTGTGGTCGATGGGCAATGAGGAGGGCACGGCAGCCACCGACCGGGGCTTGCGGATCCTGACCGCCATGAAGCAGGTTGCCGCCAAAAACGATGGCTCGCGGCTGGTCTCGATTGCGCCGCTCGGCGGCAACAACATGGCGAAGTTCGGATTTGCGGCCTGCGACGTTCAGGGCTATAACTACGCCGATCCGGCGGCGGACGCGTTCCACAAAGAGAACCCGAAGATTCCCGTCATGGGTACCGAGCAAGTCAGCGCCGTGGCCACTCGCGGGATTTACGCCATGGACCCGGAGCACGGCTATGTCGGATCGTACGACCCCTACACCACCACGGGACGCGCTTCCTGCGAGGGTTGGTGGAGTTTCTGCAATGCGCGTCCGTGGCTTGCGGGCGGCTTCATCTGGACGGGGTTTGACTACCGCGGCGAGCCGTCGCCATACGGGTGGCCCAATATCAGTTCGCAATACGGCATCATCGATACCTGCGGCTTCCCCAAGGACAGCTTCTATTACTTCCAGGCATGGTGGACCGGGAAACCCGTGCTGCACCTGTTCCCGCACTGGAACTGGCCGGGTCTGGAAGGGCAGGAGATCGCGGTTTGGGTCTACTCCAACCTGGATCGGGTAGAGTTACTCCTCAACGGTCAAAGCTTGGGCGCCAAGGAGATGAAGAAGGACTCGCATCTGGCATGGAACGTGAAGTACGCACCCGGTGCGATTGAAGCCCGCGGTTTTAAGGACGGCAAACAGGTGATGACTGCGCGGCGCGAAACCACCGGACCGGCGGCCAAACTGGCGATCGTGCCGGATCGCAAGGAGCTTTCCGCCGATGGGGAAGACATGGCCGTGTTCGTGGTGGAAGTGCAGGACGCTCAAGGCCGGGCCGTACCGGTGGCCAGCAACGAAGTGAACTTCCGCGTCTCCGGACAGGGCAATCCGATCGGTGTGGGCAATGGCGACCCGACGTGTCACGAATCCGATAAGGGTAATTCGCGGAAAGCCTTTTCCGGTCTGTGCATGACGATCGTGCAAGCCACCAAGGCGGCGGGGAGCATCACCGTGGAGGCGTCGTCGCAGGGGCTGACACCGGCCGGCGCGACGATCTCTTCCAGGGCCGTGAACCTCCGGCCCCAGGTCGCGGTGTGGGAGCGCCAGATTCCTGCCGGTCCGGGCATCACCGGCTTGTGGAGAGCTAATCCGGCGGCGCCGGCCGCGGGGCGCGGTGGCGGCGGGTTCGGCGGCGGCGTTCAGGTCTTCACTTTCCGGCAGAACGGCGGCGCGCTCACCGGTAGTGTGGAGGGCGGTGGCCGCGGCGGAGAAACGCCGGTTCCGATCGAGGAAGGCAAGGTGGATGGCAGCACCATCTCGTTCAAAGCCGGGAACGTCACCTACACGGGAACGGTGAAGGGAAGCGGGATCGAACTGCAGCGGACCGGGGCCGCCGGCCGCGGTGGAGGGCGCAGCGCTCCGGTTGCACCTGCCGGCCCGCGCCCCGCCATTGGCCCGCCGCCCGACGGCTCAGACCCATCGTCGTCGGCGTTCATCAACGGAGGACGCGGTGGCCGGGGAGCTCCCGCGGCCGCGCCCCTCGTCATCGTCAGGGCGAAGAGATAGTAAGGCGTGCGGCTTCGCCTGAAGCCGGACTTACCGGCCCGGCGGGAGATCCAGCGCGGGATTGCGGGGGAAGAAGCCCCACGGCACCAGTTCGAAACCGGCGGCATGCACGGGCATCACGGGCCAGTCCTCGGGGCGCGGATTGTGGGTGATCCCCATGGTGTACCAGAGCACCACGTCTTTGTTGTCGATGGGGCGATCCGCCGCCGTCCATTTCGGTAGCCCGTCGCCACCGCGACTCTGATTGGGATAATCGCCCGCCGGGTACATCTCCGTGGGGCTGAACGGCGTCACCCAGATGTGGAAGTTCAGAAAACCGGCACGCTTGCGGACCCAGGACTCCGGCCGCGCCAACGGCACCGCGTTTTCGCCGGGCAACAGCGCGTAGCCGGCTCCGGTCGCGGCGTTCCGCACAATCCAGCGGCGGCTGCTTTCGAGGTTGATATTGCGTTCGGCCGCGCGTTCCGTACGCAGCGGCGTTTCCTGCATCATGAAGCCGTTATTCTGCGGGTTTTGCGGCCCCGGCGGCATGCTCACGCTGTTCAGCTCCACCGCGCTATTGGCGGCGCCGTCCACGTCCAGATCCAGGCGAAAGCTGAAGAAATGCTGGTGGTGCACGGCATCGATATTCTTTTCGATGATGTGGCCGTGCGGATCGTGCGCGCCATCAGCCACGGCCTTCACCGCCATGATGCCGGTCAGCGCGGCGCGCATCTCCAGCGTGCCATCCTGGTGGAAGATCCAGTCGAAGCCGTATTCGTAATTGCCGGGCTGGGTCAGGTAGCCCACCACCAATTCGCGCGCGCGCCTTACGTTATCGCCGTGCTTCCAGGAAACACCCGCGTCGCGTTCATAGATCGCCACCGCGCCCGGAATGATCTGCGGCTCGCCGGCCTCATCGGCCACCACCGCGTTGAACACCGTGCAGTTCTCCGGACAATCCAGGCCCGGACGGAGTGGGCTGGCCATGGCGCCGAGCCCCAGTTCGCCGACATCGAAGCTGTTGCGGAAGAACCAGCCCGCCGAGGGATCGCCGTACGGCACCACCATCTCCGCCAGAGAGCCGCGATACATGATACTGCGCACGCGGCCGCCATCTTCATAGCCCACCGTGTACAGAACCAGGCCCTCGCGCGGATGCAGGGCGTAACGGAAGTGCCACTTCTGCCAGGTCACTTCGCCATCCTGCACTTGAAAACCGGCGCCGTTCGGCTGGGTGATGTGCAGCGGCGCAGGCGCGGCGCGCCAGGGACGCGTGGCCGCGGCCGTGAACTCGTCGTTATTGCGTGGGACCGGCACATCGCGATCGGTATCCAGCAGGTCAATGATCTTGCGGGTGGTCAGGTTGACGTGCGCCACCACGCCCTCCACCGGGTGAGCGTAGAAGTTGGCGCCGTAACCGGCATAGTACGGCACCGCCCTGACGATCCGGCCCTGTTCGGTGCCGGGCAGGGCGAAATAGCCGGCGGTCCAGGCCATAATCACCACCGCGTTCAAGTCGCGAATGCCGCGCTCCCGCATGGCTCTCTGGTAGCGCGGATCGTCGCGTACGATAGCGTCGGCCAGGTTGGAATCCTGCTCCGTGACGGCAGGCTGCGCGCCGGGAATTTCCTTGAAGGAATCCACCTGCTGCGTGGCCAGATTGGCGATGGCCTCGAACGTCTTGTTCGCCCGCGGCTCATAGACAACGGCAAAGGCGCGCCGCGGCACCGCGGCATTGCGCAGCACCAGGTCCTTGGCCGGTTCCTCGAGTGAGATCTGGCTGAATCGCGCCCCCGGCGGCACACGGCCGGCCGACTTGAAAATCGCCACCGCGGCGCGGATTTCCTCCGCCGTGAGCGGTGCGAGAGGATTGGCGCCGGACAACTGGGCGGCCAGCAGCGGAAGGAGACAGACGGTAAGCCTCACCCTACACTCCCACGATCTTCAGCGCGATGGCATAGTCGGAAGGCTTCTCCGCGGGCATCTGCACCGTCAATGCGCCGTCATCCTGCGTGTACGTCAACTTGCCCTTGTGGCCAAGCAATTCGACGTTGTGAATCCTGCCCACTCCCAATTTGCCGCCCAGGGCCAGCGTGGGAATGGAAGCCTCCTTCTCCGGCCACCCCATCACGAAAGCGTACAGCACGCTGCCCTTCTTTGTGAAGCGCACGTCGCCGGCCGTCAGGTCCTTGCGGTTCCTTTCGTTGAAGCCCATCGCGCCGGCCACCGCGACGGTGGCATTGCCCGCCACTTTCCACGGACGCGTCCCATAAATGCCTTCGCTATTCACGGCCATCCACCGGGTGATGCCATCCAGCACTTTGAGTTCGTCGGCATCCAGCATGCCGCTGTTGGGTAGCGGGAAGTTCAGCATCAGGTTGCCGTTGCGGCTGACGATGTCGCACAACATGTCGATCACCGTCTTTGGCGTCTTGTACCGGATGCCCTTTTTGTAGTGCCAGTTGCCGATGCAGGTATCGGTCTGCCACGGCTCGGGCAGAATCTCATTGGCAATGCCGCGTTCGATGTCCAGCGCGCAGGTGCCCTCGTCGCAATCCTTTTTGGTCTTGCTGGTATAGACGCCGTTCTTGACCACGTTATAGTAATGCGACACCAGGCGGTATCCGTAATCGCCGAACGGAATACCGCCATCGGTGTAGAGCAGGTCGGGCTGATAGTTGTCGATGAGATCCTGGATACGCTGGAAGTACAGAAGCTTCCAGGACTCCGGCGCGACGCGGCTCATGGCCTGCGTGGGGATGGGCTGGTCCTTGGGGAATGGATGGTACAGGTCGGCGTAAGCCGGATCCTGTCCGTCGTACGGGACGCCGGCCAGTTCGCCCGTCTTGTCGGCGCCGTGGGAAACGGCCAGCCAGTTGTAGCTGTTGGAAAGGTGCTCGCTCACCGCGAACTTGAGGCCGTATTTTTGCGCCGCCTTGCGCCACAGCCCCACCACATCCTTTTTCGGTCCGGTCGCCACGGCATTCCAGCGCGGCTGGTGTTTGGAGTTCCACAGGTCGAAATTATCGTGGTGCACTCCCATGCTCATGAAATATTTCGCGCCGGCGTTTTTGTAGAGCAGCATCAGATGGTCCGGATCGAACTGGTCGCCTTTCCACAACCGGCAGATATCCTTGTGGCCAAACTTCGAGGGATGCCCATACGTGGCGACGTGGTACTTGTTCTGATCGCTGCCCTGAATGTAGATATTGCGCGCGTACCAGTCGCCGTATTCGGCCGCGGATTGCGGACCCCAGTGGGCCCACATGCCGAATTTGGCGTCGCGGAACCACTCGGGAATTTTGTACTTCCTGAGCCCCTCGGCTGTCCCGTCGTAAGGCCCTTTGGCGATGGGGGGAAGCGAATCCTGCGCTGCCGACTTCCGCGGCAGAAGGACGGAGGGCGCCGCGGCGAGCAGCCCAAGCGTGGTGCGTCTGGAAACCATGGTCCCAGTCTACTACCCGGTGAAAAAGCGATGCTCGCCGCAGCTATTCAAACAACTCCGCGTGGCTGCCCGTTCGCACAAGAATGAGTTCAGCTTCCGTCACTCTGTAGAGCAGCAGCCAATCCGGCTCTATATGACAGTCCCAATGCCCTGCCCATGTCCCACGCAGCATGTGCGGCCGGCAGCGTGCAGGGAGAGCCTCTTGGGCTTGCAGGAGGTCGACTCCTGTTCGAGCTTATCGATGTTCCTACCTTGCTTTCGGACACGACGCAGGTCTTTTTCGAATGCCGTCGCGGTGAGAATGGCAAGGGGCATCAGGTCTTGTCGCGCAACTCCCGGAATGTACCGTACCGCTTGAGCCTGGCGGGGTCATTTGCTTCCCTCATGGCTGCGATGGTCTTGGCGTTCGGGATCAAAACAGGAAACGGAAGCCCCTTGTGCAGTTCGACCTGCTTCATAAACAGCCGGATCGCCTCCGTCGTTGAGATGCCTAGGGTGAAGAAAACGCGCTCGGCCGATTTCTTCAGCTTGGGTTCGATCCGGGCGTGAATCATCAGGGTTTTCGAAGATTGCCGCTTCATGCGAGACTCCAGTTCCAGTGTATCTCAACTGATACCTCGGACGACGGTAAGAAGCGGAGATCTACAGAACCTCTTCGCTCCAGTCTTCCAGCACCTGCTTGACCTTGGTCATGAACTGATCGGCCAGGGCGCCGTCCACCAGGCGATGATCGAAGCTCAATGAGAGATGGCAGATGGAGCGGATGGCGATGGCATCGTCGATCACCACCGGCGTTTTGTCCACCGTGCCCACGCCCATGATGGCCACCTGCGGCTGATTGATGACGGGCGTTCCCATGAGGCTGCCGAAGCTGCCGAAATTGGTGATGGAGAAGGTCCCGCCCTGCACCTCGTCGGGCTTAAGCTGGCGCGAGCGGGCGCGCGCCGCCAGGTCCACGATGGAGCGCTGTAGTCCCAGCACGTTCTTCTCGTCGGCCGCGCGAATCACCGGCACGATCAGGCCGTTTTCCAGCGCCACGGCGATCCCGATGTTGGTCTCGTTGTGATAGATGATGTTGTTGTTATCCAGCGAGGCGTTGAGCAGCGGGAAATGCCGCAGCGCCACCACCGCCGCACGCGTGATGAACGGTAAGTAGGTGAGTGAGAAGCCGTAGTTTTGCTGGAAGATAGTCTTGTTGCGCTCGCGCGTCTTGGCCACCTTGGTCATATCCACGCGATGCACCGTGGTGACGTGCGGCGACGTGCGTTTGGACAGCACCATGTGCTCGGCAATCTTGATCCGCATCGGGCTTAACGGTTCGATGCGCGTTTTCGCCTGTCCGGCCGCGGGCAGTGGAGCCGCCGGAGCAGCGGGCGGTGTCACGGGCGGCGGCGCGGGCGCAACGTACGAAGGAGCAGGAGCAGGAGCCGGCGCCTGGGCCGGCTGGCCAGCCACGTAAGCCTCCACGTCCTGTTTGGTGATCCGTCCACCGGCGCCGCTGCCTTTCACTTTTCCGAGATCGATATTGTTCTCGCGCGCCATCTTGCGCACCAGCGGTGAAAGCGGTCCCGAGGGCTCCGCGGGCGCAGGCTCTTCCACCTGCTCGGGAGCCGGCGAGGGGTTGATAGCTTCCTGGGCGGGCGTCTCCTGCACCGGCGCGGCCTGTTTGGGCGCAGGCGCAGGCGCAGGCGGAGCAGCCGGCTCGGCAGCTTTCGGCGGCGCAGGCGCGGCAGCGGCACCTCCGCCTTCGTCGATCCGGGCCACCACCGTATTAATTCCCACGGTCTTGCCCTCTTCTACCAGCACCTCTGACAGTGTGCCGGCGGCCGGGGAAGGAATCTCGGTATCCACCTTATCGGTCGAAATCTCGAAGAGCGGTTCGTCGCGCTCGATGCGCTCACCGGGCTTCTTGAGCCACTTGGTCAGCGTCCCTTCGACAATGCTCTCGCCCATCTGCGGCATCACTACGTCGGTCATGTAGGTTCTCTCTTTCCATCTCGCAATCAAAAACGCGGCCGAAATGCACGGCCAGAATCTGCGAAACCTCTTCCAGCGTGACGCGAACGCCAAGCTGCGCCATGCTGGTCACCGGCTTGGTGAGACCGCACGGCACAATGTACTGGAAATAGCTTAAATCCGTATTCACGTTCAAGGCGAAACCGTGCGAAGTCACCCACCGGCTCAGGTGTACGCCGATGGCTGCGATCTTCCGGCCGTCCACCCATACTCCGGTCAATTTGGGAACGCGGCCCGCCCCGATCCCGAATTCCGCCAGCGTATCGATGATGGTCTGTTCGATGCCGCGCACATACGCGCCCACGTCCCGCTTCCAGTCTTTCAAATCCAGAATGGGGTAGCCCACCAGTTGCCCCGGACCGTGATACGTCACGTCGCCGCCGCGATCGGTGGGATAGAACGCAATTCCGGCGCGGCTCAAAATCTCGTCGCTGGCCAGCAGGTTCTCCAGGTGGCCGTTTCGCCCCAGGGTGATCACGTGCGGATGCTCCAGCAGCAGCAACTGGTCCCTGACCTGCCCCGCTTTGCGCGCGGCAATCAGCTCCTGTTGTAACTCCAGTGCCTCGCCATAGCCGATCCGTCCGAGTTCGCGCAGGCAGCAATTACGCATTGATGGATAGACCGTAAACCGCGTTGAATGCCTCGCCTACCGCTTCGTAGAGCGTGGGATGCGCATGGATGGTTTGCATCATCACGTCCACCGTAGATTCCGACTCCATCGCCGCCACCGCTTCAGCGATCAGCTCAAAGCCTTCCGGCCCGATGATGTGGACTCCCAGAATTTCGCCGTACTCTTCATCGGCGACTACTTTGACGAAGCCATCGTGATGCCCCAGAATGGTGGCGCGGCTGTTGCCGGCGAAGGGGAATTTTCCGACCTTAACCTTACGCCCCTGCGCTTTGGCCTGCGCCTCGGTCAGCCCCACGCTGCCGATTCCCGGTTCGGTGTAGGTGCAGCCGGGGATGCGGTTCTTATTGATCGGGATGGCCGGCTTGCCCGCCATGTGGGCCACCGCGATCATGCCCTCGCGCGTTGCCACGTGCGCCAGTTGAGGAGTCCCCGCCACCACATCGCCAATGGCGTAGACGCCCGGTTCGGCGGTCTGCTGGTGCGTGTCCACCTTGATGAAGCCGCGGTCCAGTTCCACCTTGGTGTTTTCCAGGCCAATCTTATCGGTGTTGGGCTTGCGGCCCACCGCCACCAGCAACTTCTCCGCTTCCAGTTGTTCCTGCTTACCTTCTCTGGTGGTCAGGGTGAGCTTCACGCCGGTGCCGGTCTTCTGGATGTTCTCCGCCTTGGCGCCGGTCTCGACGCGGATTTTCTGCTTCTTGAACGAACGCTCCAGCTCCTTGGAGATTTCCTCGTCCTCCACCGGTACGATCCGCGGCAGCATTTCGATCACCGTGACTTCCGTGCCGAAGCGCTTGAAGATGGAAGCGAACTCCACGCCCACTGCGCCCGCGCCAATCACGATCAGGCTCTTGGGCACCGCCGTCAGGTTCAGAATCTCAATATTGGTCAGGATGAACTCGGCGTCCGGCTCCATGCCGGGCAGCATGCGTGCCTCCGACCCGGTGGCGATAATGATGTTCTTGGTTTCCAGCGTCTGTACGCCGGAATCCGACTTCACTTCTACCTTGCCGCCGCCCTTAAGCGTGGCGAAGCCCGAAATCCGCTCCACCTTGGCTCGCTTGAGCAGAAACTCCACTCCCTTGGAATGCTTGCTGACAATTCCGTCCTTGCGCTCTTTGACTTTGGGATAGTCCAGGCGCGGGTTTTCGCAGTGGATCCCCCCGGCTTCGGAATGTACGAAGCGATCCCAGACGTCCGCGGTCTGCAACAGGCTCTTGGTCGGGATGCAACCCACCAAAAGGCAGGTGCCACCCAGTCTTGGCTGTTTTTCCACTAGAGCTGTCTTCAATCCGTACTGGCCGGCGCGAATGGCTGCTGAGTAGCCGCCGGGGCCACTCCCGATAACAATCAGATCGTAAGGCACTTTTTTTATTCTACCTGTGTCACCGGCGGCAAAGCCGGTGCGTCAAAATGAAAATAATGAGATGGCTGCTAGTTCTTTTGATGCTGGCCGCCGGGTGTGGATTCGCTCAGACGAAGCACCCGCCACAGAAGAAGGCCGCCGCGCCTCCCCAACCCGCGGCCCCGGCCGATAAATGGCCCATTGGGCGGCTCTCCGTGGAAGGCAATCGCGATTATACGGCGGAGCAGGTGCTGGCCGTGGCCGCACTGAAAATCGGCCAGATGGCCGGTAGACCGGAATTCGATGCCGCCCGCGACCGCCTGCTGGCCTGCGGCGCTTTTGAAGATGTCAGCTACAAATTCGCTCCGGATGGCGACGGCAAAAGCTACCTGGCCACCTTCCAGGTGGTGGAAACGCCGACCGCCTACCCGGTTCGGTTCGAAGACCTGGGCGTCCCCGCAAACGAAATCGAAGGCTTCCTCCACCAGCACGATACGCTGTTCAACACCACCCACCTGCCGGCCACCAAACCCGTTTTGGATCGTTACGTGAAACTATTGCAGGATTTCCTGGCGTCCAAAGGGTCCACGGAAACGGTCAAGGCCGAAGTGACTGCCGACGCGCCCGACCGGTACTCCATCGTGTTCCGGCCGGCAAAGGCCCTGCCTGCCGTGGCGCGCGTGACATTTGAAGGCAACAGGGTTCTCACCCAGACCGCGTTGCAGGACGCCATTTGGTCCGCCGCGGTGGGCCTGCCGTTTACCGAGCAGGCAATGCGGACGCTGCTGGATAGCGGCGTCCGGCCGCTGTACGAAGCTCGGGGCCGGATTCGGGTTTCCTTCCCGGCCATCGCCACCGAGCCGGTGCCGGATGTGGAAGGCATCAAAGTTCACGTGACGGTAGATGAAGGCGAAGTCTACTCGCTGGGCAAGGTCGCGTTCGATGGGCCGGTGCCCCTCAATCCCGATACCCTGCTGAAGACCGGCGATTTCAAGACCGGCGACATCGCCAACTTCGACAGGATCGGCGAAGGAGTCGGACGCATTCGCACGGCCGTGCGCCAGGGCGGCTACATGGACGCCAAAGTTACCACAGAGCGGCAGGTGAACGATGAGAAGAAGACCGTCGACGTAGCCATTCACGTGGAACCCGGCCCGGTTTACACGATGGGCAAGGTGGCTTTCGTGGGACTCGACCTGGAAGGCGACGCCGAGATGAACCGCATGTGGAGTCTCAAGCCGGGCAAGCCCTTCAATCCCGATTACCCGGACCTGTTCCTGAAGCGCGTGCGCGAGGAAGGGGTCTTCGACCATCTGGGCGCGACCAAGGCCGAGACCAAGATCGACGATAAAAGCCACGTTGTGGATGTGACTCTCCGGTTTACCGCCGACATTCCGCAAACCAAGCCCAATCGCCACGGCGGACGCGGTGGTTGGGGCGGCCAATTTTCAAATTAGCGCCCGCTCAGCTTCCAAAGCACCTGCCGGAGCATTCCCATGAGCACGGGAGCATCCCGATATGTCACCGACAACCGGCGCATCAGGCGGCGAACCTTCTCCTCCGTCGATGCGGCCGTCAGCGAATTCACGTACCCGCTCTGCCTCAGCACCTCCAGGAGCATCGACGTAACCTGCTCCATCTCGCCCGCCGTGGCGCCGCGGATCTTCTCCGGACTGGCTTCGACCGCCTTGCCGTCGCGCGCGAGTTCGTATAGACACAGCGCCACCGCCTGCCCCAGATTCATGGATAAATCCGTGCCCACGGTGGGAATGCGCATCAGCCAGTGGCAGTGGCTCAGGTCGTCGTTGGACAGCCCGAATTTTTCCGATCCGAACAGCAGGGCCACGGGCGTTTTGGCCGCCGCGCGCAGAATCAACCGTCCCCCCACCTCCAGCCGCCGCAGGGAGTGCTGCAATCCGCGGTGACCCAGCGACGTGGTGCCCACCACGAGCCGGCAATCCGCTACCGCCTCGGCTACCGAGGCGCATTCTTCCGCCGCGTGCAGCACGGGAGCCGCTCCCACGGCCGAGCGAGCTTCGCGAAACGCCACGTCGTAAGGCTTCACCACGCGCAGCCGGGAGAATCCGAAATTGGCCATGGCGCGGGCCGACGCCCCGATATTCAGCGGATTGCGCGTCTCCACCAGGACCACGCGCAGATTGTCTTTCGCGGTTGTCAGGCTTGGGGGGTCAGACTTTCCCGGCAATGGGCTGGACTCCCGCCGCACGCGCCACCGCGCTTTTGACCACTGCCTCCACTTCTTCCCGATACTGCCGCAGCAGATCCTCAGTGGTGGCTTCGAAGCGCATCACCAGCACGGGCTGGGTGTTCGAAGCCCGCACCAGGCCCCAGCCCTGCGGGAAGAGCACGCGAACTCCGTCCACATCCAGCGTCTTATGGCGCGATTGCAGTTCGGCCGCCGCCAGTTTCACCACCTGAAACTTCAGCTCATCGGGACAATCGAAGCGGATCTCCGGCGTGGTGACCGTCCGCGGCAGGTCCTCCAACTGTGCCGAGAGCGGCCGGCCCGAGTTGGCCACGATTTCCATCAGGCGGCAGGCGGCGTAGAGCGCGTCGTCGAACCCATAGTACCGGTCGGCGAAAAACATGTGGCCGCTCATCTCGCCCGCCAGTTCGGCCTTGGTCTCTTTCATCTTGGCCTTGATCAGCGAATGGCCAGTCTTCCACATGATGGGGTTGCCGCCGTGCGCCGCCAGGTCGTCATACATGAGCTGCGAACATTTCACTTCGCCGATGAACGTGGCGCCCGGTTTACGCGTCAGAATTTCGCGGCCATAGATGATCATCAACTGGTCGCCGTAAATCACCGCGCCGTGGTCGTCGATGGCCCCGATGCGATCGGTGTCGCCGTCGAAGGCGATGCCCATGTCGGCGTGCGTCTCCCGTACCTTGGCGATCAGCGCCTCCAGGTTCTTCGGAACAGTCGGGTCCGGGTGATGATTGGGAAACCGGCCGTCCATTTCGAAGAACATTTCGGTCGCATCGGCGTTGAGCCGCTCCAGGATGCGATGCATCACCGGTCCGCCGGTGCCGTTGCCTGCGTCCACGACCACGCGGATACGGCGCGGGAAATGGAATTGACTGGCGACCTCGTTCACGTAAGGAGTGACGGCATCGTACGATTTCTCGCTGCCCTCGCCGCGGTCCAGATCGCCGGTCCGGATCATGCGGTATAGTTCCTGGATGGCTTCACCATGGATGGTGGATTCGCCGCAGACCGTTTTGAAGCCGTTAAATTCCGGCGGATTGTGACTCCCCGTAATCATGACTCCGCCATCGGCCTTCAAGTGAAAGACGGAATAATATAAGACGGGCGTCGGCACCACGCCTAGGTCTGTGACATCGCATCCGCTGGCCCTCAGCCCGCGCAGCAGCGCATCGCGCAGGCGCTGAGAGCTAAGGCGCGTATCGCGCGCCAGATTGATCTTCCGGCCGGCATTCCGCCGCAAGTAGCTTCCAAACGCCTGCCCGAGCACCTCAATGTCCCCGGACAAAAGCTCGACATCGGCAACGCCGCGAATGTCGTACTCCCGAAATATCGTCGATTTCAGCATATTAATTAATCGTTAAAGACACCAGCGGAAGAACTCATCGCGGAGGCGCGGAGGCGCGGAGGCGCGGAGGAAGACGCGGAGAAGACGAGATCATGGCGTTCCCCTCTTTCGTTCCTCCGCATTTTGCTCCGCGTTTTGCTCCGCGTCTCCGCGCCTCCGCCATGAAATTCAATCCTTCCCCGCCACTCCAGGGTTTAAGATGATATCGGTACCAGGGTGCCAGATGAAGACCGCCGAACGCCAGTTTACGACAATTAGCGGGGTGCCGATCGACCCACTCTACGACCAGCCTGTGGCCGCCCTACCCGCGCCCGGAGAGTTTCCGTACACTCGCGGCATCCACCGCGACATGTATCGCGGCAAGCTGTGGACCATGCGCCAGTTCTCCGGCTTTGCCACGCCCGAGGAGACCAATCGCCGTTATCATTACCTCCTGGCGCAGGGCCAGACCGGACTTTCCGTGGCCTTCGATCTGCCCACCCTGATGGGTTACGACGCCGACCACGTGATGAGCCTGGGCGAGGTCGGCAAGTGCGGCGCCTCGGTCTGCTCGCTGGAAGACATGGAGATCCTGTTCCACGGCATTCCCTTGGGCGATGTTACGGTCTCGATGACAATCAATTCGCCTGCGTCGGTGCTATGGGCTATGTACCTGGCGGTGGCCGAACAGCAGGGTGTGGACTGGACGCGCCTGTCCGGCACCTTGCAGAACGACATTCTGAAGGAGTACATCGCCCAGAAGGAGTACATCTTCCCTCCCCGGCCTTCCATGCGGCTGGTCACCGATACCATCGAGTTCGGCGCGCGCCACACCCCGAAGTTCAATCCGATTTCGATCAGCGGGTACCACATTCGCGAGGCGGGCTCGACAGCCGTGCAGGAACTGGCTTTCACCCTGCGCGATGGTATGGAGTACGTGGATTGGGCCTTGCAGCGCGGCATGGCCGTCGATGATTTCGCCCCGCGGCTGAGCTTCTTTTTCAACGCCCACAGCGACTTCTTCGAAGAGATTGCCAAGTACCGCGCGGCTCGCAAGATCTGGGCGCTGGCCATGCGGGACCGCTACGGCTCGCGCAGCGAGCGCAGTCAGAAGTTGCGGTTCCACGCGCAGACGGCGGGCTGCTCGCTCACCTGGCAGCAGCCGTACAACAACGTGGTGCGTACCGCGCTGCAGGCCATGGCCGCGGTGCTGGGCGGAGCGCAATCGCTCCACACCAATTCGCTCGACGAGGCGTATGCCCTGCCTGGCGAGCACGCCGTCACCATCGCGCTCCGTACCCAGCAGGTGCTGGCTTACGAAAGCGGTATACCCAACACGCCCGATCCCCTGGGCGGCAGCTACTTCCTGGAAAAACTGACGGCCGATACCGAAGATGCCGCTAACGATTACATCCGCCGCATCGACCGGATGGGCGGGATGATCCCGGCCATCGAAGCCGGATTCCCCCAAACCGAAATCGCCGCCGCCAGCTATCGCTATCAGCGGGAGGTGGAGGAGGGCGAGCGGGTCATCGTGGGCGTGAATCGCTTCCAGTCTCCCGATCCGCCCATCGAACTCCTGCAAATCGACGAGAGCAGCGGCCACCACCAATCCGCTAAACTCTCCGCGCTGAAACAGCGGCGCGATAATCAAAAGGTGCGGAAAAACCTGGATGCCTTGATGCGCGCGGCCGAAGGCACGGAAAACACCATGCCGTACATTCTGGATGCGGTGCGCTCCTATGCTACCCTGGGCGAGATCTGCGATTCCCTGCGCTCCGTCTTCGGCACCTATCAGGAAACGGCGCATCTGTAAAGTGAAGTTTTGACAATGGCCCACCCTATTCGAGTGCTTGTCGCCAAGCCCGGGCTGGACGGACACGATCGCGGCGCGAAAGTGATCGCCCGGGCGTTGCGCGATGCCGGCATGGAAGTGATCTATACCGGACTGCGCCAGACGCCGGAAATGATTGTCAATGCGGCCTTGCAGGAAGACGTCCAGGTGATCGGTCTGTCGATTCTCTCTGGCGCCCACAATGCCATCGTGCCGCGCGTCCTGGAGCTGTTGCGGGAAAAGGACATGATGGACGTGAAAGTCATCGTGGGCGGAATTGTGCCCGATGAAGATGCGGCAGCGCTCAAGAAGGAAGGCGTGGCAGCGGTGTTTCAACCGGGCGCCTCGCTGGACGCGATTGTAACCTTCATTCGCGGCGCGGTGCCGGAATCCAACGTGCAGTCCTAGGACGCCAGATCCAATCGCATGACAATCAACTTTTGCAAGGTCAACAGGTTGGGGGTGTGGGAATCGCGGTTGCGTGTGCGCGTGGTTCACACCTGTGCGCCCCCCTGCTCGTTGTTCGGGTGGCCAAGATCCGTTAAAATGATTACTTACCTATTTCAAGACCGGCGCTATCGAGTGAATCTATCTCTGTGTCAAATTGTTCCTGGCCGCAACGCGCGTAAAGGTATGCTCGCATGAGATTTGTCAGGCGCTCCAGCCTGCTGATGGCGTCGGCGTGCCTTTGGGTGATGTCCGCTCCGGCTTTCGCCCAACAACAGACTCCGCCTCCCGCGACTCCGCCGCAGCAGCCGCCCGCTGGCCAACAGCAGCGGCCACCCGCCACGCCGCCGCAACAGCCGCCCGCCACGCCGCCGCAACAGCCACGGAACCCGTTCGAAACGGTGGCGCCGCCGACTCAACCGCCGGCGCAGCAAACGCCTCCCGGCCAGTCGCCGCTTCAACCCGTCCGGCCGACGCCCGGCGCCCAGCCGGCCGCTGCCGGGCAGACCATCACGGAAATCGATTTCCGTGGCGCGCGCCGCACCCCGGCCGATATGTTGAAGACCCTGATCCGTACCCGGGTCGGCGATGTCTATAACGAAGAAGCCCTGGGCCGGGACTTCATGATTCTGTACAATTCGGGCCGTTTTGACGATATCCGTCTGGAATCTGAGGCTGATCCCAAGGGCGGCATCATCATTCGCTGGGTGGTAGCAGAGCGCCGCGTCATTCGCTCCATCGACTACCAGGGCATCCACACGGTTACGGTCTCGGAAATCCTGGATCGCTTCAAAGAGCGCAAGGTGGGTCTGACCGTGGAATCGCAATACGATCCCAACAAGGTCCAGCGCGCCGCCATCGTTTTAAAGGAATTTCTCTCCGAGCGCGGCCGGCAATATGCCACGGTAGATCCGGTGGTCGAACAGATTCCGCCGTCGTCTTTGAAGGTGACCTTCAACGTCAACGAAGGTCCCAAGGTCAAGGTCGGCACCATCACCATCGACGGGAATAAGGCCAAGAACTCGCGGTGGGTCACGACCGCGATGAAGAACCTGCATCCTTACGGCATTCCGCACTCCATCGTCTTCGAGAACATGTTTGCCAAGACCTACGACCAGGCCAAACTGGAAGAGGACAAGGAGCGCATCCGCCAGGCCTATACCGATGACGGCTATTTCCGCGCCACGACGCTGGAAGAGACCGTCACCATCGTGCCTCGTAGCGG
Source organism: Candidatus Sulfopaludibacter sp. (assembly GCA_031292755.1). Taxonomy (GTDB): domain Bacteria; phylum Acidobacteriota; class Terriglobia; order Bryobacterales; family Bryobacteraceae; genus Sulfopaludibacter. Next base: position 33,579 of record JARLGM010000031.1, read on the forward strand.
CAGAGGCTGGCGCCTGCCCCTGCTGAAATCCAACGGGCCGGGTATCTTCGCCGATATCAAACTGCCGGTAGACGAGGGCAACCTGTATCACTTGCACGCCATGAATTTCGTGGGTGTCAAGCTGTTCCGTGCGCCGGATCAAGTGCTGCCGCAATTGTTCGGCATGGGTGTGGGCAGCGTTTTCTCGACGGACAAATTGCGCAAAGGCCTGGAAAACCTCCGCAAGACTTACGGCCAGTTCGGCTACATCGATTTCGTGCCCGAGCCGCAATTCGAATTCCCCACCAACAACCAGGTCGATCTGACCATCACAGCCGATGAAGGCCCCCAGTTCTTCATCCGCCGCATCGATTTTTCCGGCAACAGCACAACGCGCGACAAGGTGATCCGGCGCGAAATCCTGCTGGACGAAGGCGACATGTTCAATACCCAGTTGTGGGATCTCAGCATTCTGCGGCTGAACCAACTCGGGTATTTCGAAATGATCAAGAAGGAAGAGTCGCTGGAAGGCCTGAAGCGCAATCCGCAATCGAATACCGTGGACATCACGCTGAAGGTGCGCGAGCGCGGCAAGAACTCCATCGGGCTGAACGGCGGCGTTTCGGGTATCGCCGGCAGCTTCGTCGGGTTCAACTATTCCACGAACAACTTCCTGGGATTGGGCGAAACGCTCTCCCTGTCATCCCAGCTCGGAACGCTGATGCGCGACGTGAGCCTGGGCTTCACCGAACCCTATTTCCTGGACCGCCCGCTGCAACTCGGCTTTGTGGTCTACCTGCGCCGCTACAGTTTCGACCAGGCTCGCGAAGCTTCCATCTTCGCCGGACAGAACCTCATTCCGCTGTACAACGAGCTGGGCGCCAACAATCTGCTGAATTACGTTCAGAACAGCCGCGGGTTCAATGTTTCCGCCAGCTATCCCCTGCGTCACAGCTTCACCCGGCTGTCCTTCACTTACGGGTACGACATTTCCAACATCGTTACCCAGACCTCGGCCGCCGCCAATTACTTCCAGTACATCAATTTCAGTGGAGTCTCCGGCCCCAACGCTCTCCAGGGGATCAAGACCAGCCACATCACTCCCGCGCTGCAGTACAACACGGTCAACCATCCGATCAATCCCACCGGCGGCAAGAGCCTGTATTTCTCGGTGGATTTCGCCAGTAGCCTGATGGGCGGCAATGTGAACACCATCCGGCCGGCCATCGACGCCAAGTATTTCCACCTGTCGCCCTGGAGCAAAAAGCATGTCATCGGGATCCATGCCACTACGTCGATCATCAGCGGTTATGGCGGCAAAGAGATTCCGCCCTTCGCCCGCACCTTCATCGGTGGCGAGCAGGACGTCCGCGGCTTCGACTTCTTCGGCATTACGCCCATCGCATACATCGCCTCCAGCGCCCCCGTCAACGTGCTCAATAACGACGGCTCGCCGCGCACCCAGAGGGTAGTTTCCGGCGGCCAGTTGACCAGCGTGCCGGTAACCATGCAGGTTCCGATTTATCAGTTGATCACCCCCGGCGGCGACTGGCAGACGGTGACCAATTTCGAATACCGCATTCCGATCATCGGCCCCGTTACCATGGCGATCTTCGCCGATACGGGCCTGAATCGCATCCTGTTACCGGGGCAGCTTAAAATGGATCCCAGCCGGGTTCAGGACCTGAATAATCAGTTTCCGCAGGCCGGTTTCAGCGGTAAGGTTCTGATCGCGCCCGGCACGGAGCGTATGCGAGTTTCCACCGGAATCGAATTCCAGGTGATGCTGCCCGTGGTGCAGGCTCCTTTCCGCGTTTATTTTGCCTGGAACCCGTCCCGGGTCTTCGAGAATTTGCAGACGCCCATCGTGGCGGACCGCGCGGCGTTCCCCAATAACGCGACATTCCTGCAATCGGTCGCGAGTTTCGGCCAGATCTATCCCTTCGATGAGCGGCGGACGCTGTTCCGCTTCACGATTGGCAGGACTTTCTAGCGGGGCTCGCGTCTGGCAATATGGTAGTATTTTCACACTTAGGAGTTTTTAGCTTGAAGATGAATTTCGTTGCAGTAACCGCACTGGTTCTGGGAGTCGCTACGTTGGCAAGCGCCCAGACTCCGGCCACTCCCCAGGTTAAGCCGCCGGCGCCGCAAACGCCCGGAGTGCTTCCCACCAAGATCGCGATCATCAGTGTGCAGCAGGCCATCATGTCCACCGGCGACGGCCGGAAGGCCGCGGCTGAGATGCAAGCCAAATTTAATCCCCGCCAGGAAGCGCTCAAGAAGATGCAGGCGGATATCCAGGCAATGCAGGACCAGATGAAAAAGGGCAGCGCCACCTTGAGTGACGATGCCAAGAACAAACTGGCGCGTGACATTGACGCTAAGACCAAGAACTTCCAGCGGGACGCGGATGAACTCAACGCCGATATCGAACAGGAAAACGGCCGTTTGATGCAGGACCTCGGTGGCAAAATGCAAGCCGTTTGGGAGCAGTATCTGCCGCAAAACGGCTATGCGCTCCTGCTTGACGTAGGCAGCCAGCAGACACCGGTTCTATGGGCCGCCGCAGCCGTGGATATCACCCCGGAGATCATTAAGTTGTACGACCAGGCTCACCCGGTTGCCGCGGCCGCCGCCGCAGCGCCCGCAGCGCCCAAGCCCGCCGCACCGGCGCCGGCAGTTCCTCCCGCCAAGAAGAAGTGAAATTGCGCCCGGCGGGTGTACAATTTCGATAGGGGGCTTTCATCCCATGAGGACGCTCGTCGGATTCGCCATTGCGCTCTTGGTTTCCTGCACTGGATTTGCGCAGTATCGGGGTAGTACCCAGCCCTATGTGACCGGAGGTTTTGGAAGCGCAGTCTATCCCGCCGGAACCGCGGCGACCAACCCGGGGCTCCAGCGGATTACGCCCAATGTCGTCTATCCGGGCGGAGGCGGTCCGAGGCTGGTGGTCCCCAATACGAATGGGGGAGCCAACCGGGGCTTCCGCCACGGGGGCAACGGGTCTTTTGTTTATGCGTATCCCGTGTATGTGGGCGGCTACAGTGGTTTCACGGATCCCTCAATGTATGACGGCTCGGCTGCTCCGCCCCAGCAGCAGCCCCAACAACAGTCGTCTGGAGGAGTCACCATCATCATGCCGCCGGCTCAGCCGCCCGTGGTGATCAATCAGTATTCCGGCGCTCCGCCCAATCCGCAGATGATTGCCGTCCCGCCGGATGACACCAACGCCCAGGAGACCGATACCACTCCGGAAGCGCCGCACTACCTGCTGGCTTTCAAGGACCACACCATCTACTCCGCCATCGCTTACTGGGTGGATGGAGACACGCTCCACTACTTCACCACCGGCAACACGCACAATCAGGTTTCACTGTCCCTGGTCGATCGCGCCATGACCGAGCGGCTGAATAAGGACACGGGCGCGGAAGTGAAACTGCCGCAGTAGCTCATTCCCACTCGATCGTGCCGGGTGGTTTGTGCGTTAAGTCGTAGAAGACCCCACAGATTCCTTCCAGTTTCAGCAGTTCGCCGCACATCGCCCGCAGCAGGGCGTCGTCCATCGGTACGGACTGTGCGGTCATGCCATCTACCGAATCCACCGGCCGCAACACCACCGATTCCGGCGCTTCCGCCGTCCCCAGCGGAATCAGGATGACCGGGAACTGCCATACGCAGCGGTCGTAATTCGCCTCGTGCGAGAGGCGCCGCACCAGCGCATCGGCCTGGCGTAATTTCGCGATGCGCTCGGGCGTCAGGGAGCAGGCGCGGATTTGCATCGCGGCCAGCGGCGCCTTGCTTTCCACCGCCGCCACCACGCGATTCATGCCGCTCAGGCGATTGGTCAGTTCCGTGGCACGGACGTGATCCAGAGCCTCGATGGCCAGCACCGGAGCGTAGCTGCGCGCATCGCCCAGCACTCCTACCGAATTCACGGGAATCACCCATCCGTCGGCTGTCGCGCGCACCGGTGCATCGAATTCCGAGCACAGGCAGCGGATGGCCAGGCCCGGACCGGGGAAGGGATGGCGGTCCAGCAATTCCGACGGCAGACCCAGTTCGCGCCCCACTTCCCGCACTTCGTCTTTGTAAAAGGATTTCAGCGGCTCCACGATGCGGCCCGCGGCGATCAACTTCTGAATGCCGGCCACGCGATTGTGGTGCGTCTTGATGACCGCGGCCTTGGCCGTGCCGCCCGATTCGATCGTGTCCGGATAGATCGTGCCCTGTCCCAGAATCCACTGCTCGTCCATCAGGTGGCGCGATTCCACAATCCGTTCCTGCACCCGCACGAACTCTTCGCCGATGATGTGACGCTTCTGCTCGGGATCGGTCACTCCCGCCAGTGCCCCCAGGAACTGATCCTCGGCGTGCTCCACCGTCAGGTTGGCCATGCGCCCGACGAAATCCGTTTCCCCTTCGCGCATCAGACCGGTATCCACGTAGACCCCGCGCACGCGGCCGGCGCCCAGGGCGCGCGCGCACAGCGCGAAGGCCACGCTGGAATCCACCCCGCCGCTCACGAAGAAGAATACACTGCGATTCCGCGCCGTGTCGCGGATCTCCTGCTCGATGGCCGGGACGCGGTGGCGCGGGTCCCAATCCTTCCGGCACTGGCAGACGCGGAAGACGAAGTTCGCCAGAAACTCCTGTCCGCGCGTGGTATGGACCACCTCGGGGTGAAACTGCAGGCCGTACAGGCCGCGACCCGGCGCGGCGATCGCGGCGACCGCGCAGCTATCGGTGCGGCCGGTGACGCGGAAACCCTCGGGCAACGCGCCTACGGCATCGCGGTGATTCATCCAGATCTGCTGTTTCCCGCCGAGGCCGCCGAACATGGGGTCGGCGGTGTCCTCCAGTTCCAGGGTGGCGAGGCCGTATTCGCCCTTCACTCCCTTGCGCACCTCGCCGCCCAGGATGTGCGCCATCAACTGCTGGCCGTAACAGATACCCAGCACGGGCGCCCCCACCGCGAAAATGGCGGGGTCCACCGTAGGGCTGCCGGAATCGTAAACGCTGCTGGGACCGCCCGAGATGATGATGCCGTGAGCGCCGGCCAGTTCCACGGCCGCGGTTTCACTGGCGCGCACCTCGGCATACACGCCCAGGTCGCGCACTTTGCGGGCAATCAGATGGCAGTATTGTCCGCCCGCGTCCAGGACTATGATTTGTGCTGTGGGATTCAAGTAACGATTGTGGCACACCGCACCGGCCACCCGAAACGGCCCATGGATGCCCGGTCCTTTGTCTCGGGATGCCTTTCCTGTTTCACCGAAACCCGCTATTGTGAGGTGGTTGGACAGCGAAGCCCAAATACGGGATCATTAGACCATTGACGATTCAGATCCTCGATCACGCGGATGCGTTGCGGCGGAAGGTCGCCCCAGGCCTCGCCACCAAGCGGAAATCCGCCCTCGGCCAGTTCATGACCCCCTCGTCCGTGGCGCGATTTATGGCGTCGTTGTTTCCGCCCGCCACCCTTCAAACCTGTCGCCTCCTTGATGCGGGCGCCGGCCTCGGCGCTCTCTCTTGCGCTTTCATTGATCGTTGGGCTGCTGGCGATGGCCTAAAGTTTCAGGACGCGGAAGTTGACGCCTACGAAATTGACGATGCCCTGCGGGCGCATCTCGAACAAACGCTCGCCAACTACACCGGCGGGTTACCCGTTGCCCCCAAGATTATCGCGGGGGATTTCATTTGGGAGGCTGCGCGAAGGATTCTGCAAGGTTCAAAGTCCTATACCCATGTGATCCTCAATCCTCCGTACAAGAAAATAAACAGCGCGTCGGAACACCGGCTGATCCTGCGGCGCATGGGAATTGAGACCGTCAATTTGTATACGGCATTTGTCGCGTTGTCACTCGCGATGATGCGGTCGGGCGGCCAGCTCGTAGCCATCATCCCGCGGAGCTTTTGCAACGGCCCGTATTACCGGCCGTTCCGCGATTTTCTCCTCGGCCGCGCCGCATTGCGGCATATGCACCTGTTCGCGTCCAGAAACCAGGCATTTAAGGATGATGACGTATTGCAAGAGAATATCATTTCATCCGGCTGGAGCGTGCCGCGCCGCAAGGCAATGTGACCATCTCCACTTCAACCGACGATAGCTTTTCTGACCTTTGTATTTACGAGCACCCGTTTGACCGCATCGTCTTCCCCGACGACCCGGAGCGGTTCATTCACGTGCCGACCTCGCTTGAGCGCAACGCTATTGAGCTATCCTCAGCCATTCACTTTTCGCTTGCCGATATTGGTATTGGCGTTTCGACTGGCCCTGTTGTGGATTTCAGGCTGCAGAAACACATTCAACAAAAGCCGAGTGAGGGAACTGTCCCACTGCTCTATCCCGGCCATTTCAGCGGCCACGCCGTACAGTGGCCCAAGGCCGAGATGAGGCGCGGCAACGCGATCAGGCTGAACGCTGACACGAAAAAATGGCTCTACCCGAACGGCTTCTACACCGTGGCGCGTCGATTTTCAGCGAAGGAAGAACGGCGGCGCATCGTTGCCAGCGTCGTGGACCCGCAAGCATTTCCGAACGCCCCGATGCTTGGTTTTGAAAATCACCTTAACGTCTTCCATGAAGATAAACGCGGTTTAACGGAGGAGATCGCGCACGGCCTCGCGGCATTTCTCAACACAACCGCGGTTGACGAACAATTTCGCCGATTCAATGGACACACGCAGGTCAATGCAACTGACCTCCGTCTGATGAAATATCCCAGTCGATCGGCTCTGATCGGCTTGGGGAAATGGGCACGTGGTCAAAGTGAGCTGACACAGTCCATGCTTGACGAGATGATGAAGAAGCTCGCTGAATGAGCGCCGCCAACAACCTCGATAGTGCGAAGAAAGTCCTGCTTTCTCTGGGTTTGCCACGCGCCCAGCAGAACGAGCGTTCCGTTCTCTGCCCGTTGGCCTTGCTTGACCTTCAGCCTCGCCGAAAGTGGGACCAGGCGCGGGCCCCGCTGATGGGCATTACGCCGATCATGGATTGGATACGCGATCACTACAAGAAAGCCTACGCGCCGAACACCCGCGAGACGGTGCGGCGGCAAACCATGCACCAATTCGTTGACGCCGGCATCGCGGTTTACAATCCGGACAAACCGGACCGGCCTGTTAACAGCCCGGCCGCCGTCTACCAGATTGAGCCCTCGGCGTTGTTCCTGCTGCCCAGCTTCGACACGCGCGCATGGCACAAGAATCTGACTGCCTGGCTTGCAGATCGGCAAACGCTGGCGGCTCGTTATGCCCATGAGCGCAAGCAAAACCTGGTTCCCGTTCGGATCGCGCCAGACCGGAAAATCACGCTCAGCCCCGGCGAGCATAGCGAACTGATCCGGGCGATCGTCGAAGACTTCGGCGCTCGCTTCGCCCCTTGGGGGCGTCCTGATCTATGCCGGCGACACCGGCGACAAATGGGGTTATTTCGATGCCGTGTCGCTGGAAAAACTCGGCGTCAGCGTTGATGCTCACGGCAAAATGCCCGATGTCGTCCTGTATTACCCAGAGCGCGATTGGCTGATGCTCATCGAGTCCGTGACCAGCCATGGTCCTGTCGATGGAAAGCGTCACGCTGAGTTGGCGCGGCTGTTTGCAGGATCTAAGGCCGGTCTGGTTTATGTAACTGCATTCCCCAACCGCGCTACCATGGGCCGCTACTTGGGAGAGATTGCCTGGGAAACTGAAGTATGGGTAGCGGATGCCCCATCCCACCTGATCCATTTCAATGGTGAGCGGTTTTTAGGCCCCTATGCGGCATCCTGCAACGAAGAGTGAACCTTCCAGAGGATGTCGACCGCGCTACCTGGATGGAAGCCGCCATTTTCGTTTAAGGTCACTCTAGGCCACTTTCCCTTGCGGAGTTGTGTCGCGACGGTTGCAGGACTTAAGAATGGAAGATCTTTCGCTCTGGACCCAAAAGCGGACGTGACGGCCGTGCTGCTCTCGGCGTGGAGCGGAAGACGTATGATAACGTTCTTATCACACGGTATGGACACTCAGAAACTCAAACCTGATCCGCGCATGGAGCCAGCCCCAGAACGGACGGACGCTGACTATGCGGTGATGGTTGCCAAGGCGACCGCTGTTTTTTCCCACCGTTCGGTGCGGCTACTATCCTGGCGATGACGGGCCGTTTGAAGGTGCCATCCGCTACTTCATGACGATAACCTTGTGGACACGCTCCAGCAGGGTCGTTGCCTGCGGCATGGCCTTTACCGCCTGGGTCACTTCGGGATCGGTGAGTGCGAAAACTCTGTCGCTGGCATTCACGTCGAAAGCCCAAACGTACATCTCCTTCGCCAGGTAGCGCTTGATCCAATCGGTGTCCTTCTTGAAGACCGCATCGGAGAAGGTGTAGCCGTTCCTGCGCAGGTAGTCGTGCAACTGATCCAATGTGGCGCTATCCGGCATCCAGCCATCTGGCAGATGCAGGGGATGCGCGGCGAAATAGCTCCGTGTGAAGTTGAAAAGGCCCTTGCGATAGAGCTGCACTTCCAGGCTGTCGAATTCCGGCATGGTGTACTTCTCGTCCGGCGTGATCCCGCCGCCGCCGTAGACGGTGCGGCCGCTATCGGTGGTCTTCACATCTTTCGTGTCGTTGCCTGGATGATCCTTGTGGTTGTAATAGTCGAAGAACGATTCGTGGGAATAATCGCGCTGGATCAGCCGCCCGCTCGGTGTATAGAAGTGAGCCGTGGTCAGTGCCAGGCCGCAGTAGTAACGCAACGGATAGACCGTCTGCACCAGCCCTTTACCGAAGGTGGTTTCGCCCAGAATCCACGCGCGGTCGTGATCCTGCATGGCTCCCGAGACAATCTCCGACGCCGAAGCGGAGTATTGATTTACCAGCACGACGATGGGGTAGTCGCGGCCGCGATTGCCGTGATCGGCGCGGTAGATGCGCTCCGGTGAATTGCGCCCGTGCTGCGAAACTACCGATTGCCCTTTCTGGAGGAAATGGTCGGCCACCGCCACCGCCTGGTTCAGCAGACCGCCCGGGTTACCCCGTAAGTCCAGCACCAACCCTTCCGGATGAGTCTCGCCCAAGGCACGGAAGGTATCGTCCAGTTCGCGGCTGGTATTTTCCCCGAAGCTGAGAATCCGAATGTAAGCGATGCCGGGCTTCACCCAGAAGCCGTTCACCGTGCGGCGGTAAATATCCTGGCGCACGATGTTGAAGGTCAGGTAGTCCGGCGCCCCCTCGCGCGAAACCGTGATCTTGACCGGCGTGTTGCGCGGCCCCTTCAGCAGGTCCGCAACCTCTGTGGTGTTCAGATTGGCGGTGGGCTTATCGTCAACGAAAGCGATCACATCGCCCGGGCGAATGCCGGCCTTGTAAGCCGGCGACCCGGGAAAGGGATTCAGCACCACCGTCTTGTCGTTGCGCGGACCCACCTGCATGCCGACCCCGGAGTAGTGTCCTTCCTGATCTTCCAACAGCAGCTTGTAAGCCTTGGGGTCGAAGAAATTGGAGTGCGGATCCAGCGTGCGCAGCATCCCGGGAATGGCGCCGTTGTAAATGGCTTTATCGCCGGTTGGCGCTTCGGCGGCGTTCTCCTGCACCAGCGCGAAGGCATTGCTGAATGCCTGCACACCGGCGCTGGTCGCCTGATCGTCGGCCGCGAACACGCTACGGCCATAGAAGCCGCCAAGCAGCGCGCAGCACAATAAAACCAACGGCAACGTTAAAAAGGAAAAGCTCTTACGGAGCATGCGGGAAATAGTCCTTCTAAGCCGAGTATAGCGTGCCGGGCCGCGCTTCCGCCCGATCCACAGTATGATTCTTCTTATGCTCTTGAAGAGACCGGCCGTCGTTCTCCTGTTGACCCTCTCGCCGTTGTGCGCGCAAACGTCCTGGTTTCAGCTATCGCTGCTGGAAAAACCGGAGATGCGCCAAGCCTTACAATCCGTGGACGGCCGTGCCCCGTCTATCGTCGACGAATGGATCCGGCTGGTGGAAATACCCTCTCCTTCCGGCAAAGAGCAGGCGCGCGCCAAGTACATCCGGGCGGAGATGGAGAAACTCGGGCTGGCCGACATCCGGACCGACGATATGCTGAACGTGAGCGGTGTTCGCAAAGGCACGGGCGGTGGCCCCACCGTTGTTTTTGCCGCCCACATGGACACGGTATTCCCCGAGGGCACCCCGCTCCAGGTGAAGCGCGAAGGCGATATTCTGCGGGCCCCCGGCGTGGGCGACGATACGTCCAACCTGATGGCCGTTCTGGAGATGTTCCGCGCCTTGAACCGCAGCGGCATCAAGACCAGGGGCGACCTGATCTTTCTGGCGTCCGTGCAGGAGGAGTTGGGGCTGCTCGGGGCCAAACACTGGCTGGAAACCAGCGGTTATAAGCCCGATATGTTCGTGGCCACCGATGTGGGCGCCACCGAAGTCTGGTATGGCGCGTTGCGCATCAGCCAGTTCAAATTCTTCTATACTTCACCCGGAGCGCACACCATGGAAAGCCGCGGCGGCCCCAGCCCCGCCAAAGCCGTCGCCAAAGCGATTGAAGCGCTCTACGAAATTCCGCTGCCGCCTGTGGCCGAAGGCCTCGATAGCTTCAAGCTGCCCGTAATCAACGTGGGCATGTTAGGCGGCGGCACGGTAGTCAACGCGGTTCCGCGGGAAGCCTGGTTCACGGTGGACCTGCGCTCTCTGGACAGCGCCACACAGGACCGCCTGGAGAGCGCCGTGGTTTCCACCGCGCAACGAGTGGGCGAACAGGAAGGCGTGGGGTTCCGGATGGAAAAGAAGATGGGGGTCGATTATTCCAAAGCCCAGCCGCCGCAGGAGCGGCTCAACCATCCGGTGGTGCAGACGGCGCTGGCTGTCCGCAACTACTTCCGGAGGAAGGGAACCCCGCCAATCGTACCCCGCGACGTAGGTTCCACGGATGCGAACATCGCCGTGAGCATGGGCATCCCAGCGGTCGCCATCGGGGCCGTTGACGAGCACATGCCCCACCGCCTGGAGGAGTATGCCGAAGCCGGCAGCATGGTTCCGGGAATCAAGTCACTGATCGTCCTGGCGGTGGCGCTGGCGGCTCACTGAGGCGCCGCGGCCGGCGGCTCGCGGTGGATTGCGTCCAGCACGCCGTTGACGAACTGCACACTCTCTTCGCCGGAATACTTGCGCGCCAACTCCAGCGCTTCATCGATGGTCACCGGAGCCGGGGTGCCGCCGAACCGCATCTCGTACACGGCCAGGCGGAGAATGTTCCGGTCCACCGCCGGCATACGTTCCATGCGCCAGTGCTCGGCGTGTTTGGCGATCTGCCGGTCCAGTTCCGACACATGCTCGATCGTGCCCCGCACCAGGTCCGAGACAAACGGATCGCGCTCCGGTTTCTCCTCGGAGAACAGGCTGTCGTAATAGCTGTCGATGACTTCGTCCACCGGTTGCCGCCGGGCGTCCCAAGCGAACAGGATCTGCAAAGCGCGCTGCCTGGATCTGCGGCGGGAGGGCATTAGGTGGCCTGACGGAGAGTGCGCAACAGGTTAGCCATCTCTACCGCGGTCATGGCCGCATCGAAACCTTTGTTGCCGCCTTTGGCGCCGGCGCGATCGATGGCCTGCTCCAGGGTATTGGTGGTCAACACGCCGAATGCCACCGGAATCCCGGTCTCCGCGGACACGTGCGCCACACCTTTGGCGGCCTCCGCGGCCACATAGTCGAAATGCGGCGTTTCGCCGCGAATCACCGCGCTCAGGCAGATGACCGCATCGTAACGATGCTGCCGCGCCAGTTCGCCCGCCACCATGGGTACTTCCCATGAGCCCGGCACTTTGATGACGTCCACCGCATCCTGGCCGGCGCCCGTGCGAGTCAGAGCATCCATTGCGCCCGCGAGTAGGCGATCGGTGATAAAGCTGTTGAAGCGGCTCACCACAATGGCAAACCGCAATCCTGCGGCCGACAACTGGCCTTCAAATACTCTCGGCATGTCTCACTTTCCGGCGAACACCGCGCGTCTCTTTTCCAGAAATGCGCGCGTTCCTTCCTGGCGATCTTCCGATGCCGCGCAAACCCCAAACGCCGCGGCTTCAAATCGCAAACCTTCTTCCAGTCCCGCGCTCAGCCCCACGTCCACCGCTTCCATCGCCATCCGCAGTGCCAAGGGGGCATTGGCCAGCACTTTATCCAGCCAGGCGCGGCAATAAGGCAACAGTTCCGCCTGCGGCGTCACGGCATTCACCAGTCCGATGCGCCATGCTTCGGCGGCCGTCACCGGCTCGCCGGCCAACAGCATTTCGAGCGCCCGCCCATAGCCCACCAGGCGCGGCAGCCGCTGGGTGCCGCCATATCCCGGAATCAGCCCGAGCTTGACTTCCGGCTGGCCCAGCTTGGCATTCTCCGCGGCGAAACGCACGGTACAGGCCATCGCCAGCTCCAAGCCGCCGCCCAGCGCGTACCCGTTGACCGCCGCCACCACCGGCTTGCCCAGAGTCTCCAGCTTGCGAAACACCTGCTGCCCGCGCAGCGCATAGCTGCGCGCTTCCACGGGCGAAAACGCCGCCAGTTCGTTAATATCCGCCCCGGCGACGAACGCCTTTTCTCCCGCGCCCGTGAGAATAGCGGCGCGAATAGCGGGATCTTCCGCGATTTGGCTGGCCGCCTGACCCAGCTCTTCCACCACGCCGCGCGACAGCGCATTCAGCTTATCGGGCCGGTTCACGGTGACCAGCGCGACACCGCTCCCGGCAAGCTCGAACTGAATATGCTGATAAGGCATTATCGATCAGTTTAGCATCAGATCCCAGCCTCTCATTTGGGATCTCTGGGGATCCAATCGTTCACCAAAGACCATGTAGTAAACGATCTCTTTAGCCGATATAGATGAAAGAAGCCAGCTACTTAGCTGGAACTTTGAGTTCCAAAGGAAATCTGATAATGAGTAGAGTAGTTTACGGGCATCTGCCGGGACCGGCGCTCGGCCTGATTCTGAGCGTGCTCCTCTCGGGCGCGCCGGCTCACGCGCAGACCAAAAGCCGGGGCCCTTCGCCGCAGCCCGCGGTCCACATGCCGCCCACGTCGGAAAACGCGCAGGCCCTACCCAACATGGGCCAGCAAATCACGCCGCTGGCTCCCCGAGGTTCCAGGTTTGCGCCCATGGACCCCGGCCTGGCTTACGATCCGGCTGACCCGGCCGGACAAGGCTGGTTAGCCAGCCAGGCGGTTACTACCGTGGTGAGTCCGGACCACAAGACCCTGCTGGCGCTGACCAGCGGGTACAACCGGATCAACACCACCTACCTCGTCCCTCCAGCGGGTGTGCCCACCTGGTATGCCCCGGACTCGACAGAATACGTGTTCGTCTACGACATTTCGACACCTGTGGCCATCAAAAAACAGGTACTGAAGATCCCTAACACCTATAACGGCATTGTTTTCGATCCATCGGGCCTGGCATTTTACGTGTCTGGCGGCCCCAGTGACAACGTCCACGTGGTTACCCTCAGCGCCTCAGGAACCTGGGCGGAGCAGCCCACAATGATGCTGCCCCTGGGACATGCCTCTGGCGTGGGGCTGGGCGTGCTACCTTGCGCCGCCGGCCTGGCTCTGTCGCAGGATGGCCAGACGCTCGTAGTGGTGAACTACTATAACGACTCGATCACCGTGTTCCGGGGAGGCCTGGGCAACTGGTCGCGCTGGAGAGATCTCGACCTGCGGCCCGGTCTTAACGACCCCTCCCAGTCCGGCGTCCCGGGCGGCGCCTATCCGTTTTGGGTAGCCGTGAAGGGAAACGGCGCGGGCGCGGTAGCGTATATCTCCAGCATTCGTGACCGGGAGATCGTGGTAGCAAATCTGAGTGGGCCGCGGGAACTGTTCAATCCGGCAGGCAGACCATCGGTAGCGACCCGGATCCACGTCAAGGGCCAACCCAACAAAATGACTCTGAACGCAGCCCAGACGCTGTTGTATGTCGCCGAAGACCAGTCGGACACAGTGGACGTCATTGAGACTGCCACGAACACGATCGTCGAGACCATCCCGGTCATCGCGCCCCCGTCTCTGCTTCCGGCGGCGCTAGCGTCCTATACCGGCGCGAACCCCAACAGTGTGACGCTCTCGCCCGACGAGAAGCAACTCTACGTGACGAACGGGAATCTGAATGCGATCGCGGTCGTATCTTTAGGCGGAACGAATAAGGACGACCAGGTCGTTGGCCTGATCCCGACAGGTTGGTACCCCAACTCCGTGAGCTTCAGCGGCGATGGCGGTTCGGTATATGTAGTCAATGCGAAATCGCCGACCGGGCCGAATCCCGCCTGGTGCTATGGCGGCTACGGACCGGTCGGGACGATATCCTGCATGGAAACGAATCAGTATAATCCGCAGTTGACCAAGGCCGGCTTCCAGAGCTTCCCGCGCCCCACCCCGGACCACTTGGCTACGTTGACGGCGCAGGTGGCAACGAACAATCGCTTCGCCAGCACCGAAAGCGATGGCGACGCCGCGATCATGGCAGCTGTCCGGAAGGGCATCCAGCACGTGATCTTCATCATCAAGGAAAATCGCACGTACGACCAGATCCTGGGCGATCTGGAAAAGGGGAATGGTGACCCTGATCTGGCTGAGTTCCCGGAGAACATCACTCCGAATCAGCACAACCTGGCGCGAAACTTCGTTACGCTTGACAATTTCATGGACACTGCCGAAGTCAGCTATGACGGCTGGCTCTGGACCACCTCGGCTCGCGCGCCCGACGTGGTGGAGCGCCAATACCCCGTGGCCTATGCCTATCGCGGCACCAGTGCGGATTCCGAAGGAACGAATCGCAACGTGAACGTCGCGATTCCTACACTTGCAGGGCGCGTTGCCGGCTCTCCGTTGACGCCGAAAGATCCGAATGTGCTGCCGGGCCAGACCAACGTGGCTGCGCCGGACGGTCCCAACAATGAAATCAACACCGGCTATTTGTGGGACGCCGCATTCCGCGCGAATCTCACGGTCCGCAACTATGGCTTCTTCGCAGACCTCGGCCGTTACAATGCGCCCGCGTTCAGCCTTCCTGTCGTGCGAGATCCATTCGCCACCGGCACAGTCGTCGCCATACCCACCAACGCTGCGCTCACCCCGTTCACCGACCAGTACTTCCGCGGCTTCGACAACGTGTTTCCGGACTATTACCGGTACACGGAGTGGGCGCGGGACTTCGACACGAACTACGCCAAGGGCGGCCTGCCTTCGCTGAGCCTGGTTCGTTTCATGCACGACCACACCGGAAATTTCGATACGGCGATCGACGGCGTGAACGTCCCGGAGAAGATGGTTGCCGACAACGATTACGCGGTGGGGCTGTTGATCGAGAAGATCTCCCACAGCATCTATGCCAACAATACGCTGATTTTTGTGATCGAGGACGACGCGCAGGACGGCGGCGATCATGTCGATTCGCATCGCAGCATCGCTTTTGTGGCAGGCGCCTACGTGAAGCGGGGCGCCCTGGTTTCCACGCAGTACAATACCATCGACTACCTGCGCACGATTGAGGAGGTTTTGGGCCTTCCTCCGATGAACCTGAACGATGCGCTCGCCAGGCCCATGGCCGGCATCTTCAACCCAACGCCGAGTCCTTGGACCTTTACGGCCATACCCTCGGCGCTACTCTATGCTACGTCCCTGCCGCTGCCTCCCCGGCCGGTGGGCTTGATCGTGCCGAAGGTGACACACAACGCGAAGTATTGGGCGAAAGCCACCAAGGGCATGGACTTCGACGAGGAGGATCGCGTCGATCCGCTGGACTTCAATCACATCCTATGGAAGGGACTGATGGGCAAGAAGCCATACCCGGCCAGGCAGACCGGCCTGGACCTGCGCCTGAACCGCGAGGAACTGCTCGCGCGTTACCGGCTTGGCGCGAAGTAACTGGAGTAGTAAGCGAAGACATACACAAAAGGGGCGCGACGGAACTATCGCGCCCGCAATTACCACTGGAGAAAAACATGAATACTCGACTTTCTCGACCCGTCATATTAGCTCTCGTCTGCCTGCCGGTTCTGGCGGCCCAACCCGTCGACGATACGCAACTCAAGCAAGTGATTATCTTCGGCCGTCATAGCGTGCGATCCCCGGTCGCGCCAAACGCCACGCTCAGCACTTTCTCCGTGCAACCATACCCGGCGTTCGCCGCGGCTCCGGTCGCTCCGCCGGCTCAGCCTACTTCGGTTGGCTATCTGACCGTCAATGGCGCCAAACTGGAGACGATCCTCGGCGGCTACTACCGGCTTTGGCTCACCCAGGAAGGACTGCTGACCGGCCATGACACCGCCGATGCGGGCATGGTCTATTTCCACGCCAACACCCTGGAGCGTACGATTCTGACCGCGCAATCCCTGTGGACCGGAATGCTGCCGGCGGCCGGCACGCCCAACGTCTATGTGGCACCGGAGCAAAGCGACCCCCTGTTCGACCCGATCGGCTCCGGAGTGGCGCAACTCGATCAGCAGATGGCGGTGGCGGCGGTGAAGGGACGTCTTGGGGCCAATCCGCAGGCCCTGGCGACAGCGTATGCCTCCGAGTACGCTCTGACGCGGTCGCTCCTGTTCGGCTATCCTGCCGGCCAGAGTCCTGCACCTGCTGCTCCAGCGGGCATCGTCGATGTGACGGCGATTCCCATTGACATAACGCCTGGTGCGCCGGTAACCATTGCAGGTCTGACCGAGATGTTGTCGGCGGTAGATCCTTTCCTCATGGAGTACGCCGACGGGCTGCCGATGTCGGAGGTCGGTTGGGGCCAGTTGACAGCCGGAGGCGTCAGTCAGATCTCGCGGCTGTACTACCTTGCCCTTGATTTGTAATTGATTAGCGGAAAGTGCTGGACATTTGGACGATCTCGTGCCACGATAAAG
>JARLGM010000032.1 GCA_031292755.1 Candidatus Sulfopaludibacter sp.
TTTATCGTGGCACGAGATCGTCCAAATGTCCAGCACTTTCCGCTAATCAATTACAGTTATCTGGCCTGATCACAGGTGCGGAGTGAAGGTGGATTCAGCCCCGAAGCGTTTGTAATCGCTGAAGGCAATGCGCAGGCGTTCGCGCTGAGGGCCGGTGCGAAACTGCAGGGTGTCGTCGGCATAGGTGTAGATGGGAAACCAGTGCTTTCCATCGATGGGCTTGCGGATAGTGGTGAACCTGGGAAACAGATTCTCGCTCTTCATCGTGCGGATTTGGGGGACAGCCTGCCCCTGCATGCGCACAATGTTGTACTCCTTCTGATCCACCCAGAGCATGCCGTCGAAAAAACGCTGGCCTTCCAGAATCTGGCGGGGGCGTACCTGCAGCACCCAACAATCCACGCCGTCCATGTTCTCTTCGCCGCGGAGTTTGGTTTCGTAGTTCCACAACTGGCTTTCGGTAAGCACCAGGGGCTGGATCTCGCGCACGTCGCGGAAATCTTCTTCCGTCATAATCAGGTTCTTCAGACTGTTCTGCGGCTTACCTATGAGTTGCTCGGTGCGCTCGTGCTTCGGCGAGAAGATGATATCGCGCACTTCGCGATACTGGCCCCGCGCACCGCCGTTGCTGTCCAGTTCCTCAATCGTCACCGTCTGCCGGTAGGTGTAGTCGTTGCGCTCGGCCTCGGTTTCGGTCTCACGGTGCGCCACCAGTTTGGCGAGATTGGCGGGCGGATCGTCGGCACGCAAACCAAGCGGTCCCGCCATGAATGCTAGAATGAGCGCGATGGCCAACACGCTCGGCGGTTTCCGGGCGGCTGCAGTGATCGGAGCGATCGCGCTGAGCGGGGTAGGCATAGGTTATGCGCTCGTCAAAGGCATTCCTCTCCAGACGGCGTTACCGGTCATTGCCGCCTTTCTTGCCGAATATCCATTCTATCTGGTCGCCGGATTCCCGGAGGTGCGGGAGCGCCTGGCCGGACCGCGCCTGCCTGTATGGCTGGCAGCGTCGGCGATTTTGCCGTACCTGATCTGCTGTTGTGGCGGGATTCCGTTCCAATGGCTGGCGCTGACGCGCCTGGCGGCCCTGGCGATCGCTGTCTGCTTCTGGTACGCGATACTTCCGGCGGCGCCTTGGTCCGACGGCGCTTTCCTGGTGCTGATAGCCGCGGTGATGGTGGGGAAGTATTTCGATTTCATCTACCCCGATGTCTACCGGCAGCACATCGCCATCCTGGGGCACATCGGTCTCTTTCATATGGCACTGCTGTCCCTGATGTTGGAACGGCGTGTACCCGAAACGGGATTCGGTTTCCTGCCGACCGGGCGGGAGTGGCGCATCGGCATCGTCAATTTCCTGTTCTTCGTTCCGTGCGGCGCCGTGCTGGCGGTGGCGCTGCACGCTACACATTTCGTGAGTCCGCGACTGCTCTGGGCCTCGGCCACATTCGTCGGGTTCTTGTGGGTGCTGGGGTTGGCCGAAGAGTTCTTCTTCCGCGGAGTGCTGCTCGGTTGGATGGAAGATTGGACCGGTCACGCCACGGCAGCCCTGGCCCTCAATTCGATTCTGTTCGGCTTGGTGCATTTCTGGTTCCGTGGATGGCCTTGGGTGCCGATCGCGGCTGTCATGGGCTGGTTCTGCGGCCGGGCGCGGAACCAGGCGGGAAGCATCCGGGCCGGTGTCGTCACACACGCCCTGGTTGTGGCAACATGGCGCGCCTTCCTGTGGTAGCGGTACAATCCAGTTTCTATGGCAAAACTTGGATTTCTGGGACTGGGGCTCATGGGGTATCCCATGGCTCGCAATCTTCTGCGCGCAGGGCACGAGGTGGCGCTCTGGTCGAACACCGCCGATAAGGCCCGTAAGCTCGCCGCCGAGGCGGGCGGAAAGGCCTGCGATACACCTCGCGAGGTGGCACAGAATGCCGACTTCATTTTCCTTTGCGTCGGCGACACCAAAATGGCGGGCAATGTCATTCTGGGAGATGAGGGTGTAGTCCACGGGGCCCATCCGGGAACTACCGTAGCCGACGCCAGCACCATCAGCCCGAGCGAAAGCCGCAAGATTGGACAGGCTCTCCATGCCAAAGGTGTAGAGTTTCTCGACGCTCCCTGCACCGGATCGACTCCCGGCGCCGAGGGCGGCACTCTCACCTTCATGGTGGGAGGCGATCAGACCGTCTTTGAAAAAACAAAACCGTTCCTGGAAGCGATGGGGAAACGGCTCTACTACTGTGGGCCGGCGGGCATGGGCCTGCAGGCCAAATTGACTCAGAACCTTATTCTTTGCAACATCGCCATGGCCTTCAACGAAGGTATGGTGCTGGCGGCAAAGGGGGGAATCGAACCCAAACTGATGCTCGACATCCTGGATAATAGTGCTGCCAAGAGCGGTTTGATCTCATATAAAGCGCCGTTCGTGCTTCGCCGGGACTTCCAGGCCAACTTCTCTACCAAGTGGATGCATAAGGATATCGGGCTCATGATGGAGTCGGGGAAAGAACTAGGAGTACCATTACTTTTGACTGGTTTAACCCAACAGCTCTTCCAGACGGCCATCAGCGCAGGCCACGCCGACGAGGATTTCTGCTCTACTATCAAGGTTTTAGAGGAATTGGCAGGGGTAGAAGTAAAATCCCAATAAAAAAATACAAATTTCTGTTGATTCCAAAATCAGAATATACTAGTATTGGAATTAAGCCGGGGAGGCAACTCCCACCAAAGCGAGACTAACCTCTAAATAAAAGACCCCTGAAGCAATCCTCCCCGGCGCCCGAAAGGGTTTAGAGGCCTTCCCCAAAAAAAGAAACCAAGAAAGAGTTGGCCATTCGTTCGGGGCGTTCCCGGTTCGGTTTGGAGGGCTGCGTGATATTATGGCAGATACGCTCGCCAAGAGACGCCGCGAATGAAAACTCTCACCGTTCTGGGTTCCACCGGGTCGATCGGAACCAACACGCTGGACGTGGTTCGGCGCAGCCGCCACCAGTACCAGGTGTATGCGTTAGCCGCTGGCCGGAACGTCGAAACCCTGGCTGCCCAAATCCTGGAGTTTCGCCCCAGCGTGGCGGTTGTCGCGACTTCCGAGGCTCTGGCTCGTCTATCGCAAAGACTGACGGAAGCCGGCCTTCCGCGCGCGGAGTGGCCGGAACTGCTGCATGGGGATGCGGCCAGAGTGGAGATTGCCACAGCGGCGGTAGTGGATACGGTGATTTCGGCCATTGTAGGAGTGGCCGGCCTGGAAGCCACCTATGAAGCTCTGCGCCGCGGCAAACGGGTAGGTCTGGCGAACAAGGAAGTCCTGGTTTCGGGCGGCCAACTGGTGATGCAGGCTGTCCGGGAATACGGAGCGGAGTTGGTTCCCGTGGACAGCGAACACAATGGCGCCCATCAGTGTCTGCGGGCGGGAAATCGCGAGGCGGTGTCCAAACTGATCCTTACGGCATCAGGTGGGCCATTTCGGAACACTCCGACGGAGGCTTTGGCGCGCGTGACACCGGAGCAGGCTTTGAATCATCCAACATGGAAGATGGGGAATCGCATTACCATCGATTCCGCCACTTTGATGAACAAAGGATTCGAAGTAATCGAGGCGTGCTGGCTGTTCGATTTCGCACCAAACCAGATCGATGTTGTGATTCACCCGCAGTCCAGCGTGCATGCCATGATCGAATACAGCGATGGCAGCGTGCTTGCCCAGGTTTCAGCGACGGACATGCGCATGCCGATACAATATGCGCTGACCTATCCGGACCGGTGCGAAGCGCCGGTGCCGAAGGTGGACTGGAGCAAAGCCAAAAGCTGGGAGTTCTATCCGCCTGATTATGATAAGTTTCCACTACTCCGGCTGGCATACCAGTGCCAGGAGACAGGCGGCTCGGCGACCTGCACGCTGAACGCTGCCGACGAAGTGGCTGTAGAGGCATTTTTGCAGGGTAAAATCGCGTTCCCGGCCATCGCTGAGGTGGTAGCCGAAACGCTGGCCAGGATTCCCGTCCGTCACCCGCGGAGTATTGGCGAAATCCTGGAGATTGACGGGGAGTCGCGGCTGCGGGCGCGGGAACTGGTGATGGCGCGCGCGGGAGTTGTGACAGCGTAGACATATGCTAGAGACTGGCGAAAGCATTCTGTGGCTGCTGGTCCTCATCGGGGTCATGATCATGATCCACGAATTGGGGCATTTCTGGGCAGCTCGTTATTTCGATGTGAAGGTGGAGGCATTCAGCTTCGGATTCGGTCCGCGGCTGTTCGGTTTCCGGCGTGGCGAGACGGATTACCGGGTGTCGCTTATCCTTTTCGGCGGCTATGTGAAAATGGCCGGCGAAATGGAGGGCGTCAACATGGAGGGTTATGCCAACGTGTCCGCTCCGCCCGCAGAGGGAGCCGAAGCTCCCGATCCGCGGAGCCTGTTCGCCAAGCCCCGATGGCAGCGGCTGATCATTGCCTTCGCGGGACCGTTCATGAATGTGGTGCTGGCGGTCGGCCTGTTGACCGGCCTCTACATGGTGAAGTACGAACGGGTTTCCGATGCGGATCTGGATCCGGTGATCGGTCACGTGATGGCCGATTCCCCCGCCGCCAAGGCGGGCATCCGCGACGGCGACCGCATCGTCAAGCTGGACGGGAAAGACAAGCCAACATGGAAAGACGTGGGCCTGGAGGAGATCTCCAGTGCCTATCGCCCCATGTACCTCACGATTGAGCGCGCCGGTAAGCGTTTCGACACCGTGGTGACGCCGACCCTGAGCGAAGCCCTGGGGGTAGGATACGCCGGTTGGGAAGAGCGCGGCGAGATGGAACTGGATGAGGTGGATGCCAATCTGCCTGCTTACAAAGCGGGGCTGCGGAAAGGCGATGTAGTCCTCACCCTGAATGGCCAGCCGATGCACTCCAACTACCGGTTCTACGAAGTCACCAAGAACAGCGGCGGCAAAACGCTCGATATCGTGTATGTCCGCAACGGCGAGAAGCACGAGGTGGTGGTACAGCCGGAGTACAGCCGGAGCGACGGTCCGGCCCGCTGGATGATCGGCGTGCGTCCACGGCCCAAGCTCACGATCATCACCACGCGCCTGGCTTTCCCGGAGGCGCTGTCCGAATCGGTGCGGGAAAACGAGGAAGGCGCCACGCTCATCGTCAAAGTGCTGCAAGGCATGATTGAGCGGCGCATGTCCACAAAGAATCTGACGGGCCCGGTTGGCTTGGCGCAACTCTCGGGACAGGCGGCCAAAGAAGGGCCGTCGGCATATTTTTCGCTGATGTCGATGGTCAGCCTCAACCTGGCCATCTTCAACCTTCTGCCGATCCCTATCCTGGATGGCGGCACCATCCTGATGCTGCTGGTGGAGATGGTCATGCGGCGCGACCTGAGCCTGAATGTCAAGGAACTGGTATTCAAGGTCGGATTCGTATTCATCATGGTGATCATGGCGTTTGTCATTTTCAATGACATTTCCAAGATCGTCCTTCCTCCGGGATAAGTGAAACACATTGAATCCTGCTCCGGTGGCGAATCATCTGGTAAGCTGTTCCTCGTCCATGCACTGTACCTGCGTCCGTCATACCGACCTGCCACACACTACGCAGTTGTTCGCGGACGTGCTCTATCATCCCGATCGTACTGCCGGCTTTTATCACTATCCCATTCGAGATCTGGAAGCCTATCGTGCGGCCGCGGCGGAGATTCGCTTCAGTGACACCGAACGCGCGACCCTGGTGACAGCGTTGCGGGTGCAGAACCCCGCCGGGCCATCCCTGGAGCGGCTGGCGCAGCCCGGAACCGTAGCGGTGGTGACCGGCCAGCAGGTGGGCTTGTTTTCCGGACCGGCTTACACGATTTACAAGGCCCTGCATGCCGCCAAACTGGCGGAATGGCTCACGGCCAACGGAATTCCCGCCGTGCCGGTGTTTTGGCTGGCCACCGAGGACCACGACTTCGCGGAAGTCAATCACGTCTGGGTCTTCGACGGCGAACACCATCCGCACAAGCTGGAAATGCGCCGGACGGCCGGTTCCCAGCCGGTTGGCCACGTTACCCTGGTGGCGCCGCCCCTGCGGGAATTGCGCACCGCCCTGCACGGGTTGCCGTTTGGTGAAGAAGTAGCCGATGCCGTGGAAGATGCCTACCGTGCCGGCAGCACCATGGGCAAAGCGTTCGGCGAACTGGTGCGCGCGCTTCTGACACGGCACGACATTTTACAAGTGGATCCACTGCTGCCGGAGTTTCGCCGGCTTGCCGCGCCGGCCCTCCGCCGTGCCGTGGAGGCCGGGCCGGAGTTGAACGCGCGCGTGCTGGAGCGGAACCGGGAACTGGTTGGCGCGGGCTATCATACGCAGGTCCATGTGGAAGAACAGACCTCCCTGGTGTTCCTGCTGGAGGGTGACAAGCGGCTGGGATTGCGCCGGCACGGCGACGAGTATGGTCTGAACGGCCGGCGCTTCACCGCGGCGGAACTGATGGACCGGGCAGCCGATCTTTCGCCAAACGCACTGCTGCGGCCCGTGGTGCAGGATTTCATGATTCCCACGGTGGCCTATATCGGCGGCCCCGCGGAAGTGGCATACCTGGCGCAAAGCGAGCCCATTTACCGCTCCCTGCTGGGGCGCATGCCGGTAGCGGTGCCGCGCAGCGGATTCACCATTCTGGATGAGCGCAGCGCCAAACGCATGGAACGCTACGGCCTGGCGTTGCTGGACTTCTTCCATGGGGAAGACTCCCTGCGCGATCGAATCGCCGCGAAACTTGTGCCGCCCGCGCTGTCCGGCCGCCTGCGCGACACCATGGCGGTGGTGGATGGCGCCGTCGAGCGCTTGAAGGGCGACCTGCTGGCGTTCGATCCAACCCTGGCCAAGGCACTGGAGCGCAGCGCCCAAAAGGTGCGGCATCAATTTGCCAAAATCGACAGCAAAGTGGGCCGCGAAGCCATGCGCCGCGATGAGCGTGGCAGGCACGATGCCGCTTCGCTGTACGGCCTGATTTTTCCCGAACGGCACCTGCAGGAGCGGCTCTACTCATTCCTGGCGTTTCTGGCCAAACACGGGCCGGACTTGACCGATCACATCTATGAGTCGATAGAGCTGGACTGCCCCGACCATCGTTTGATGGTAGTGTGAAGGTGAGGCGGGCGAAGTGCATTCTCCCGTCTGTCACGGCCGGCTGCCACGCTGAAGCATGCCCAACCACAAGGAACAGGCGCGCATCGAAGAATCCCGCTTACGCCGCACCCACTGGAACCGCTGGGGCCCCTACCTGAGTGAACGTGCCTGGGGCACGGTGCGCGAGGATTACAGCGCCACGGGCGATGCCTGGAATTACTTTCCTTTCGACCAGTCGCCATACCGTGCCTATCGTTGGAATGAAGACGGCATCGCGGGCATCTGCGACCGCCACCAGCGCATCTGCTTCGCACTCGCTCTCTGGAACGGCCGCGACCCGCTTCTGAAAGAGCGGCTCTTCGGACTCGGCGGCAAAGAAGGCAACCACGGCGAGGACGTGAAGGAGGCGTACTTCTACCTGGACAATACGCCCACCCACTCCTACATGAAGTATCTGTACAAGTATCCGCACGCGGCGTTCCCTTACGCCCGGTTGCGCGCCGAAAACGCCGCCCGCACGCGCCGCGATCCGGAATTCGAACTGGCTGACACAGGCATCTTCAGCGAGGGGCGGTATTTCGATGTCTTCGTGGAGTACGCCAAAGCCACCTGCGAGGATATCCTGATCCGCATCACCGCCATCAACCGCGGGCCGGACGCCGCGCCGCTCGACCTGCTTCCCACCCTCTGGTTTCGCAATACCTGGAGCTGGAAGGGAACTGCGCCACTGTGCGGCTTGCGCGCCGACGGCAACGCGGTGGAACTCAATGAGCCCTATTACGGCCGGCGATGGCTCCTCTGCGACGGCGCGCCGGAGTTGCTGTTCACCGAAAACGAGAGTGACAACGGCGTCCTGTGGAATACCGGGAACCGCACGCGGTTCGTCAAAGACGGCATCGCGCGGCGCGTGCTGCATGGCGATACCGCGGCCGTGAATCCCGAACTCCGCGGCACCCGGTGCGCCGCACGCTACACCATGCAGATCGCTCCGGGCCAAGCCGTGACCGTCAAACTGCGGCTGGCCGATGGCAGGCCGGTCGAGCCCTTCGGCGCGTCGTTCGACCAGACCTTCGCGGACAGGATCCAGGACGCCGACAGCTTTTACGGCAGCGTGATTCCCGCCGGCATGAGCGAAGATGGCCGGGCCATCATGCGGCAGGCATTCGCCGGCCTGCTCTGGTCCAAGCAGTTCTACCACTACGTGGTGCGCGGCTGGCTGCAGGGCGACCCAGCGTTTCCGCCTCCTCCGCCCGAGCGCCTGCTGGGGAGGAACCATGAATGGCAGCACCTTTACAATTCGGACGTCATCTCCATGCCGGACAAATGGGAGTATCCCTGGTACGCCGCATGGGATCTGGCCTTTCACACGCTGCCTCTGGCGCTGATCGATTCGGAATTCGCCAAGGGCCAGCTTGTTCTGATGTTGCGGGAATGGTATTTGCATCCGAACGGGCAGTTGCCGGCATACGAATGGAACCTGAGCGACGTGAATCCGCCGGTGCATGCCTGGGCGGCATGGCGCGTGTACAAAATCGAAGCCAAACGGCATGGCAAACCGGACCGCAAGTTTCTACAGCGGATCTTCCACAAATTGCTTCTCAACTTCACCTGGTGGGTGAATCGCAAGGATGCGCGGGGCCGCAACATTTTCCAGGGCGGCTTCCTGGGGCTGGACAATATCGGCGTGTTCAACCGCAGCGAGCCGCTGCCGGGCGGCGAATTCATCGAACAGGCGGACGGCACCGGATGGATGGGGATGTACTGTCTCAACCTGATGGCCATGGCGCTGGAACTGGCCAAAGAAGACCCCGCCTATGAGGACGTTGCCAGCAAGTTCTGGGAGCATTTTCTCTATATTGCGGACGCCATCACTCATCTGGGCCACGATGGGGCGGGAATGTGGGACGAGGCGGACGGCTTCTTTTACGACGTGCTGCACATGCCGGACGGACGCCATCAGCCTCTCAAGGTGCGGTCGATGGTGGGCCTGGTGCCGCTCTTCGCGGTAGAGACCATGGAGCCGCGATTGATGGATCAACTTCCCGGCTTTGCCCGGCGCATGAGCTGGTTCATCCACAACCGGCCCGACCTGACGCACAACGTGGCTTCCATGACGGTGAAGGGAAAAGGCGAGCGGCGGCTGCTTTCCATCGTCAATCCGGACCAGTTGCGGCGCATTCTGATGCGGATGCTGGACGAGCGGGAGTTTCTTTCGCCCTTCGGGATTCGCAGTCTTTCGCGCGCGTACAAGGATCGGCCTTACGTGTTCGATGGCGATAGCGTGGAATATGAACCCGGAGAGGCCACCAGCGGATTGTTTGGCGGCAATTCCAACTGGCGCGGTCCGGTGTGGCTTCCGTTGAACTATCTACTGATTGAATCGCTGCAGAAGTTCCATCACTACCTGGGCGACGACTACAAAGTGGAGTGTCCCACGGGCAGCGGGAAGCTGATGAACTTGTGGGATGTAGCGGCCGAGATCTCGCGGCGGCTGAACGGGCTGTTTTTGCGGGGTGAAGACGGGCGGCGCCCCGCCCACGGCGCGAGCGAACTGTTTCGCACGGACCCGCACTGGCGCGACCTGGTCCTGTTCTATGAGTATTTCCACGGAGACACGGGCGAAGGGTTGGGGGCGAGTCATCAGACGGGCTGGACCGCGCTGGTGGCCAAAATGATGCAGCAGAGCGGAATTTGAGTCATTCGCAGCGGAGCGCCACGATGGGGTCGATGCGGGCGGCCCGCCGTGCCGGTATATAGCTGGCGAGCAGCGCCACCAGGAGAAGCAGCAAAGACACGCCTCCCAGCACCACGGGATCGAGCGGCCGCACCTGGTAGAGCATTCCGGTGAGCAGCCGTGTGAGTCCGGCGGAACCCGCCACGCCGGCCACAAGACCCACCAGCACCCATGCCATGCTGCCGTTCACCATCAGGCGGAGCACGTCCATGGTTCCCGCGCCCAGCGCCATGCGAATGCCGATTTCATGGGTTCGCTGCGCCACCGAATGTCCCACCACGCCCACGATGCCGACCGCTGCCAGCACCAGGGCCAGAACCGAGAAGACGCTGAGCAGGAGCATGGGCAGACGCCGGGAGCCGGTGGAGTTATGGACCACGTCCTCCATGGTTTCGATGCCGGACACGGGTGAGTCGGGCAGAATACCGGCGAGCGCTTTCCGGACCGGAACGCCGTAGCTGCCCGGCGTGCCGATGGAGCGGACGACGATTGTCATCACGGGCCAGCCGGCCTGCGGGTACGGCCGGAAGAATTGCCGGCGCACGGGAGCGTCGAGGCCCAGGTAATGCACATCGCCCACCACGCCCACCACCGTGAGGCGCGGCCCGTTCGATCCACCCAGACGGATGGCCCGGCCGACCGGATCTTCGCTGGGCCAAAAATCATGAGCCATCTTTTCGTTGATGACGATCGCTCCGGGCGCGTTCAGGGTGTCCTGAAAGGTGAACTCGCGCCCTTTCAGAACGGGGATGCCCATGGTGCGGAAGTAGTTCGGGCAGGCGACGGTGTAACTGGCGCCCGGCATATGGCCGGGATCGGCCGCCGGGCGGCCTTCAATCTGGAAAGCGCGGCCCGCGTTGCCCCGAAACGGCAAGTGGGCAATGGCGCCTACGGACACAACGCCAGGGATCGCACCGGCGTGTTCCTGGATGTCCTGGCAAAAACGCGGCAGACCCGGAGGACCCACATAGATTTCTTCCTGGGGGACCGATATCCCCATAGTGAGCACGTTCCTGGGATTCAGGCCGGGGTCCACGCCCAGGAGCCGGGTCATGCTTTTGACCATCAGGCCGGCGCCCGAAAGCACCACCAACGCCAGCGCCACCTCCGATGCCACCAGCACCTGGCGCAGGCGGTTGTGGCCGCCGGTACCGGCGGTTCGCCCGCCTTCCTTGAGCGGTTCGTTCACGTTGGTGCGCAAAGCCGCGACGGCAGGCGCCACGCCGAACAGCAGGCCGGTCAGGCCGGAGAGGAGCAGGGCAAATGCAAACACGCGGCCATCCATCGCGAGGGAATCGATCTGTCGCAGAGGCAGGTCGAGGCTTTCCAGCTTGAGAGCATAGAACAAGAGCCTGGTACTCGCGGCGGCAACCAGCAAACCGGCCGCGCCGCCCGCCAGCGCCAGCAGGCCGTTTTCGGTGAGTAACTGGCGCGCGATGCGGGGTGCCCGCGCACCCAGCGCCAGCCGGATGGCGAACTCCTTCTGCCGCCCTGCCCCGCGCGCCAGCAGCAGGTTCGCCACGTTGACGCACGCGATCAATAGCACAAACGCCACGGCGGCCAGCAGCGTCAGCATGGTGGTGCGAATCCCGGTCATGCCGAAATCGGCCAGCGGAGCCACGGTGGCGCCCATGTCGGGATCTTCCTTGGGGTATTGTGCGGCGATGTTTTTGCCTACCGCCTCCATCTCTGCTTTCGCCTGACCCACGCTGACCCCGGGCTTCAAACGGGCGATCGAGATAAAGCTGTTGTCGCCGCGCCCGTAGTCGGTCTTGGTGTACCCCACGGGAACCCAGAGCCGGCGCGGCCCGCTCCAGAATTGCCATTCGAACTCGCGCGGCATCACGCCGATCACGGTGAAATCGGCGCCATCCATGCGGATGGTCTTGCCCACCAGGAGAGGATCGCCGTCATAGCGCGACTTCCACAGTCCGTAGCTCAGAACGACTTCGCGATCCCTGCCCAGCATCTCTTCCTCGGGCAGGAACGTGCGGCCCAGAAGGGGCTTCACCCCCAGCACGGAGAAGAAACCCGCCGAAACGCGCAGTCCGGAGACCTGTTCGGCCTCCTGCGAACGGTTCACGGGCGAGAGGTTGTACCCTCTGCCGGCGGAATCGAAGATGGCCATGGACTCAAAGGAACGGCTCTGCCGCTGGAAATCCCAGAAGTTCGGCGCGGAGACGATGTTCCAATTGTCCGGGCCCTTTCCGAAAGTCTCCCATACCAGCACCAGGCGGTTCGCCCCAGGATACGGAAGCGGCTTCAACAGCGTGTTATTGATCACGCTGAAGATGGTGGTATTGGCGCCGATTCCCAGCGCCAGCGTCAACAGGGCCACCAGCACGAAGCCCCGGTTTCGCCTCAGATTTCGCAAACCATACCTGAGGTCCTGCACCAGATCTCGCATCACCTGCCTCAAACCTTCAGAGATTACTACTGGCGGCGGGAGGAAAGGTTAGCAACGAGGCCGCTGAAATTCTCCAAGATTGGCGAAGATGGGAACTCGCCAGCGGTTCACGGCGCTCCGCGTACCTCCCCTTCATGCCTGCTCAACAGCCGGAGCCAACGCCGGCCACCCCCAAAGTGGTTAAGCACCCAGCCGCGGAGGCGCGTGGCGCTGCCAGGGAGTAAGCGCTGTACAATACTTTCAAAGGTTGTCTAATGTGTGTGCGCCGCATCGCCGGTTGTTCGCTGCTGTCCACCACCGCCGTCGTCATCGCCCTGTTTGGACAGGCCGGCATCACTCCGCGCGCGAAGCCTGTCGCCGAGGCGGCCAAGCTTCCCGCGGCGAATATCCGGATCGATTCCAACCTGGTCCTGGTGCCCGTCTCCGTCTGCGACCCCATGAACCGTCCGGTCACCGGCCTGGAGAAAGAGCACTTCAAGATCCTTGACGATAAAGTCGAGCAGACCATCACCCACTTCGCCATGGACGACGAACCGCTGGCGGTCGGCCTGGTCTTTGATATCAGCGGCAGTATGTCGAACAAGCTGCGAAGGTCCCGTGCGGCCGCAGCCGCTTTTTTCCGCACCGCCAATCCCGAGGATGAGTTCTTCCTGGTGGAGTTCAACGATCAGCCGAAACTGGTCGTGCCCCTCACCCGCAGTTACGAAGACATTCAGAACCAGCTCACCTTCGCCCAATCCAAGGGGCGAACGGCGCTCCTCGACGCAATTTTTCTCGCGCTCCACGAAATGAAGAACACCAAAATGCAGCGCAAGGCGCTCCTCATCATCTCCGATGGTGGCGACAACTGCAGCCGCTACACCGAGAGCGAAGTGCGCAACCGCGTTCGCGAGAGCGACGTGCTCATCTACGCCATGGGTATTTTCGAGCCAGACGGCTCGCGCGGGCGTTCGCCGGAAGAGGCCGGCGGACCGGGCCTGCTCAGCGATATTTGCGAACAGACCGGCGGACGCCACCTGCCCGTGGACGACTTGGCCGAAATGCCCGACATCGCCGCTAAAATCGGAATCGAACTCCGTAACCGCTACGTCATCGGTTACACCCCCACCGACGCCCAACGCGACGGACGATACCATCATGTTCAGGTTAAGGTGGTGCCCCCGCACGGCCTCCCCGCCCTCCGCGCCTACTGGCGCCTGGGCTATTACGCCCCGTCAAAATGACCTTTCAGCATCCGCCCGGGCTGTGGACGGAAGAAGTTCTGTAAGTTGTAGTGCTGTTATACAGTACTAACCAACAAACCGAGCGAGCCCAGCAGGGTAATCATGTTTACTTTCCAATAGCTTACGAGGAATCTCCCGAAGTGGAGCTACTGATATTCCCCCCGGAACTTCCTCAAGTCGGTACCGTAATGCCCATTATCCCTTGACTGCAAGCAGTCCGGTCTCCTAAACTGGTCCCAGCCGGAGTATGCGCAACGTAATAGCCTCTGGTAGGATGGTCGCTAAAGCCATGGCCCGGATCGGAGAAGATAATGTCAACGCATAACCCTTCACTTCGGGGAGTCCTTCACCTGCTGGTGGCGGCTGCACTAGGATCGGTCGCAGCCCATGCCAGTATCCTGAATTATTACGTTGACGTTTTTGCTAACGGAGCCTTAGGCACCACCACTGCCACCACAACCAATCCGGCGTCCGCCTCGCAACTGGGGCCAGGAACCTCGGCCTCGGTCCTGATCCCGAAGCTGAATCAACTGTCCGATCCCAATCCCGGCGAAATGTATATCCTCACGGGTGTCCAGTTGACGTTGAGTTGGGTCTCGAGCGGCACCGTACAGGTTTCGAATCTCGATTGCCTATTCGGTATAGGCTCATGCCCACCTGTAGATATTCCGTTTACGTCGGCATCTTCCAACGTGCCCTTAACGCTGACCCTTGGGGGTGTGACAGTGAACGCACCGGGAGTGGCAGGGCCCGTTTCCGGTACGGCGAAGAATTCTACCGATGGTGGCCCAGTCAATAGCTTCGCGGGACAGCACGGCAGTGGTAGCACGGGAAATCCCGTTGGAAACCTGGCCCTTTTCGAGGGCTTTGGCAATTCCACGATCAGTGGCAACGTTTCAAACGGCTCACAGGCCTACAGCGGGACCGCTGGTGCCGGATATCCTCCGGCTCTGTCGTTTGGCGGCACCTCGACGACGGGTGCCGTCTTACAAGTGCAATATACCTACACACAAGCCCAGATTCCGGTTCCAGAACCTACGTCGATGGCCCTGATCGGTTCCGCGATGCTAGGGTTTGGACTTCTGCTGCGCCGCCGGGCAATCAAACGCTAACGCCGGCACTTCAAGTCAAGCGATAGGTGGAGATTCTATCGGAATGTCCTTGGGCCCTCCGATTTCCTCAACGGCACGGACCGGCGATTCAGCGGATCGTTCGGCCGCTACGCCGTAGATCCAGCGTAAACGGAAACTCGGGATTGTCCTCCAGCGGCGGCACTCCCATCACGCCGGAGGTGTGGCCGGTATCCTGAAACCGGGCCAGACGGCGGCTCTCTGCTTCTTGCGCGTTGACGGGAAACTGCTCATTCGCGCGTCCACCGGGGTGCGCGACGTGATACGTGCAGCCCCCGATAGCGCGTCCGGTCCAGGTGTCTACGATATCGAAGACCAGAGGCGTATGTACCGGGATATTCGGGTGCAGACAGGATGGCGGCTGCCAGGCGCGATAGCGCACCCCGGCTACAAAGTCGCCGCAATTTTCCGTAGCATGGAGCGGCACGCGGCGGCCATTGCAGGCCACCACGAAGCGCTCACCCGACATGCCACTCACTTTGACCTGCAGTCGCTCCACCGATGAATCCACGTTGCGGGCGGTCGCGCTCCCGGAGACTTCTTCACCGAGCACGTGCCACGGCTCCAGAGCGTGCCGCAATTCGAGTTGGACACCCTGCCGGACCACGGAACCGATCTGCGGAAAGCGGAACTCGAAGTGTGGGGCGAACCACTCCGCCTGGAATTCGAACCCCGCCTCGCGAAGATCAGCCATCACGTTTTTCCAATCGAGCTGAACAAAGTGCGGCAGCATGAAACGGTCGTGCAGCGCAGTCCCCCACCAAACCAGTTCCCGGCGGTACGGCGTTTCCCAGAAATGCGCCGTCAGCGCCCGCACCAGCAGTTGTTGCGTAAGGCTCATCTGCGCATGCGGAGGCATCTCAAAAGCGCGCAACTCCACCAACCCGAGCCGCGATCCGGATGAGTCAGGCGAGTAGAGTTTATCGATGCAGAACTCGGCGCGATGCGTGTTTCCTGCGAGGTCGGTGAGGAGATGCCGGAACACGCGATCGGCCAGCCAAAGAGGTCCCGCGGGAGCCCCTTTGTCTGGGATCTGGTCGAACGCGATTTCCAATTCGTAGATGGAATCCGTGCGCGCCTCGTCCACTCGCGGGTGTTGACTGGTGGGACCGATGAACAGCCCCGAGAGCAGATAGGAAAGGGATGGATGATTGTGCCAGTAGCCGATCAAGCTTCGCAGCAGATCGGGACGCCGCAGAAACGGACTGTCTTCCGGAGTCGGTCCTCCCAATACGACGTGATTTCCGCCGCCCGTCCCGGAGTGCTGTCCATCCAACATGAATTTTTCGGTGCCCAACCGGCTCTGGCGCGCCAGTTCGTAGAGCGTGGTCGTGTTGGTGGTAAGTTCGTCCCAGGATGCCGCCGGGTGAATGTTGACTTCGATGACGCCGGGATCGGGCGTCACCTTCAATACGTTGATCCGGACATCGCTGGGCGGAGTATACCCTTCCAGAAGCACCGGCATCCCAAGGTAAGCGGCAGTATCTTCAATGGCAGCCACCAGATCCAGATAATCGCGGATATGCTCAACCGGCGGCATGAAGACGTGCAGTTTGCCCTGGCGGGATTCCGCGCAGATGGCGGGTCGGGTAATCCACGCTGCCGATTCGCCCTTCTCCGGAGGTTGTGCGTGGGCAACGTTCAGCACGTCGGCAACAGAGGGCGCGTCGAACAGATATCTCTTGCGCTCCGGCTTTGCCGGAAGGCGAGTGCGTTTAGTAAATGGATCCGGGTCGTAGGAGTAGAGAACATCTTCCGGTTTCGTCCAGGGCAGGGATTCCAATGGTAGCCGGTAGCCCATCGCCGAATCGCCCGGAACCAGAAACATCTCTTTGGAGGCCAGAAACCAAGGCTGGCTGGTCCAACCCGGCTCCCCTGAACCGGTGGTGACGGGTCGCAACGGCAGTACACATCCTACAGGCTGTCCTAAGCCCTGTTCGAAAACCTGCGCCACGCGGCTGCGCTCGAGCGGGTCTGCGATTTTGGGATCCAGCGGATCGACGTTCACCGGCAACTTCCGTTCCTTCCAAAGGTAATAGAACACATCTTCGTATCCGGTCATGATGAAGGCCGGGTCTACCTGGAGGCGGCGGCTGAGCGCCTCAAGAAAGCGGCGCGCATGCTCCGCCGTGTACCCGTAGTCCTTGCCGTCTTCCGCGATGAGGCCGGCATCCTCCCAAATGGGGACTTGGTCTTTCCGCCAGAAGCATCCGAATGCCCAGCGCGGGAGAGGTTCGCCGGGATACCACTTGCCCTGGCCGAAATGCAGTAATCCTTGGGGCGCGAAGCGGCGCCCCAGCCTGCCCAGCAGTTCGACCGCGCGCTGCCGCTTTGCCGGCCCCAATGCGGCGGTCGTCCATTCGGGCCCGTCGACGTCGTCGAGCGATACGAAAGTCGGTTCGCCGCCCATGGTAAACCGAACGTCCCCGGCACGCAGGTCGGCGTCCACCTGATGGCCGAGTTTTTCGATTTCCCGCCACTGTTGCTCGCTGTACGGCTTGGTCACGCGCGGCGATTCGTAAATTCGCCGCACCGTCATTTCGTGCCGGAACTCCGTATTGCACGGGTCGAGCAGACCGGAAACCGGCGCCGCGCTGCTAGCGTCCGGAGTGCATGCCAGCGGGATGTGTCCCTCGCCCGCGAGCAGGCCGGACGTAGGATCGAACCCCACCCAGCCGGCGCCCGGAAGATAGGCTTCGGCCCATGCGTGCAAGTCCGTGAAATCGGCGGTTGGTCCGGATGGTCCTTCGAGCGGCTTGACATCGGCGACAAGCTGAATCAGATAACCGGACACAAAGCGCGCCGCCAGCCCTAGGCGGCGCATGATCTGGACCAGCAGCCAGGCTGAATCGCGGCAGGAGCCGGTGCGCAGCGTGAGAGTGTCCTCGCAGGACTGCACCCCAGGCTCCATGCGGATTACGTAGCCAATCTCGCTCTGTACCATTTGATTCAGGGCGACCAGAAAATCCATGGTGCGCTGGGGCTGGCGCGGCACCTTCGCGAGAAAGGCCGAAAGCCGGGGACTGTCCGGTTCGATTTCGAGAAACGGGCGCAACTCGCGGGCGGCCGAGGGGGTATAGGTAAAGGGATATTGTTCCGCGTGCGGTTCCAGGAAGAAGTCGAACGGATTGTAAACCGCCATTTCGGCAACCAGATCCACCTCCACGGATAGCTCCGTGGTGGGTTCCGGGAAAACCAGCCGCGCCAGATAATTGCTCTGCGGGTCCTGCTGCCAGTTGATGAAATGGGTCTTCGGCAGAACATTTAGCGAATAGGACAGGATCGGCGTGCGGCAGTGCGGGGCGGGACGCAAACGAATCGCTTGAGGACCAAGCGACACACGCCGGTCGTACCGGTATACGGTTCGATGATGAAGCGCAACGTGAATGGACATGGGTCGTTCGGGGGCAAGCGGCTACTGTTGCTGGAGTTGCTGTTTAGTCTGCGCTTTCTCGGCTTGCTGATTGTTCTGCAGAAAACGGGACCATTCCGTGTCCGATGCAAACTCCTTGTCGGGAGGCAGCAGGGCATCGGACGGAGTCACGCGGACGCGGACCTGCAGTCCGGTTTCCGCGGCTCCCTTCATGCTGCCCACGGTTGGTGACACGTCCGCGTAATCGCGGCCAATCGCGGTTCGAATGTGTCTTCCGCCCACAATCACGCTATTGGTCGGGTCAAAGCCAACCCAGCCAATACGCGGCAGAAGCGCCTCCACCCAGGCGTGCGTAGCACCCTCATCGGAATGATCGGAGTCCCCTGGGTCGCGATGCAAATAGCCGCTCACATACCGGCATGGAATGCGCAGGTTTCGCACGATAGCAATCATGGTGTGCGCAAAATCCTGACACACGCCCTGCCGCGACCGGATGGCTTCTTCCACGGGAGAGTTGACCCCTGTACTCCGTTTTACGTATGAGAAATATTGATGAATTCTGGAATTCAGAGTCGTCAGCAACTCCAGGGGTTCCCGCCCGTTTCGGTCCCGGACTTCCAGCGCTCTTGCCAGTTCTTCGACTTCGGGCGAAGTATAGGCGAAGCGGCTCGGCATCAGCATGTCCCAGTAATCCTCCCGGTCGATCATGGCATCGAGTTCGTCCCATGCGCCGGGTCCCAGCGACTCGGGCAGCGGCGAGGGATTTCCCACCTCCACCAGGGCATCGGCGGTAATCGTCAATTGCTTGTGCTGCCCGGGAACGTCGAAATGATGCACCAGATTGTCGAGGTGATCCTTGTAAGAGAATACCCGAGCCTGGGGGCTTATGGACAATTGAAAGTTGAAGCAGCGTTGCGTGTTCTCGCTCCGCGGCTGCATGCGCAATTCCATGGCGCTTTGCCAAACGGGGAGGCTGTACCGAAAACGAGTGAAATGTCGCACCGCGTAGAACATCAGGCCTCCAGTGCCGATTGGATCGGGTAATCGATATACACCATGTGAACCGCCGCATGCAGGCTCTCACACTGCTCGATGACGTCACGGAGGTAACGGTGCACTCCGCCGGTCATAATTTCCGATATCTGAGCATACTCCAGTGAGGCGCGCAGCCGTCCGGCAATTCGCTCGATGGTGCCATTGGCATTGGCGAACGACGTCCGGGAGATGGCGGCAATCGCCGCGCCCATTTGTTCCACCGCGTAGCGCACGGAATATGGAAACTCCGGATTCAGCAGCAGAAATTCGGCCATCGAGTCGGGCTTCAGTTCGGCGGTGTAAACCTTGCAGTACGACTCAAAAGCTGCGCAACTTGCCAGCAGGCCCACGCAATCCAGGGTATCGGCTTCTTTGGATCTGGAAAAATACGCATCCAACAGGACCGGCAATGCGCAGGAACGTTCCATGTACTTCCCCAGTTGAATGAATTGCCATCCCTCGCCATGGTTCATGGTGGCGTCCGTCATGCCGTGAAACTGGTAGGAACCTCGCCGCACGGCGTCCACCAGCCGCATCGGGTGGGCCTCCGCCTCGAGGTTGGAGCTGGCTTTTGTAACCTTGTGATACAAACTGTTCAGGCCTTCCCACATCTCCGAACTGATCTGCTCCCGAACCTGCCCCGCATTCTCGCGGCTGACGGCGATACAGTAGGCGATAGACGATTCGAAGCCGGCGTCGCTGGTCAGTTTGTGCATGGCGCTTTGCGGGTCAATGCCGCCGGCTTCCGTGGCGATGCCAATCGACGCCATGATGCGCTGCCATCTCTCCTCGGTAGAGAACTTCGATGGATTCAGCATGAGGTTGTAATTGGCTTCCAGCACGCGCGCGCAGTGGTTGGCGCGCTCGAAATACCGGCTCATCCAATAGAGACTGTCGGCTACGCGGGAAAGCATCGAACCACCTTGATGTTCAGTTCTCTAAAACCCACGTGTCCTTGGAGCCTCCGCCCTGGGATGAATTTACCACGAGCGAACCTTTACGTAAGGCGACTCGGGTAAGCCCTCCCGGCACGATGGTAACTTTCTCGCCAAATAGAACGTACGGTCGAAGGTCCACGTGCCGCGGCTCAATCCGGCCATTCATAAAACACGGCGCGGCCGAAAGCGTGATGGTAGGTTGCGCGATGTAGTTTCTGGGATCGGCCAAAATCTTCTCACGGAATTCGGCCCGTTGCTCACGGCTGCTGTGCGGACCGATGAGCATGCCGTAACCTCCGGACTCGCCTACGGCCTTCACTACGTATTTTCCCAGGTTCCCGCAGACCTCGTCGCGCTGAGCGCGGTCCGTCATCAGAAAAGTCTCCACGTTGTCCACGATGGGGTCTTCGTCCAGGTAATAACGGATGATCTTGGGAACGTAGGAATAGATCGCTTTATCGTCGGCGACTCCGGAGCCAAGGGCATTGGCGAGAACTACGTTCCCAGCCCGGTAGGCATTGAAGAGTCCCGCTACGCCCAGCGTGGAATCGGCGCGGAAGGCCAGTGGATCGACGAAATCGTCGCCGACGCGGCGGTATATGACGTCCACGCGCTGCAGACCGGAGGTCGTCCGCATGTAGACCGTATTGTCGTGCACCACCAGATCGCGCCCTTCCACCAGCTCGATTCCCATCTGCCGGGCAAGGAATGCATGTTCGAAATACGCCGAGTTGTAATTTCCCGGAGTGAGCAGCACGATGGTGGAGCGGCCCTCCGGCGCCAGGGAACGGAGCGTCGAAAGCAGTTCCTGGCTATACTGCTCGATGGGCCGGACGCCGTATTTTCGAAACAGTGCCGGAAAGATCTGCTTCATGACCTTGCGGCTGGTCAACATATATGAGACGCCGCTGGGAACGCGCAGATTGTCTTCCAACACCACAAACCTGCCATCCGGCATGCGGATCAGGTCGGTCCCCGCCACGCTGACATATACGTCGCGCGGAACTCTGACCCCCTGCATCTGCCGGCGGAAATGTTTGCAGGTGTAGATGATCTCCCCTGGAATCACCCGGTCTTTGACGATCCGGCGCTCATGATAAATGTCCGCGAGGAACATGTTGAGAGCCGTA
This sequence comes from Candidatus Sulfopaludibacter sp., assembly GCA_031292755.1. Classification (GTDB taxonomy): domain Bacteria; phylum Acidobacteriota; class Terriglobia; order Bryobacterales; family Bryobacteraceae; genus Sulfopaludibacter. The sequence goes on from JARLGM010000032.1 coordinate 21,063, forward strand.
ATTCGCTGTTTGAGACCGCGCTCGATGGTCGCCCATTCCGAACTTGTGACGATTCGCGGCAGCAGATCATGCGGAAAGATCTGCTCGGTGCTCTCGGCGCGCCCGTACACCGTAAAGGTGATGCCCTGGTTGAAAAATGAGAGATCGGCTTCCTGCTTGAAGCGGTCCAGCTCTTCAGAGGGAAGGTTCAACAGTTTCGTGTAGAGATTCCGATAATGCGTCCGAGGCCGTCCATTGGCGCGGAACATTTCGTCATAAGCCTGCCCCATCGCATATTCGCCGAAGGGCGCGGGCATCTCCAGGTGAGCGAGTTGTGCTGGTGTGGACATAACTCCACGTGAAGTAAACCGGGGGCCATTCGACGGGGAATAGGTGCCGACCGCAACGCTACTGCATCGAGTATACCTTGATCAATGCGGCATCGCGCACATTCGGCGCGGGCGTCACTGTTATGATAAACAAAGTTACGATAAACAAACGAAACCTCCAGGTGAACCGTGCGCATGCGTACCTTGGTCCATGGCGTGCTTCCTGAGGTAATTACGTCCAATTTCGTGCCGCGGATTAGGTACCACCTGCATGCAACTCCGGATAGGTTATGAATTGATTTATCGCTTTCCACAATGCACACCGATCATCCTTGTCTTGAATGTTCACGACTCCCGGGTCTCCGACATGTTGGTTCCCGATAACCTGATCACCGACCCGCCGATTCCGGTAACCAGCTATCGCGACAGCTTTGGTAATCAGTGCCATCGCATACTGGCGCCGGCCGGCCGCCTGCGGCTGACGGCGGATGCCGTGATTCAAGATAGCGGCCTGCCGGATGAGGTGATGAGCGATGCCTGGCAAGATTCCGTGGAAGATCTGCCGGAAGATACGCTGCTGTTCCTGTTGGGTAGCCGTTATTGCGAGACGGATCTACTCTCTCAAACTGCATGGCAACTCTTCGCGGGCACGGCGCCGGGGTATGCGCGCGTGCAGGCTATCTGCGACTACGTCCATCGCCACATCCTCTTTGACTATCAGAGTGCCCGGCCCACGCGCAGCGCCGCCGAGGCATTCCACGAGCGGATTGGCGTTTGCCGCGATTACGCGCATTTGGCCATCACGTTCTGCCGCTGCATGAACATCCCGGCGCGATATTGCACCGGCTATCTGGGCGACGTCGGAACTCCGCCTCCCTTCCCGGAGGGCGATTTCGCAGCGTGGTTCGAGGCCTGGATCGGCGGCCGCTGGCACATTTTCGACCCGCGTAATAACGTTCCCCGCATGAGCCGCGTCCTGATGGCAAGAGGCCGCGATGCGTCCGATGTCGCCATCACCACCACCTTTGGCCCCAATGTTCTGGAAAGTTTCAAGGTCTGGACCGATGAGATTCCTGAAATAAGAGACTGATGTCGTTTCTAACCGTTCAACACTCTACCGTCTACCGTTACCGGGAGCCGGTTGGACTGGGAGAGCATCGGATGATGTTCCGCCCGCGCGCCAGCCATGACCTCCGGTTGATCCGGACCAGTCTGCTTATTTCGCCGCAACCCGCCCAGTTGCGCTGGCTGCACGACCCGTTTGACAACTCCGTCGCCGTGGCGACTTTTGAGGGAACCACGAAGGAGCTGCGTTTCGAAAGCACCGTAACTTTGGAGCATTTTGAAAACTCCGGGCCCGAATACCCGCTTGAGGACTACGCGCGAACGTATCCGTTTCGCTATGCCGATGAGGACTTCCCCAGTCTCTCCAACGCCCTGGCAAAGGGCTACCCGGGCGACAGCGTGGATAGGTGGGCGTTGCAGTTTCTCGATCCGGCGGAGACATCCACCACCATGAATATTCTGCGGGCCATGACGTCTGGCATCCGCCGCGATTTCACCTATTCCCGACGCATCGAAAAGGGCGTGCAGTCACCGGAAGAAACCTTGCGAACCCGCACCGGCAGTTGCAGGGACTTCGCCGTCCTGATGATAGAAGCCACCCGGTCCCTCGGCGTCGCCGCGCGTATTGTGAGCGGTTATATCTTCATTCCCAACAACTCCGGCTTGGCGGGGGGCGGGTCGACTCATGCGTGGGTGCAGGCTTATCTGCCCGGAGCGGGGTGGGTGGATTTCGACCCCACCAACAGCATCATTGGCAATCGCAATCTGATTCGCGTCGCCGTGGCCTGGAGTCCCGGGCAAGTGCTGCCCTTATGGGGCACCTACGATGGGCCGGCGGAAGCGTTCGAGGGGATGGACGTAAACGTGAGCGTCACCGAAGTGGAAGGTTGAGTTCGTCGCCTGGCGCAGGCATGCTGCTTCCTTCAGAGTCTTCGCCGGGTTCCATATCCACGCCAACTTGCACTTTATGGTCGCGTCCACCTTGGATTACGCCGCGCACCGGACTCACGTCACCGTAATCCCGGCCCCAGGAGAGCGTGACGTGGCTCTGGAACGGGATCAGATTGTTGGTCGGGTCCACGTCCAGCCAACCGGCGCCGGGGCAATAAACGGAAACCCAGGCGTGCGAGGCGTCTGCTCCCACCAGCCGGGCGCGTCCAGGGGGAGGGTAGGTCCGCAGGTATCCGCTGACATATCTTGCGGGCAGCCCCAGCGACCGCAAGCACGCCACCTGCAGGTGCGCGAAGTCCTGACAAACACCGCGCTTGTGTCGAAGCACTTCTTCCGGCGGCGTCCGGACGTTGGTTGCGTTTGCGTCGAAGCGAAAATCCTTGTGAATACGCCCTGTCAGGTCCAGCAGCGCTTCGGTGAGCGGCCTGCCGGCCGAAAAAGAAGGCGATGCATATTCCGCGAACTGCGAACCCGGCTTGACACGAGGGGACTCAAACACGAACTGGTAGGCTTCGAGTCCCTCCGGACTAAGATCGGCCGGCAAGCATCGCGCCACTACTTCCCAAGGCGGTGCGTGTGCCGGCCAGGGGGCTGGCCGATCCTCGAGAACCACGTGGCTGCGTGCCACTACCTGCAACTCGTCGTGCGGCTCGCGAATGGTAAAGAACGTGACCGAATTGCCAAAATAATCCAGTCGCCGGATTAACCCGGCGGGAGCGGGTGTGACCAGCAATTCATGCGAGGCACAGCGTTGATGTGCCAGACTCCGGGGAGTCAGGTAGGCTATGTGATTTCCGAACGAGACGGGAACCTTGTAAGTATAAGTTGTCTTATGAACGATTCTGTAAGTCATTCACCTATACTGATTGGGAACGTATGAGCATGGTCGAAGTACGTGAGCGAAATATTATCCGCCCACGAAGGGAGGAGTTTCTGGATCGAGCCGAGAGTGCGATGGATCTGCGATTGTCCATCCGAATCGCACGAGGGCAGACCGCCTCCGGGTAGCGGAAATTCCACCTTCTCCAGGTCCAGGCCGCGCAGCAAGGCCGCCGCGTGTTGGATTGCCTCCCGGTCGGCGGGAACGTGCCTCGTCAGCTTCTTGTATAAATCGGCCAAATGAACGATCTGAAAACTCAAAGACCGCGGATTGCTTTCATCCGCCATCAACACGTCCAGCACCGCGATGGGCTGCAAGGTAGTGAAGTAGCGGGAGCGGTAAGTCATGGAGCTATCGGCCACCTCCAGCAGGTACTCCAGCAGAGGCCAGCTTCGTTCATCCAGCCCTGAGGTCAATTCCCGGAGTTGCCTCACCGAGTACATCGCCCGTTCTAATCTGCGCCCCAAGCTGAGGAAAAGCCAACCGGGTCCGCGGGTAATGTTTTCCCGTTCCATGCCGGAGAATGCCGAGAGCAGTTCCAGGCACCCGTTCAGCACCGCCGAGTACTCTACAAAAAGCATGTAGTTCTCGGTTTGCGCGGATTCCGAAAGAGCGGCCACCAGGCGCGACATATCGGTGGAAAGGCGCTCGCGAACACTTCCACCGACGCGGCGGACCTCCGCCAGATAGGACGCCAGGCTGTCCGGCCGGTCCGCGGCGGACATCAACGAGACTAGTTCGTCCTCCAGTTCGTGCTCTGTGGCAGGACGGTCTTTGGGTAGCGTGCTATGCGTGGAAACCAGGCAACCGTGTAGCCGGAACAGGCAGGCCAGTTCGGTGCGATTGGCCCGCCGCACACGCGTCATCAGGCATCGCAGCAGGCGAGCGATGCACTCCGACCGTTCGGCGTACCGGCCCAGCCAGAAAAGATTGTCCGCCGCGCGGCTGGGCAGATCGGCGGCCGCGCGCTCCAGTTGGACCGGCTGGTTCCTGGGACGCAGCAAGCTGAAGGTATCCACCGGTCCGTCCCACAAGACCCAGGCGTCTTTCGTGCGACCGCCGCGCTGCATGGATACCACCTGACCATCGGCCTCCGAAACACGGACCAGCCCCCCGGGCATTGCGATCCAGCCGCCGCCGGTGTTCAGGGCATACGTTCGCAGCACCATGCTGTGAGGATTCAGGCGGCCCTGGTCCCACACGGGAACGGTTGATAGATCCACCTGTTCCTGAGCCACGTATTCGTAAGGCCGGGAGCGTAACTGCTCGCTGATTTTCCGTTTTTCCGCGCGGGAGAGGTCTGCGCCGAAAACAGGTTCCATGGCACGCGACGGGAATGCAGGTTTCACCACCACGCGATCCAGATGGTCCAGCACCCAGTCCAGCGCGTAGTCCTGGCCGCACCACCAGGTGGCCACGGAGGGCAATTTGAGAGGCTCGCCCAACAATTTTTCCGCCAGGCCGGGAAGAAACGGCATAATGGCCGCCGTCTCGATGACCCCGCTCCCCAGTGCGTTGACCACCACGACGTTGCCGGCGTGTACCGCGTCCACCAAGCCCGCCACGCCCAGGAAGGAATCGTGGCGGAGCTCCATGGGATCGCAAAAGCTATCGTCCACCCGGCGCAGAATGACGTGGACGGGTTGCAGTCCTTCCACTGTCTTGAGGTAGACGCGCCGGTCGCGCACCGTCAAGTCGGAGCCTTCGGCCAGCGTAAGCCCCAAATAACGCGCCAGATAGGAATGCTCGAAATAGGTCTCGTTGTATGGTCCCGGGGTGAGCAGGACGGCGCGCGGGTGATCGCAGCGCGCCAAACCAAGCAGCGCCTCTCGCCGCGTGCGGAAGAAAGATGCCAGACGCCTCACGTTGGCGGCGCTGAACGCCTCCGGTAGAGCATCCGCCACAATCGTGCGATTCTGAAGGGCATAACCGGTTCCCGAAGGCGATTGGGTCCGGTCGGCGAGCACCCACCAGCGTCCGTCGGGAGAGCGCGCCAGGTCCACGCCAATCAAATGCAGATGGCCGCGGTCGGGCGGCGCTACCCCGGTCAGCGGCCGCAGAAAAGAAGGATTTGCGAACAGTAGATCCGCAGGAAGGTCACCCTTCTGAATGAGTTGGCGAGGTCCGTAGATGTCGCCTACCAGCAGATTGAGCAGGTGCGCCCGTTGCACGATGCCGGCCTCGATAACACGCCATTCTTCCGGCGGAATCAGCAGCGGAATCGGATCGATGGCCAGCGGCCGGTTTACACCCTGCGGGTCGGTGTAGACGTTGTAGGTAACGCCGTTCTCCCGAATCCGGCGTTCCGCGCGTTCCCAGCGCCGCGCCAATTCGTCGGGACCGATTCCCTGTAGAGATTCGATCACCGTGGACCAATAGGCCCGCGGAGTTACACCGTCCGGCGCGAACTCATTATAAGTCGACCGGTCGGGCAACGGCATCTGAAGGAGATCAGGGCTCACAAGAGGCGGCTCTCACTGTGCAAACGAGCTTACCACGGATCGCACCCGTCATCCTCGTTCGCGGCGCCCGGCGCTCCGGGTACAATTGAGAATAACCCTCCATGAAAGCCAGAGTCCTCATCGTGTACCGGGAACGCCCGGAGGTGGAACCGTATGCTCAGGCGATTGAATCCACGGGTGCGGAGCCGGTTCTCGAGGAGGTCCGGACCGGCGTCGCGATCGGCCCCTATGACGGACTCGTGCTAACCGGCGGTGGCGATGTGGACCCGGCTCTCTACGGCGAAATCGCGTCCCCGGAAACCGAACTGCCTGATCCGGAGCGGGACGCCGTGGAGGCGGCACTCATCGACGAAGCACTGGCTCGCGACCTGCCGCTCCTTGGGATTTGCCGCGGCATGCAACTCCTGAACGTGCACCAGGGGGGCAGCCTGATCCAGCACCTGCCCACCGCCGGCCGCCATGTCCGGCGCACTTCCGACCGGAGCCTGCCGGCCCACTCGGTGGTGATCCCACCCGGCACGCTGCTAGCGAGGATCGCCCGCACCGAGACATGGCAAGTGAATTCCCGGCACCATCAGGCGGTCGCACGGCTTGCCGGCGGGTTCAGGGTCTGCGCCAGTGACCCGGAAGACGGAACCGTGGAAGCCATCGAACTTCCCGCGCGGCGTTTCGTGCTGGCGGTCCAATGGCACCCCGAAAATCAGGCTTTGAGCGATCCCGCACAGCGCAACCTGTTTCAGAGCTTCGCGACCGCGCTTTGAAGCCGAATTCTATTCGCTTGGACCTCGATCCTGCTCACGTCAGGAACGCAAATGAGAATTGCACCTTTTACTCTTTGGGCGGTCCCGCCGGCGTGTCGAAACTGAGAGTGGATTCCGCCGCGTATTTGCGGTAGTCGCGAAACTCGATCACGTTCCGGTAGCGGATCTGGTTGGCCTTTTGCGATTCCGTATCCATCAGCCTGCCGCCGCGACCCCGCACCGGCGGCAGGTCGGCCGCCAGGCTCTCGCACCTCACCGGCAGGAGATATGCATGTCCGCTGACGTCGACGAAGTCGTAGTCTTCCGTGTTGTGCGAAAACTGCACCGGGAATCCCTCGGGCACATCGATTGTCTCGGCCACCCGCAGCACCCTCTGGGTAGGCTCGTCGATGAAGACCTCGCCGTGATAGCCGGCGACCACCGAGTTCTGCGCCACCCGCATTTCGAAGTGGGAATTGACGCGCTTCACACGGAAGGTATAAACCGCCACGCGCCGGTCGCCGATGGTCGTCCACTCTTCGAAGGTGAACTCCGCCTTCGACGTGGGATGAAACAGCAGCATCAGCTTGCTGCCGAACTCACCCTGGCTGAATGCCCCGCCCACAGATGCCAGCGATGCCTTGGTGGACTTGTTGTTGCGCGCCACCAGCTTGTAGTTTTCCTTCATCTGGAAATAAGTGAGTTGCAGCGTGAGGACGTCCGTGGGCCGAAGCGGGCCGGTGGGACCGTACCCCTCGAAGCGGTGAATCAGTTCGGTGCAGATGAAATCCGGCAGGGACTTGCTGTAGTTGAGCGCGGTCCGCCGGGCCTCTTCGAGCAGGTTCGGCGGACCGCCCTCCGCCGGCGTCTGCGCAAGGGCCGCAGCGGCAAACATCAGGAACGCAACCGGAATACGCCAGCGCATGAACTCTCCCTCAGAAAATACACCCTTGGCCGGCAAAAAGAAAGCGATCGGCCCCTTTTGGTAAACTGTGGGTGATTCCCAAGGGAACGCAAACCGTGAAACCCTCGCTCGACTCTACCGCGCCGCTGACATCCCATTCACAGGAGACGCCGGCCGCCGGGTGATCGAACGCGCAATGCCCGGTATTCAGGGTATGTCTTACACCACCGCTGAAGCGGTAACAGTAGCACTGGCCGGAGTGCTCGTCGTAATCGTCGCTATGATAGGCTATCGCGCCTGGCAATCTTCGCGCGTTACGCCCGAGGAGCGCGAACGGCGGCGGCGCGCCATTCTGGTGCGGCAGGGCAAAATGGGCGATGCCACCCTGGTGGAAATCCGCGACGACCTGCTGTTTTACTCGTACTCGGTGCGCGGCGTGGAATACACCGCCTCGCAGGACCTCTCCGCGCTGCGGGAGCGCATTCCGGGCGGCCTCTCAGCGGCCGGGCCGCTCTCGGTCAAGTATGACGCCCGCAATCCCGCCAACTCCATCGTAGTGGCGGAAGGGTGGAGCGGCATTCGCACCATCCCTGCCAGTTGACCCTACTGCTCTTCGAACTCCACTTCCGGCTCGGGCAGAACATCGGCTTCTCCCGCGGACCACACGTACAGGGTCGGCAGCAGGAAAATATTCAGCACCATCGCCACCATCAGCCCGCCCACAATCACAATAGCGAAGGGACGCTGGGAATCGGACCCTATAGCGTGCGAGGTGGCCGCCGGCAGCAGACCCAGCGTAGCCACCAGCGTGGTCATCATGATGGGCCGCAGCCGCAGCACCGCCCCCTCCACCGCGGCATCCACCACCGAATGGCCCCGCACGCGAAGCTGGTTGATGTACTCCAGCATGATCACGCCGGTCTGCACGCAGACCCCGAACAACGCCAGGAAGCCCACTCCCGACGACACGCTGAAGTGCGTGCCGCTAGCCAGCAGCGCCAAAAGACCGCCCAAGGGCGCCATCGCGATATTCGCCAGCATCAAACCGGCCCACTTGAATGAGCGGAACATGGTGTAGAGGATGATGAAAATCACCAGGATGGTGATGGGCAGAACAATCATGAGCCGCTTTTGGGAACGCTGCTGGCTGGCATACTCGCCGGCCCAGCTAATGCTGTAGCCCTCCGGCAGCTTGACCTTCTGGCCCACCTTTTTGATGGCCTCTTCCACCGTGCTTCCCAGGTCGCGGCCGCGCACGCTGTACTTGATGGCGACGTACCGGGAATTCTCTTCCCGGTCGATTCGCGATGCCATGTCCAGCACCTGCACGTCGCACAACTGCGCCAGCGATACACGCTCCCCGGAGGGAGCCAAAAGGCGGATGTTTTCGATGGCCTCTTTGGTGTCGCGATCCGCCTGATCGTAGCGGACTACCAGGTCGTAGCGTTGCTCGCCCTGCAGCACCTGGGTCACGGCATTACCGCCCACCGCGGTTTGGATGGCGTCCTGCACATCCGCCACATTGATCCCGTAGCGCGCCGCCTGCTTGCGATTCACCGTGAAATTGAGATTGGGCTGGCCGACCACGCGAAACAATCCCAGGTCCTGCACCCCGGCGATGGCCTTCAGCACATTGACGATCTCATCGCCCTTCTGCTCCAGAAGCCTGAGATTATCGCCGTAGATCTTGATGGCCAGTTCGCCCTTCACGCCGCTCACGGCCTCTTCCATGTTGTCGGAGATGGGTTGCGAGAAGTTCCACAGCACGCCGGGCAGCTTTTCCAGTTCGTGGCTCATGGCCGAGATCAGGCGCACCTTGTCCTGGTGAAATACCGGCCGCCATTGCTCCTTGCGCTTCAGGTCCACAAAGTATTCGGTATTGGAAAAGCCCGCCGTATCGGTCCCATCGTCGGGACGGCCCACCTGCGAAACCACGATGGGCACCTCCGGAAACGATGCCAGAATGACGCGCGCCTGGTTCATCAGCCGCGTCCCTTCGGCCGGACCGGTGCTGGGCGCCAGCGTACCGCGCACCCAAATGGCGCCTTCGTCCAGATGCGGTAGAAACTCCGAGCCGATGATCCCGCTGCCGCCGATCAGGACCGCTGCCACCAGGCACAGCGCAGCGAAGCCCACCGTGATCCACCGCGCGCCGATGGCCCGTCGCAACCCGGCGCGATATCTCTCCGTGATGAAGATCAGCACCGGGTTGTGCCACTCCCGCACATCGCCGCGAAACAGAAAGCTGGCCAGCACGGGCGCCACAACGATGGAAAAGATCAGCGCGCCCAGCAGTGCGAATGCCACCGTCCACGCCATCGGTTTGAACAGCCGGCCCTCCACGCTTTGCAGCGTGAAGATGGGAAGGTACGCGGTAATGATGATGCCGATGGCGTAGAACACGGGCCGCTGCACTTCGTATGCCGCTTCGCGAATCCGCTCCAGCGCGGGCCGTGCCTCTGAATTCCGGCGCGACATGTGCCGGACGATGTTTTCCACCATGACCACCGCGCCATCCACCACCATGCCGAAATCCAGCGCGCCCAGAGACAGCAGATTCGCCGGAATCTTCCGAAGGTCCAGGCAGATGGAAGCAAACAGCAGCGAGAACGGGATGGTCAGCGCCACAATCAGCGCGCCGCGCGCATTACCCAGGAACAGGAACAGAATGATGGCCACCAGGATGATGCCTTCCGCCAGGTTGTGCAACACCGTTTCGGTGGTCAGATGCACCAGATCGCTGCGGTCCAGAAACGGCGAGATGCTTACGCCGCGCGGCAGAATGTGCGCATTCAGTTCCTTTACTTTGTCGTGAATAAAGCGCAGCGTCTCGTCGGAGCTGGCGCCTTTGCGCAACAGCACGATTCCCTCGATCACGTCGTCGTTATCGATGATCTTGCCATCGGCGCGATGAATGGCCCGGCCGATTCGCCCCAGCCGGATCTTAGGCCCTTGTAGCACCGTGGAAATATCCTGAATGCGGATGGGCGTTCCGCTTTGCGTTTTGACCACCGTCTGACCGATTTCGTCGGTATGCCCGAACAGGCCGATGGAACGGACATTCACCTGCTGTAGCCCGGCTTCGATGAAGCTGCCGCCGGCATTGGTGTTGTTGTTCGCCAGTTGCTGCTCCACCTGACCCAGGTTCAGCCCGTATGAAATCAGCTTTTCGGGGTCGAGCCGTACCTGGTATTCCCGCGTGATGCCGCCAAAGCTGCTCACGTCCACCACGTTCGGGACCGATTTGAATTGCTTTTCCAGCACCCAGTCTTCCAACGACTTCAGTTCCATCAGGTCGTACTGAGGATTGGTGCTCTTCAGCGTGTACCAGTAAATCTGGCCGACGGGACTGTAATCGGTCCCGATCTGCGGCTGCAGGCTTGGCGGCAAGGTCACGCTGGAAAGCCTCTCCAACACCTTTTGGCGGTTCCAATCGTTACTGGAATCGTCGCTGAAGATCAACATCACGCTGGAAAGTCCAAACACCGACGTGGAACGCAAATGTTGCAGGTCGGGAAGGCCGTTCATCACGATTTCAATCGGAATGGTGACCTGCTGTTCCACCTCCTCCGCGGCCCGTCCCGGCCATTGTGTAATCACCTGCACATAGTTGTTGGCGACGTCGGGGTACGCCTCGATCGGCAGGTTTTCGAAGGAGATCACACCCCACGCGAAAAGCAGAATGGCGATGGCTACGATGAGAAGCCGGTTGCTCAGGGCGAAAGTGACAATTCCGCGAATCATTTAGGGTAAGGGAACAATTCGACTCTACCGGGCGGCGGAAGCGCAAGACCACTTATCTTTCGGACGGTCGTACCTATCTTTCAGACCGCGCACCTATCTTTCGTCGGGATGGGACTATCTTTCAGGCGAAGGCCTTGGCCCGCCCGGCAATCGGCCCTAAGATTTTGATGCAGCCGGGAAATCATGGAGCACATTCGACTTATTCTCATCGACGATCACGTCCTCTTCCGGGAAAGCCTGGGCCGCCTGTTCGCATCGGAACAGGATCTCGAGGTGGTGGGCCAATGCTCCACGATCGCTGAAGCGCTCGACATCCTCCAGCACTCCCAAGTGGATCTGATGCTGCTGGATTTCAATCTGGGCAAAGAGCGTGGCACCGATCTCATCGCGGCAGTGCAGCAGGCCGGCTACGCCGGCAGGATCCTCATGGTCACGGCAGTCATGGACGCCGCGGAGGTTTTGAAGGCGCTGCAATACGGGACATCCGGGGTATTCCTCAAGCACAGCCCGCCCGGCGCGCTGATCCAGGCGATTCACATGGTCGCCGGAGGCGAAGTCTGGCTGGACCGCGGTATTGTCCAACTGCTGGCTGAACGCGTCCCGCTTCCGGCCAATGAAGCTTTCGGGATGCCTTTGACCGATCGCGAAGAGCAAGTGCTCCACGGAGTTCTGGAGGGCAGCACCAACCGCAAGATTGCCGAAGAACTGGGCGGGTCCGAAGGATCGGTCAAAGCGGCCATCCAGCAGTTGTTCCGCAAATCCGGAGTGCGCACCCGCAGCCAGTTGGTGCGTGCCGCGCTCGAAGGGCACATTCAGACCAGGCAGAAGTAGCCCGCGCCGTTCGCTGGTCCGGCACTGGCCATGGTCTCCTGTGCAACAATGGGAAGAATCTCTATGATTCAAGAAGTGCTCACCGAGGGCCTGACTTTCGATGATGTTTTGCTCGAACCGGCCCGTAGCGAAGTACTCCCGGCCGAAGCCGACACCCGCACCTGCCTGACCCGGCAAATTGGCCTGAACATCCCGATTGTCTCCGCCGCCATGGATACCGTGACGGAATCGCACCTGGCCATCGCGTTGGCCCAGCAGGGCGGCATCGGTATCATCCACCGCAACATGTCCATCGAGCGTCAGGCGGAAGAAGTGGACCGCGTGAAACGCAGCGAGAGCGGCATGATTGTGGACCCCATCACCATCGAGCCGGAACAGACGATTGCCGCCGCCCAGGCGCTGATGCAGCGATACCGCATCTCCGGCGTGCCCGTCACCAAGGGTGGCAAATTAGTTGGGATTCTCACCAATCGCGACCTGCGCTTTGAGACTCGCTTCGACCTGCCCATCAGCGAAGTCATGACCAAGGAGAATCTCGTCACCGTGCCGGTGGGCACTACCCTCGAACAGGCTGAAGCCATCCTGCACAAGCATCGCGTGGAAAAACTCCTGGTAGTGGACGATCAGTTCCGCTTGAAGGGCCTCATCACCGTAAAGGACATTCAGAAGAAACTGAAATACCCGAACTCGGCAAAGGACAGCCAGGGGCGTCTGCGCGTGGGCGCGGCCATCGGAGCCACCGGCGATTTTCTGGAACGCGCGCAGGAATTGTGGCGGCGCAAGGTGGACGTGGTCGCCATCGATACGGCGCACGGCCACAGCGGGCGTGTGATGGCCGCCGTCAAAACCATCAAAAGCAAACTTCCGGATGTACAACTCATTACCGGCAATGTGGCCACCTACGAAGGCGCCAGGGAGCTGATTTCGCTGGGCGTGGACGGCATCAAAGTGGGAATCGGCCCCGGCTCCATCTGTACCACGCGCGTGGTTTCCGGCGCCGGCGTGCCGCAGATCACGGCCATTTCCGAGTGCTCCCGGGCCACCCGCGAAGGCGGCGTGCCGCTCATTGCCGATGGCGGCATCAAGTTCTCCGGCGATGTCACCAAGGCGATTGCCGCCGGCGCCGATACCGTAATGATCGGCAGCCTGCTGGCAGGCACCGACGAGAGCCCCGGCGAGACCATTCTCTACCAGGGACGCACTTTCAAAACTTACCGCGGGATGGGGTCGATGGGCGCCATGACCCAGGGTGGAGGCGAGCGCTACGCGCAGGATCCCAACGGCAAACTGGTGCCCGAGGGCATCGAAGGGCGCGTCGCCGCCAAGGGACCGCTCTCCGACTTGGTGTACCAACTGGTGGGCGGATTGCGCAGCGGCATGGGCTACGTGGGCGCGGGCGACATCAACGAACTGCACGAAAAGGCGCGCTTCCTGCGCATCTCGCCCGCTGGCCTGCGGGAAAGCCATGTCCACGACGTCATCATCACCAAGGAAGCGCCCAACTACCGCGTGGAATAATCCTCGAAATCGGCCAGTACGGCTTTTTCCATTCTGCGCGCCGCACCAGGCAGCCAGCCGCGCGGCCGCTTCTTCAGATCGTTAAGCAGAACACGCGCTTTGACGCTACCCAGGTGGACATTGGCCGTTTCCCAACCCATGGCCAGCAGCAGCCGCACCTCATCGCGCTCCTTCGGTAGCGCCGAAAGTTCGATGCGCGAGCAGTCCGGCGCCAGCCGCCGCACAATCCAGCGGCGCTGCAAACGCACGAACGGATCGCGGCAGCGCACCGCGCAGTCCAGGATCTCCTGGTAATGAATGGGCGCCGTCCCTCCGCCGGTCTCCGCCCAGATGCATGCCGAAGGCGCCAGCGCTTTGGCTTCGCGGGCGATGGATCCGCCGCGCCATTCGGAGAGCGCCACGTAGCGCTGCCGTCCCAGGCTGCCCAGTCCGGCCACGCGATGTCCCACCCTCCAATGCAGGCCGCGCTCCGGCATCAGCCGCGCAATCGCCTTCAGCGCGCCGGCCGGAGGCTCCTCTTCCACTTCCTCCAGCGCGTGCAGTTTCTCCCAGTATTGCTCCGGCTCGTGGAGCCGCGCCACGGCCATCGTCCGCAGCGAGGCATGGTGCTCGGCCAGGGCGAACGGACGGCCGCCTGCTTCCAAGGCCTCCAGGTAGCCTTTCAGGATGGCGGCGATTCCTTCCTTGCGGTCGCATCCCATGTTGGCAAGCAGGGCGCTGGTGGCCAGCCGGATCAGGTCGTTGGTATACGGCATCGTCCAGGCTTCGTCGAAATCGTTAATGCCCCAGATCAGCCGGCCTTCCACATCGCGCCACGTTCCGAAGTTCTCCACGTGCAAATCGCCCACCGCCAGCGCCTCGGGAGCTGCCGCCGCTTCCGGGCAAACGTCCCTCCATATCTGCGCCCAGCGGTAATACGTGGCGCGCATGAAGGGAAATGCCCCGGTGCGCATCTGCTCGTGCTTGAAGTGGAGATCCTTCTCCACGATTTTCAAATGGCGTCCCAGCCACGCTTCGTACCGTTCGGTTGCCTTCGCGATTTTCATTCCGCCACCGCCGGAACCAGCATCCACTTGAGCATGCAGTGCGGCTGGGCGGTGACGCGCGGGCAATCCACCCGCAGCAGCGCCGCCTTTTTCATATCGACAATCAGCGCCGGGCTGTTCAGCAGAAACGCGGCCAGGGAACTCATCAGCGGCTCATGGCTGGCCAAAAGGATGGCGGTCTCGTCTTTGTGTTCCCGCATTTCGCTCCAGCTTTCGTACGGAGAGGCCTCCGGTGCCAGGGCGGGGGTGCGCAGGATTTTCCCCTTGTATCCCAGGACGTCGGCCGCCACGTCGGCCGTTTCCAGGGCCCGTTTATAAGGGCTGGAAAGCACCAGGCTGGGCGATACATCGGCCGCCCTGGCACGCTTCAGAACGCGCCGCAGCTTTTCTTTCCCCTCGCTGGTCAGGGCCCGTTCGGAATCGGAATGGCCGGGCGCAGCATCTTCGGCAATGCCATGTCGTAAGAGATAAATCTGCATCTACACGCCATCATACAGTGGACCGGATCCACCCCTCGGCGGCGGTGCCGTCGTCTCTGCATGAAAGCCTTTCGACTCTGTGCCCTTTCCCTTGTACTTCGACAGGTGATCTGTTATGCTCCCTGTAGAAGTAAAAGGGAAGAGGAGCGGACTGCCGCCGGCACTCCTCGCGCGGGTTCCAGTAGTGCCCGCTCTACCCGGCGCCGCGCCGTCGCCACGGTGCGAGGCTCAGCTTTAGGAGTGGGTCATGTTCAACGGTTTGTTTTTTCGTCTTCGTTCCCTCTTCCGGTCGCAAACCGTGGAATCCGAAACGGAAGCCGAACTGCGATTCCACCGCGAACACCAAATCGAAAAGTACCTGCGGACCGGAATGACCCGCGACGAGGCCCTTCGGCAGGTGAGGCTGGATTTTGGAGGCCTCCCTCAGATCCGGGAGGAGTGCCGCGACGCGCGTGGTGTGTCTTTTTTTGAATCGATTGTCCAGGACCTGCGGTATGGCTGGCGGACCCTGCTGAAGTCGCCCGCCTTCGCCGCGGCAGCACTGTTCACACTGGCATTGGGAATCGGCGCGAACACCGCAATATTCTCCGTGGTCTACGGCATTCTGCTGCGGCCCTTGCCCTTCCGCGATGCGTCCCGCCTGGTCCTCCTCAACGAGACCACGCCGCGCGTCGGGATGGTGAGCGTCTCCTATCCGAATTTTCTGGATTGGCGCGCGCAGAGCCGCGCTTTTTCGGAAATGGCGGCCGTCAAGGCTGTCGGATTCAATATGAGCGGCACCGCGCAACCCGAAAACATCGGCGGCCTCGCCGTTTCGCCGGGCTTTCTGCCCATGATGGGGATTCGGCCCGTCATCGGCCGCGGCTTCGCGCCCGGCGAGGAAAAAGCGGGCACCGCTCCCGTTGTGCTCCTGAGCTTCGCACTGTGGCAGTCGCATTTCGGCGGCTCTGGGGAGGCGCTTGGACAGACCATCCGCCTGAACCGCCGGACCTTCACCATCGTCGGCGTTCTGCCGCCCGGCTTTCGCTGGGTGGACCGATGCGACATCCTGGAGCCTGCCGGCGTTTGGGCCACGAACAATGAAGCCGCCGCCGACCGGGGAGAGCGCGGTGACCTCGCGGTGGTGGGCCGGCTTGCTCCGGGCGTGAGAATCGAGCGGGCCCGCGTGGAAATGGAGGGCATCGCCTCACGCCTCGCCAGCGCGTATCCGGAAGACAACCAGTTCGGCGTGAACCTGCAGCCGCTGCGCGACGGCTTCTCCGGTGACATGCGCCCGGCCGTGCTGGTTCTCCTGGGAGCCGCGGTTTTCGTTCTCCTGGTGGCCTGCGCCAATGTCGCCAATCTGTTCCTCATGCGGGGCGCCGTGCGGGCCCGGGAAATGTCGTTGCGTCTCGCCATCGGGGCGAGTCGCGGCCGCATTGCCCGCCAGGTTCTGACAGAGAGTTTTCTGGTGGCCCTGCTGGGCGGCGTGGCCGGAGTGGGTCTCGCCATGGCCGGAATTCATGCCATCGCGCGCTGGACTCCGCCGGAGACTCTGGCCGGCGCAAGCATCGATATGAATCGCTCCGTCCTGCTGTTCTCTGCCGCTCTCGTCGTCCTCTCCATGTTTGTCTTCGGCCTGGCTCCCGCGCTGCATTCCACCGGGGGCGACATTCACTCCGGATTGAAACAGGGAGGCAAGGCAACCACCTCCGGTGCTCGCAGTCGTCTGCGCAGTTTGCTGGCCGCTACCGAAGTAGCCCTGGCCCTGATTCTCATGGTGGGCGCCGGGCTGATGATGAAGAGTCTCTATCGTCTGCTTGCGGTGGACCCCGGCATCCGGGCCGAGCATGTCCTCAAGCTGGAGATGAGCCTCCGGACCGCGCAGTACGAGAAGGACCAGGCCGTGCTCAAT
The DNA here is from genome assembly GCA_031292755.1 of Candidatus Sulfopaludibacter sp. Taxonomy (GTDB): domain Bacteria; phylum Acidobacteriota; class Terriglobia; order Bryobacterales; family Bryobacteraceae; genus Sulfopaludibacter. The sequence continues at coordinate 37,885 of JARLGM010000032.1, forward strand.
TTTTGGCGGCAGGCGCTGGACAAGGTTCGCGCATTGCCGGGTGTGGAATCCGTGGCGGTCGGCACGGCCATCCCGCTCACCGACGACCATTCGCGTACCGATATCAGGGTGGAAGGAATGCCCGTGCCGGGGCCCGGCAAAGCCCCGCATCCGGACCAGCACACCGTCAGCCCCGAATATGAAAAGGTTCTCGGCGTTCGCCTCCTGCGCGGCCGCGGATTCACGGATGCGGATCGCGAGAACGCTCCCCTTGTGGCAATGGTCAATGCCACCTTCGCGCAACGCCTCTTCCCCGGCGCCGACCCCGTGGGCAAACGATTCGCGTTCGGCCGCCTGGGAGCCGCCGGCGGCCACAAGTGGATCACCATTGTGGGCGTGGTGGCGGATACGAAAATGTACGGCCTCGCCAATCCTGCGCGCCTCGAAGTGTATCTGCCGTTCCGCCAGGCGCCCTCTAACGAGATGACGCTGCTGGTGAAGTCGCGCCAGGAACTTGCCACATTGGTTGCGCCGGTTCGCGCTGTCATCGCCTCCATCGATAAGGAGCAACCTGTCTTCGGAATCGCTACCATGCAGGAGGTAGTCAACAGTTCTACTTCCATGCGGCGCGTCACCCTGATCCTGCTCGAGGTATTTAGCGGGCTGGCGCTGCTGCTGGCCTCCATCGGCATCTACGGCGTGGTTTCCTACTCCGTGGCGCAACGGGCGCGCGAGATCGGCGTCCGGGTGGCGCTGGGAGCCCGGCGCGCCGATGTGCTCCGGCTGGTACTAGCGCACGGCGGCAGGATCTCGGCTGCCGGCCTGATCATCGGCGGGGCGGCGTCTCTTGGGTTGACGCGTTTACTTGCGAATCTGCTGTACTCGGTGAGCGCCATCGATCCGGCGACCTTGGCAGCCGCCTCCTTCGTACTCGCGCTCGTTTCCATGCTCGCGTGCTATATTCCGGCTCGGCGGGCCCTGAAAGTGGATCCGCTGGTTGCTCTCCGGCATGAGTGAAAATCGTGCGCCTTCTGCCGACGAAGCGTTAGCCCAGAAAGCGGTAAGTCATAAGCTGTAAGCTGTTAGCTGAATGGCCCGATACGCGGCAATCGACATTGGCAGCAACTCCGTGCGCATGGAAGCGGCGGAGGTTCTACCGGGACAGCCCACCCGGATTCTGGCCTCGGATCGCGAAGTGACCCGCCTGGGAGAAAGCGTGTTCCGCGCCGGCGCCGTCAGCGAAGAAGCGTTGAAGAATACCTGCGCGGTGCTGGCCCGCATGTCGGAGTTGTACCACCGGCTGGATGTGGTGGGAGTGCGCGCGGTGGCCACCAGCGCGATTCGCGACACGCGCAACCAGAAGGAGTTTCTGTCGCGGGCATCGGAAGCGATCGCCTCCCCCGTGGAGATCATCTCCGGACGCGAGGAAGCGCGCCTCATCCATCTGGGCGTGGAGAGCAGTTGGCCGCAGGCGGGCAAACGAGTCATCGTCATCGATATCGGAGGCGGCAGCGCGGAGATCATCGCGGCCGAAGACGGCCACCTTCGCGAGGCCTACTCCAAGCCGTTGGGCGCCGTCCGCCTGCGCGAAAGCTTTCTCAGGGACGATCCACCCTCTGCGCGGCAATTGCACCAGATGCACGAGTACATCCAGGAGAAACTCTGGAGCGCTGTGCGGCGCCTGGGCCACACCGGATGGGACCGTGCCATCGCCACTTCGGCCAGCGCGTCAGCCGTGGCCAGCGCCGTGGCGCGCGTGCCCCGCTCCAAGCGCGACGATATCGACCGCCTCCGCGTGACCGCCGGACAGGTGCGGAATCTCTACCGGAAACTGGCGGAGCTGAACCTGGCGGGGCGGCGGAAAATCACCGGTATTGGCCCGCGGCGTGCCGAGATCATCGTGCCCGGGATCGCCGTGTTGCTGGATTTTCTTCAGGAGTTTCATCTACCCGCGGTTTACTACTCGCGCGCCGGTGTGCGCGACGGCATCATCGCCGACCTGGCGTCGCGCAACGTGGGCGCGGAGCTCTCGCGCCTCAGCCGCGACCAGCGCCGCGAGGTGGAAGACATGGGGCGCCGCTATGGCGTCTCGCTCGAACGGGCGCGGCGCGTGGCCAATATCGCCTCGCAAATCTTCACCGCGCTCCAGCCCTTGCATCAGTTGCCTCCGGCATCCGGCAAATTGCTGGAGGCGGCCGCGTACCTGCTCGACGTGGGCCACTACGTCAGCAGCGTGGGCCACCATAAGCATTCGTATTACGTCGTGTACAACTCCGATATGCCGGGCTTCACCGAACGGGAGCGCATCCTAATCGCCGCCCTGTGCCGCTATCACCGCAAATCGCTGCCGAGCCCCATGCACAGCGCTTTTCAGTTGCTGTCGCCGGATGAGAAGCGAATTCTGACCCTGCTGATTCCGCCGCTCCGCCTGGCCGACAATCTGGAGCGCAGTCACGAGCAGCGCATTCAATCGGTGGACTGCCGCCTGAACGGCAATGGCGAAGTCATGCTCCAGGTGCATTCCAGCGGGAATATCGATCTGGAGCAATGGGCCGCGGAACGGGCTGCCGATGTGTTCCGCCAGGTCTACAACCGCCCGGTGGCCGTCACCAAAGCGCGCTCCTGATATGCGGAAATACGTCCAACAGCAGACCAGAGCGCTCCTCGGAGCCTTCGCCCGGCGGCTGACTCTCGCGGCGGAGACCGGCGATGCCGGCGCCATCCACGACCTGCGCGTGGCCATCCGCCGCCTCAGCCGCGGTCTCCGCACCTTCGTGCCGTACTATCCGGACCGGTCCTGGAAGAGCATTCGGACCCAACTGCGCCACGTGATGCGGTTGGCCGGCGCCGTCCGGGACCGCGACATCGCCCTGGAATGCCTGGCCAAAGCAGGCATTGCCGCGCAGGCTGCCATCGTCACCCGGCTGGAGTCGGAAAGGCGCCAGGCCAACGAGGAGTTCCTGGCCGAAATCCGCCAATGGAAGCAGCGAGGCATTACACGCCAGTGGAGCAGCCGGCTGACCGTACCCGTCCCTCCGAACGAACGCAGCACCGCGCGGGCGCATGCCGCGCGCACGCTGCCGCGACTCGCCGCCGATTATTTCCGGCAGGTCCGTGCCCTGCTGGCCGAAGGTCCACACCCCAGAGAACTGCACCGGGCCCGCCTGGCCACCAAGCGGTTTCGCTACACGCTGGAACTGTTCCGTTCCTGTTACGGCACTGGCCTGGAAACCCGCATTGCCGAACTCCGCAGGGTCCAGCAGGTATTGGGTGATGTGAACGACAGTATGGCATCGCGCGATCTGCTGTCCAAGGCCATGGAAAAATCCCCCGAGCGCAAGAAGATCCGCCGGTTTCTCAAAGAACGGGCCGGGCAGGATGCCGCGTCCTTCCGGAAGGAATGGGAGGAGCGCTTCGATGCCCCGGGCCGGGAAGCCTGGTGGAAGACATACCTCAAAAATATGCGCCAATCCACGTAACCAAATCGCCGGTTCGGAGTATTAGCAATGAAGGGACATGGACGAATGAAACTCGCATTGATCGCCCTACTGGCGCTGGCCCCCATATTCGCTGCCACCGACTGGTGGGATCAGGCCGACGCAAGGCGCGCCCGCGCCGAAGCCGCCCGGGAGCGCGCGGAAATCTCGCGGGAGGTGCGCCAGGCAAGAAGGGAAACGGAACGGGAAATGATGCGCACCCGCGTCGAGGTCCGCCGGGCCACCAGCGAAGCCCGCCTGCAAGCTCGGGAAACCGCTGACGAAGCGCGCCGCGAAGTCCGCCGGGCCATTGCCGATGTGGACCGCACCACACGGGAGATGCGTTCGCGTTACCATCATTTGTATTAAGAGAGAGGAGCACCTCAAACGAATGGCAGAGACCGGGTTACGCGGACCGTTTGCATTGACAGCCTCAGGAATTAATCAGGAAGTTTCCAGTACATCTCCAGGCGCTTACGTGCTGGACCAGGCTCACGAGGAGGGTGGTTTTCACATTAGTTACTGCGGCCGCTCCGACACCGACGTGAGCCAGCGTCTGCAGGAGCACGTCGGCAAGTACAAGCGATTTAAATACGAATATTACGCCACGCCCAAGGAAGCTTTTGACAAAGAGTGCGGCCTGTACCACGATTTCAATCCGCCAGCCAAAATCCAGCACCCGACCCGCCCCAGCGGCTCCGGCTGGAAATGTCCCCGCTGCAAGATCTGGGGATAATCGCGGGAACAAACCGGCGGGCGCAGCCGTATGGTACGAATTGAGGAAACCTATGCGCACAAGGCTCCTGATTCCCCTGCTGGCCCCCGCGCTACTTGCCCTGACGGCCTGCGATATTGAAGACTTCGACAGTGGCGGACGGTACAACCGCGACTTTCACTACAACTATCCCATGCATGCGGACGGCCGTCTGGAAGTGGAAACCTTCAACGGTTCGATAGAGATTTCCGGCTGGGATCAAGCCACTGTAGATATCAGCGGCACTAAGTACGGCCCCACCCAGGATGCGGCCGATTCGCTCAAGGTGGACATCGGCAATTCGCCGGATTCCATCTCCGTGCGCGTGGCGCGGCCCATGGAACGCCGCAACCACCTGGGCGCCCGCTTTGTGATCAAGGTACCGCGGGGCGCTATCCTGGATCGCATTGTCGCCTCCAATGGTTCGATTCGCACCATGGACGGCGCCGGCCCCGCGCGTCTGCACACCTCGAATGGATCGATCCGGGTGGAGGACCTGCGCGGCCAACTGAGCGCGGAAACCAGCAACAGTTCGGTGGAACTGTCGCACGTGGATGGCGACGTGACCATCCACACCTCCAACGGCCACATCCGCATCGAAGGTGTCCGCGGCGCCGTGGATGCCCACACCTCCAACAGCAGCGTGAACCTGAAGATTGAGCACGCCGATAAACCCGTTCGCGTGGAATCGACCAACGGTTCGGTGGACCTGGCGCTGCCGGCGGATTTCTCCAGCAACGTGCGGGTCAATACCTCCAACAACGGAATTACCGTCCGCGTGCCTACCGAGCCCAATGCCCGGCTGATTGCGCGCACCAGCAACGGCTCCATCACCACCGAATTCGATATGCGGGTGCAGGGCGAAATCAGCAAGAACCATCTGGAAGGCATGCTGGGCCACGGCGGCGGGCTGTTCGAACTGAACACCTCGAACAGCAATATCCGGCTGGTAAAGATGTAAGGCGCCCCTACTGCTGCGGCTGCGCGCCGCGGATGGCCTCGGCGATTTCGGCAGCCCGGGCGCGCGCCGTGTGCATATAGTTTTCGTTCTTAGCCACGCGGTCCAGGATAGGCAGGAACTGATCGGTCGCCACCAGGCGCCCACGCTCGAGTGCGGATCCGAGCAGCATCAGGGCTTTGAACACGCCCAGGTGATCGTACTTAGCGGCGCGCTCCAGGTCGATGCGGTGCTCGGCGGATTCGGCCATGCGCTCGAACCAGTCCAGCAGGGCTTGCGCGTTGGGGTCCGTCGAATAGTTGAACTTCACTTCGGTCTTCTGGCCGCCCACGTCCCAGCCGAAGGTCTTGGTTCCCATGAACGCCACCTTGACGGGTGCCTCCAGGGGATGCTTGAAGTGATCCAGCTTTTCGGCCAGGTCGAACACCGCCTGCACCTCGGCGGAAGAGAGTTTGAACTTCAGGGGCAGGTCGTCGTCTTTAGCCTCGCGGTAGTCGGTATCGCCGCTCTTTTGCACGGTGAGCTGGAAATAAGCCGGAGTGCTTCCGGGAAAATCGCGCGAGTAGAAAAGGCTCGGTTCATCGCCTGCCAGCAGCAGGCTCGCAAAGGCAAAAATCAGGGTCCACTTCATGTTTCCCCTCACGGCTGCGCCCCGGTGAGCAGCCGGGTAGCTTCATGGGTGGCATGGCAGATGGCCACCGCCAGCGCATCGCAGGCGTCTTCGGATTCAATCGCCTGCGGCAGGCGCAGCAGCGACCGGACCATCAACTGCACCTGCGACTTTTCGGCCCTGCCATACCCCACCACGCTCATCTTCACTTCGAGCGGAGAATACTCCGCGAACTGCATCCCCGCCTCCGCGATGGAAAGCAGCGCGATGCCGCGGACATGCGCCAGCTTCAGCGCCGTCTTCACATTGGCCGCGAAAAACACTTCTTCCACCGCCGCCGCCTGGGGCGCGTGCTCGCGAATCAACTCGCGCAACCCGCAGGCTATTTCCAGCAACCGCTTCTCAAAGGGCCACTTGGTATTGGTGCGGATCACTCCGCTCGCCAGCAGGCGATGAACGCCGCCGTCGCTTTCGATTACGCCGTAACCGGTCCGCTCCGAGCCGCAATCGATACCAAGGACCCGCACGCTACTGCCCGAGCGCCTCGAGTTCCTTCTCGTCGATATCGAAGTTGGAGTACACGCTCTGCACGTCGTCGTGATCTTCGAGGGCGTCGTTCAGCCGCAGCATCGCGCCGGCATTCTTCCCTTCCAGCTTGACCAGATTTTTGGGAATCATGGCGATAGCGGCTTCGGTGGACGCCACCTTATTGGATTCCAAGGCCTTCTGAACGGCCTCGTGAGCTTCGGGAGGCGAAACCACCTCCCACTGATCGCCATCGTCGCGAAGGTCGTCCGCTCCGGCATCGAGAACAATGGCCATGAGCTGATCTTCGCCGGCGTTTTCTTTGGGTATCAGGATCTGACTTTTGCGCTCGAACATCCAGGCGACGCTGCCCTGCTCGCCCATGTTTCCGCCATTCTTGGAAAAGGCATGGCGGAGTTCGCTGACCGTCCGGTTTCGATTATCAGTAGCGACGTTGACGAGTACCGCGGCCCCGCCGGGGCCGTAGCCTTCGAACATGATTTCGTCGATCTGGCCGCCTTCCAGTTCGCCGGTGCCGCGCATGATCGCTTTCTTGATGTTGTCGGCCGGCATACTGACGGCTTTAGCGGCCACGATGGCGGTGCGCAGGCGCGGATTCGAGTCGGGATCGCCGCCGTTTCGCGCGGCGATCGTGATTTCCTTGATAATGCGCGTAAAAGCCTTGCCGCGCTTGGCGTCCGTAGCCGCCTTTTTGTGCTTAATGGTGGCCCATTTGGAATGGCCTGACATGTGAAACCTCGCAGGTAGGCCCGGCCTCGCGCGGCCGGGAATGCTATGTTGTTATAAATTCAACCTTTTGAGGATAGCAGAATCCCGAATCCGGCTCAACCGGCGGTGGTCCTACGTGTCCTACGCCGTGCCATCGGGAATGATCTGGTGGCCGAACCGTTGATGATCGGGATAGCCCCAGACCTGGCCATCGACCACCACTCCGCAGCAAATTTTGGCCTTGCCGGGCAGCAGACGTTGGACCGGTTGATCGCCGGGGTGGAATTCGCCGGCGGAAAAATGTCCCGCCGGAAGGAACAGGATGTTCACCGGTCCCTGGGCGGAAGTAAACGTAACAGTGTCACCCACCTCCAGCATGATGGTAGGGGGATCGCTTTGTACGGCATCGGCAGCAAAGTCGTAAGTGAGCGTGATTGTTTGGTGTGCCATTTCTTCTCCTTTACTTATTGACCAGGTCTCTTTGCGAGTAACTGCTGAAAGCGAGGATCCTTCATCAGGCTCTTCGCGTCGGGTTGCTGGGTCAAGGCCCGCAGCAGGCGCCAGGGGGCGACGGCCAGCACTGCGAGGGTTTTATCGCGCTGCCCCAAGGCTTCATAGGTGAGCGCCGCATCCACAATGACATCCTGATCGGAGCCGCTGAGGGCCAAGGCTTGCGCCATCTCGAAGGAGGCGCGGTTCCTGTCCCCTAACTCCGCCAGGACGAAAGCCAGCCGCGCATGAGCGACCCCGTCGCGGGGATTCCGGCCTAGTGCCGCCGACTCCAGATCCAGGGCTTTCCGGTACGCCAACCGCATCTCCGCGGTCCGCCCGAGATACCGGTAAGCATCCCCGAGGTCTTCCAGGATGGTAGCGTTGGAGGGTTCCCCGGCGGCCGCCTGCCCGAAGAGCGCGGCGGCCTCGGCATAGCGCTGTTCCTGATAGTACAGCGCGCCCAGATTGACCAGCACGCGGGAGTCCTGGCGAATGCCGCGCGCATCCAGCAGGGCTTTCTCGGCTTCCTGCAGGCGGCCCTCTTCCATCAGCGCCAAACCCAGATCCATATGGCCGGAAGACAGGCCCGGCATGAGCACGGTAACATGGCGGAACATCTCTTCGGACTCCTTATACTGGGCGCGGGAGAGATAGAATAACCCGAAATCCAGATACGGCAGATAATACTCCGGCTCGGCGGCGATGGCTTGGCGAAAGGCACTAACGGCATCGTCAGCCCGGCCCATGCGGGTGTACAACCCGGCCAGGCGATCGCGCGGCGCAGCGCTGTTGGGGGAGAGTTCGGCAGCCCGTTGCCAGGCCTGGATGGCCTCCTCATATTGGCCGCGCTCTCGCCGGTAGAGTCCGGCAGCCAGCAGCACCTTGACCGAATCCGGGTTCAAGCTCTCCGCCTTGGCCACGTTCTGTCCGGCGGAATCGAGGTACGCGGGGCCGCCGCCCCTTTGTGACTTTTGCATCTGCGCTTCGGCCAATGCGGCGTAGGGATCGGCCGCCGTGGGATCGCGCCGGATGGCCTCTTCGAGGAACGGGATGGCTTCATCGGCGCTGAGCAGGTCGCGGCGCAGGAGGTTGATGCCCTGAATGTAAGACGAGTAGGCATCGGCGGATACGGTTTCCGGCGGCGCGCGCAAATGGAACGCCCCGGTGACGGTGGCGGTGAGCGCTTTGGCCAGCACCGAAACCTCCCGCGGCGCGTAGACGTGATGAAAGCGGCCCAGAACGTCGCCGGTGGCGGCGTCCACGATCGCACTATCGACGGTCACTTGAGCGCCGGAATTCGAAAGGTCGATCTTCAGAGCGTGAGTGGCGCCCAGAGCCGCCTTGGCCTGCTGAGGCGTCTCCACTTTGGCGCGCACGGCCTCCGCAGGCGGAATCGCCGTGAAGGCGTGGCGGAGACCGGACAGACGGTCGGCGATATCGAGTCCCAACCCGTCGGAAGTGGGCACAGGCGCGCCGTGCACGGTGACGGGCAGAACCGCCAGGCGAACCGGCGTCTCGGCGTTCCGGCCGGGCCAGACTGCCAGGGCGCCCAACGCAACGGCCAGCACCACTGCGGCCGGCGCCCAGCGCCGCAGCAAGCGGCGCGGCAGGAGGCGGCCGGCCACCTCATCGGCGGACTCGAACCGATCGGCGGGCAGCGGAGCCAGACACTTCGCCACGACGCCGTTCCAGGGTTTGGGAAGCTTAGCGCAGCGCCGCGCCTGCTGCGGACCGGGACGCACCTGTTTGAGGGTCAGGGTGCTATCGTGCGATGCGACCTCTGGCGGCGTATCTTCCCAGCGGGCGGCGCCGCCGGTCAGCATCTGGTGAAACACCACGCCGAGCGCATAGAGATCGGAAGCCACGCTGGGCGGTGCGCCGTGAAACAGCTCCGGCGCCATGTAATCGTAAGTGCCGGCCGCTCCACTGTGGGCCGGGAATTCCTCTCCGGCGGGGTGAAAGCGGGCCAGTCCGAAATCCGTGATGACGGCGCGGAAGGCGCCTTCCGGCGTCTTCGAGAGGATCACGTTGGCGGGCTTCAAGTCGCCGTGAATCACGCCCTGACGATGCGCCTGGGCGAGGCCGGCGCACAACTGCAACGCCAAGTCGCGAACCTGGTCCGGCGGCAGCGCGCCGTGAGTGCGAATGCGGGCGAACAGCGTTTCCCCCTCGATGAATTCCATACTGAGGAATTCAATTTCGCCCTGTGGTGTTTCCACCGAGTGGAGGTCGTGGACTTTGCACACGTTGAAGTGGCTGACTTCGCGCGCCGCGCGAGTTTCGGGAGGCAACCGGTGACCGTGTCCCGGCTGCGCGGTCTTGAGCGCGACGGTGCGGACCAGCTTTTCGTCGATAGCCTGGTACACCGCGCCCATTCCACCGCGGCCGAGTTCCCGGACAATGCGGAACCGTCCGGCGACCAATTGCCCGGGTGCGAACAAACTGCCAACTGTCTCGGGCACAGTCCTCACCCCTCTGTGAGTGTGGTCGATTGTAACACGCACGGGCGAAAGCGGAGTCCAATCAATCGATCAGTCCGTTGCGCACCGCGAAGCGCACCAGCTCGTTGATGCTGTGCACGTTCAGCTTCTCCATGATGCGGCCCCGGTGGGCATCCACGGTGTAGACGCTGAGATTCAGGACGACGGCGATTTCCTTATTGGTCTTGCCCTCGGCCAGCATCTGGAGCACTTCGCGCTCGCGGCTGGTAAGCAGGTCGATGGGGTTGGTGACGTGCTTGCGATAATCGTCCAGCACGGCGTTAGAGACCGCCGGGCTCAGATAGCTTTCGCCGCGCGCCACGGCGCGAATGGCGGCCACCACGTCCGCGGCCACCGAATCCTTCAGCAGGTACCCGCGGGCGCCGGCGCGCAGAATTTCGCGGACGTAGACGTTGTCCTTGTGCATGCTCAATGCCACAACGCGGGTGTGCGGCGTGGAGGCGGCCAGTCTTCGCGTGGCCTCGATGCCGTTCAGCTCCGGCATGGCCACATCCATCACCACGATCTCCGGCTTGAGGTTTTCGGCCAGCTCCACGGCTTCACGGCCATTGCCGGCCTCGCCGACAATCTCCATGTCGGACTGCGCGCTCAGGATCATCTTGAACCCCTGGCGCACCACGGCATGATCGTCAGCGAGCAGAATTCGAATTCGTTTCATCTCTCAGCGGCACCCGCACTTCAATTAAAGCACCCTCGCCGGGACGCGAACGCACAGCCAGATCGCCTCCGGCACTGCGTGCCCGGGCGCGCATGCCGCTCATCCCCAGGGTAGCGGGACGCTTGCTCAAATCAGGCGGCGCGGAGGGTCCGGCCGGCGCGCGCGGCAGCCCGTGGCCATCGTCCTGAATACTGAGGCAGATCTCGCCGTGGTGCGATTGCAGCCGGACATGCACGTGTTTTGCGCCGGCGTGACGCGCCACGTTGGTGAGCGCCTCCTGGGCGATGCGGAAGAGGTGCGTTTCGGTCTCATCGGGCAAGCGGCCGGCATAGTTCGAATCGAAGTCCACTTCGATTCCGGTGCGCGCGGAGAAGCCTTCCGCCAGCCACCGGACCCCGGCCTCCAATCCGAAATCGTCGAGGATGGTGGGGCGCAGGAGCTGCGACATCTGGCGCACGTTGCCGATGGCCTCATCCACCAGCCGCAGGCAATCCGCGAGCCGGCCGCTGTTGACCGGGTCTTGCGAATCGAGGGCCGCCAGGTTGGTCTTCACGGCGGTAAGCGATTGCCCCAATTCGTCGTGCAGCTCATGCGAGAAGCGGCGCGCGGTGGACTCCTGATCTTCCAGCATGTGCCACGAAACGCGGCCCAGTTCCGCCGTCTGCCAGTCCATCTCGCGGATGAGTTGCAACACCATGCGCACCGTGACACCGGCAAAGACCAGCGCGAGCAGCACACTGGCGGCGGCGAAGAGGAAGGAATCGTCGAGCAGGCGGGTGCTCTGCCGGTCGATCTGCTGCTGCGCATCGCTCACCTTGCGATACTCGGACTCGATGAGGCGCGCCACGACGGCGATGAAGGCTTCGTGATCGCGGAAGAGATCCAGGGAGCGGAAGGTTTCCGGATTTTCGACCGAGAGAATGCGCCGGGCCTCCCGGGAAAAGTCCGCGGAGGTCTGGCGCAGGCGCGTCCACAATTCGCGTTCGGGAGTCTGCGCGCCTTCCGTGGAGATGCGGTCGATATCGCGATCGGCTTCGGCAAGCTGGCTCATGATGCGGTCGTAATCCACCGAATCGGGGTCGCGGGCGAGAACGGAAAATACTTCGCTCAGGCTGGTCTGCTGCTTGTGCAGTTCATCGATCAGGCGGTTGGTGACCGACTGTTCGCGCACCAGGCTGGCGGCGTTCTGCTGGATGGAGTCGATGCTCCGCACGCTCACCAGGGCCGCGGCGAGGAGCAAGGCGATCACCAGCCCGAAGCCGGCCAGCAGCACCCGGAAAATGTTCTGGTGAGTGATTCGCCGAGGGGACATCGCGAT